>NZ_AWQP01000004.1:0-502998 GCF_000972175.1 Pseudomonas syringae pv. coryli str. NCPPB 4273 | reverse complement strand
GAATTTCTTGACGACCATAGAGCATTGGAACCACCTGATCCCATCCCGAACTCAGTAGTGAAACGATGTATCGCCGATGGTAGTGTGGGGTTTCCCCATGTGAGAGTAGGTCATCGTCAAGATTAAATTCCAGAAACCCTCATCGCTTACGCGTTGAGGGTTTTTGTTTGTCTGGTGCCTGTAAAAACCAGCGTGAAAAGACGTTTTCGTTTCTATGCATCATGCTTCTGCGTGGCTATATCTGCCGCCGATCGACAGGCACAAAAAAACCACCGATAAGGTGGTTTTTTTATTGTCAGGGCAATCAGTCGCCGCGGTATTCACATCCGCTGGTGCAGGTCTCGTGAATACGGACCGCCGACAGCTCCGGGAGCAGAGGCTTCAATTCATTCCAGATCCATTTCGCCAGGTTTTCGCTGGTTGGATTCTCCAGGCCCGGGATGTCATTCAGGTAGTTATGATCGAGGCGTTCATACAGCGGCTTGAAGATCGCCTTGATTTCCGAGAAGTCCCGGATCCAGCCGGTATGGGGATCAACCTTTCCGGCCAGATGAATGCCGACACGAAACGAATGGCCGTGCAGACGTCCACACTTGTGCCCCTCAGGAACGTGGGGGAGGCGGTGTGCTGACTCGAAGGTAAACTCTTTGAAGATTTCCACTGTGTATTGGCCCCGGAAAAATGGCGATCGCTCACGCGATAAATGCAATCGACGAGTTTAACAGCAATGGCCTGAAACTCCATGCAAGGGTTGGCCGGGATGACCCTGCCAGGAGTGATTGATGGCACTCGGCCAGATCTATTCAGTTTGAGTTAAGTTGTACCGGTTAAGGTGGACGCCATAGAAGCACCGATCGCTATGGATACCCCCTATGAAAACGCTGACCACCCTGCTGGCGGCCCTTACATTTTTTTTGACGTCCTGTTTCATTCAGGCGCGTAGCGTCGACCCACAGGAAGTGCTGCGCCTCAGTGATGCAGGTACGCTTCATTCGGCTGAAAAGCTTGATGCCAAAGCGCTGAGCAAACACCCCGATGCCAGTATCATTGGCACGCAGTTCAAGAACATCTACGGCAGGTACGTTTACACTGTCGAGCTGCGTGACAAACAGGGTATTGAGTGGGTTCTCGAAATGGACGCCGCCACGGGCCAGGTCTACAGGAATCATCAGGATAACTAATGAATGTCGACAAGCGTCTCTGTGTCATCCTTGGTTTGAGCCTGACCTGCTCTTTTGTGTATGCCAGAGATCTGAATCAGGATGAAGCGCTCAGTTTGCGGCAGCGCGGGGTCATCCTGCCTCTCGAGCAGTTCATCGAGCGCGCGATGGGCCTTCATCCGGGCTCTCGCCTGCTGGAGGCCGAGCTCGAGGAAAAGAATAATATGTACGTGTATGAATTTGAGTTGCTGACCCCTGAGGGCGTTGTCCGCGAGCTCAAGTTCGATGCACGTGATAGCCGATTGCTGAAAGACGAGGACGATGACTGATGCGCCTGCTACTGGTTGAAGACCATGTTCCCCTTGCCGATGAGCTGCTCGCTGCGCTGGGGCGTCAAGGCTACGCGGTCGACTGGCTGGCTGACGGGCGCGATGCGGTTCATCAAGGCGCAACCGAGCCGTATGACCTGATCGTTCTGGATCTGGGTTTGCCTGGCATGCCAGGGCTTGAGGTTCTCCAACAGTGGCGCAGCAAAGGTCTGGCGACCCCTGTGTTGATTCTGACCGCGCGAGGCTCCTGGTCAGAGCGTATAGAAGGCTTGAAGGCAGGCGCCGACGATTACCTGACCAAGCCTTTTCATCCTGAAGAGCTACAACTGCGTATTCAGGCACTGCTGCGACGTTCGCACGGGCTGGCCAACCAGCCCACGCTGGAATCGGCCGGCCTTAATCTGGATGAAGGCCGGCAATGCGTCAGCCGGGATGGCGTGGATATCCAGCTCACCTCAGCTGAGTTTCGGTTGCTGCGTTATTTCATGCTCCACCCGGGACAGATTCTCTCTAAAAGCCATCTTTCAGAGCACTTGTACGATGGCGAAAACGAGCGTGATTCCAACGTCATTGAAGTCCATGTCAATCACCTGAGGCGCAAGTTGGGCCGCGCAGTCGTCGAGACACGCCGCGGTCAGGGCTATTTGTACGGTGGAGCCGGCGGTTGAAGTCCATACAGCGACGTCTGAGTCTGGGGCTGATCGCCGTCATGGTCGTTGTCGGTCTGGTGATGGCGCAGACCAGTCTTTGGCTGTTCGAAGTGGGCCTGCAGCGCTACCTTGAGTCAGGTCTGCGCAACGAGAGTGAAAACCTGCTGGTAGCGCTGGTACGAGGACCGGCCGGGCTGCAACTGGATGATCATCGCCTGTCGGGTGCCTATCAGCGGCCGTTGTCCGGCCATTATTTCCGCATGGATTTGCCGCAGGGGCACTGGCGATCCCGTTCCCTGTGGGATTTCGAGCTGCCCCAGCCCGGGGTGGGTTTGCATGCCAATCTTGAGCTCGGCAAAACCGGGCAGTCGCTGTTGATGCTGACCAGCGAATACCGCAAGTTCGGCAAGCAGGTTTCAATCACCGTCGCACAGGATTACACGCCGGTCAGGGCGAGTTTTCGTCTCATGCAGCAGATCGGACTGGGACTTGGGCTTGCCGCGCTGATCCTGGTGCTGGTGTTACAACGCATCACCGTGCGAAGAGCGCTTCGTCCGCTTGAAACCGTTCGCGAGCAGATCTTTCAGCTCCAGCAGGGCCAGCGCTCACAACTGGATAATCAGGTTCCCCTCGAACTCGAGCCGCTGGTGGCGCAGATCAACCACTTGCTCGCGCATACCGAAGACAGCCTGAAACGCTCACGCAATGCACTGGGTAATCTTGGACATGCCTTGAAGACACCGCTCGCGGTCTTGCTCAGCCTGGCCCTCAGCGGACAATTGGACGCCAACCCGGCCTTGCGCAGGACGCTGCAGGAGCAGCTGGAAAATATCCGTCTGCGTCTGGAACGCGAGCTCAATCGCGCACGCCTCTCCGGCGACGCTCTACCGGGAGCCCGCTTCGATTGTGACGCCGAACTGCCCGGGCTTTTCTCCACACTGGGTATGATTCATGGTGCCCACCTCCAGTTGATCAACGATGTCGAGGCGGGCATGTACCTGCCGTGGGATCGAGAGGACATTCTCGAACTGCTCGGCAACCTGCTGGACAACGCCTGCAAATGGGCCGACAGCGAGGTGCGTCTGGACATTCTGAGTCAGCATCAGGGCTTCTGTCTGTTGGTGGATGACGATGGGCCTGGTATTCCCGAGGCGCAACGCGCAGAAGTGTTCAGTCGGGGCGCTCGTCTTGACGAGCAGATTACTGGCCACGGGCTGGGTCTGGGTATCGTGCGCGACATCGTCGAGGCGTGGGGCGGTCAATTGCAATTGCTGGAGAGTCCGGCAGGGGGATTGCGGGTACGCATAGACCTGCCAGAGCGGACTGCCCCGTAGTACGTCAGCCGGCATCTTTCAGAGAAATCAATCGCAGCGCTCATCGGATCGCGGGTGCAGTGGAGCGCGTCGCCGATGAAACCCGGCAAAGCGCCGAGACCTCACGCAGCCTGGCAGAACCGGGTGCGCGCCTGGACAACCTGGTGGTCAGTTCCGGGTCTGATGCCTGTCTGGCAGGGGGGTGAATCCCTGCCATCACCCGCGACTGACGTCGCCGTCATATTGCCTTCATGGAAGATGGCACTCGTGCGCTCGTGTGCTGACTAAGCTCTAGACCGGGCGCGACGCGCGGTCTAATGACATGGACAGGACATGAACGAAACCACGCTGCAATACAAAACCCTCATTCTGCTACTGGTACTGGTGACCATTGCCTTCATATGGATTCTGCTGCCGTTCTATGGCGCAGTGTTCTGGGCGGTCATCCTCGGAATCATCTTCGCGCCTGTGCAGCGCAAATTGCAGATCAAGTTCAACTGGTCACGCAATCTCACTTCCCTGTGCACCCTGATGATCTGTCTGGTCATCGCCATTCTGCCGGTGATCGTGATCAGCGCCTTGCTGGTTCAGGAGGGCACCACGCTGTACAAGAACGTCGAGACCGGGCAACTGGATATCGCCGGTTATCTGGCCGAGTTCAAGGACCTGCTGCCGCACTCCATGCAGGCGCTGCTCGATCGTCTGGGCATGGGCGACCTGGAAGGGTTGCGCGACAAGATCGCCAAGGGCGCGATGCAGGGCAGTCAGTACCTGGCGACCCAGGCATTCAGCTTCGGGCAGGGCACCTTCGACTTTGTCGTCAGCGTCTTCATCATGCTCTACCTGCTGTACTTCTTCCTGCGAGACGGACAGGAACTGGTACGCAAGATCCGCACGGCCTTCCCGTTGGGCGAACAGCAGAAGCGTCGTCTGCAGCTCAAGTTCACCCGAGTGGTACGTGCCACGGTCAAAGGCAACGTGGTGGTCGCGGTCACGCAAGGTGCGCTGGGCGGTTTCATCTTCTGGGTGCTGGACATCCCGAGTGCACTGCTCTGGGCGGTGATCATGGCATTCCTGTCGCTGTTGCCTGCGGTGGGAGCCGGGATTGTCTGGGCGCCAGTGGCCATCTACTTCCTGCTTAGTGGGATGATTTGGCAAGGTGTGGTACTGGGCTTGTTTGGCGTCTTTGTGATCGGTCTGGTGGATAACGTACTGCGCCCGATCCTGGTGGGCAAAGACACCAAAATGCCGGATTACCTGATCCTTATTTCCACGCTGGGCGGCATGTCGGTCTTCGGTCTGAACGGCTTTGTGATCGGACCTCTGGTGGCGGCGCTGTTCATGTCCAGCTGGGGGTTGTTCAGCGGCGCCAAGAAGCCCGTAAAACTGCCTGGCTGATATCGTAAGAAGGCGCAGCCGACACAGACCCGCGCATGCCTCCTGCCATTTATCAGGCAGGGGGCATGCGCGGGTTTTTTGTTAGGACATAACCCCCGGAGCAGGTCTCATTCTGAGCCTTTTGCCGCGATGGCAGCCGAGTCCATGAAGGCTGTCAGATCGGTATTGAAGCGCGATGCTTCTTCCAGAAATGGCGCGTGGCCTGAATTTTCGTACACCTTGGATTGAATCCGCGCATTGAGTTGCCGGGCACGTGCGATGCTGGGCTGAACATTGACCAGCTCATCCTTGCCGCCATACAGCATCAATACCGGCACCTTTGCCCTGGGCAAGCCTTCTGCCGCATCGACAGTCATTGCAGGCGTAGCACGGGTCATCGCCCACGATGCCATCGCGGCACTCGACAGCAGCCGCTCGAAGATCAGTGCATCCGGCTTTGTCTGGAAGCACAGTCCGAGAAAAGTACGTACTGCATCAAGGTGGGTCTTCAGGTCCTCTGAGCTCAGGCCTGCATACACTTGAGGATGGGCTGTAATCAAAGCAGCGTTGAGCTCGATGACACCATCGACATACACAACCCCGCCGATCTTCGCATCGCCATAGGCGGCGAGGTAGTTGGACATGACCACGCCCCCCATTGACCAGCCAACCAGCACCGGACGCTTGCTTGCAGTGGCTTCAACTACCGCTGCCAGATCGTCCGCATAATGACGTCCATTGCGGTACGCCTCGATATTCCCGGGCTTGTCGGAAAGCCCGTGACCGCGCAGGTCATAGGTAATCATCCGGTAGCGCTGTAGCTGAGGATTACCGATCTGCTTTTCCCAATTGAGGTGACTGCCCAGCAGGCCGTGGATGAAAATCAGCGCCGGGCCGCTCGGATCTCCTGATTCCTGCACAGCGAGCTTGACGCCGTCAGGGGCTGTGACGGTGTAGCTTTTGTCTATTGCCAGGGCAATCGACGATAGTCCGCTTAACAGCGCGACAAGCCAGGTATTACGCAGTAGGCGAACGAAGCGAATGTGATTCATGAGGCGATTTCCCTGCGGCAGAAGTGATGGGCGCACTGTAGGTCGATGACGCAGGACGGTCTATGGCGTAGGATCCGGAAAAATTGATTAATCATCCTGAATTCGCGATGACCGTTCTCCATGCCAACCTGCTCAAATGACCCCATCAGCGAACTGCTGCTCGGTATGCGTCTATTCGGTGTTCAATTCCGCAGGTTGAAAGTCGTACCGCCTCTTGGTGTTGGCTTCAGTAACGCAATCGGGCGAGCACAGTTTCATTTCGTCGGACGTGGGCCGGTCTGGCTACGCAGCGCTGAGAACGTTCTGTACAGGCTCGATACCGGAGACGCGGTTCTGATTCCGCGCGGTGGGCACCATGCCATTTTGTCGGCTGAAGACACGGCTACGAGCGATATACAGCTGTTTGACCCGTCTACCGGCATTGTCGATGGCGTTCACAATGGGGCATACGACGAGGAGGGCGGAGTCTTTGATCACGCGATCATCTTCAGCTGTTGCATGGAGTTGGAGCTGGGCGGCATGCAACCGCTTGTTGCCGCCATGCCGGATGTCATGCAGGTCAGCACTCTGTTGGAGACATGTCCCGAGCTGCGGCCCATGCTTGCGGCAATGGAGCGTGAGAGCTTGATGCTGCAGGCCGGGCATGCGGGGATTCTGGCACGTCTTGCTGAAGTCGTGGCCGCGCTGTTGGTGCGTGGTTGGGTTGCAGGCGGCTGTGGGAATGCCACAGGCTGGCTCGGTGCTTTGCAAGACCCTCGGCTGAGCCGGGCCATTGTCATGATGCACCGGCACCCAGGCAGAAACTGGACGGTGGCCACGCTTGCCCATGAGGCCAGGCATTCCCGCTCTGTGTTCGCACAGCGCTTTCTCGAGGCAACGGGTATGCCGCCATTGCAGTACCTGACGGAGCTGAGAATGCGCCTGGCATTGCACAGGCTGAGCCGTGAACACTGTTCTCTGGAGGCTGTTGCCAGTCAACTGGGTTACGGTTCATTGGCTGCCTTCAGCCGTGCATTCAAAAGAACGATGGGCCTATCCCCTGGCGCTGTTCGTGCCGCGAAAAGCGTTGCCGGGTAGCCGTTCCAGCCATTTTCGAAGACAAAAAAAAGCCCTGCTCGAGAGCAGGGCTTTGCGTTTGCGCAGGATCAGCCCGCTACGTGCAGACCGGCGTTGAGCACCAGATCGAGCAGCGGTTGCGGGTAGACACCCAGCACGAAGGTCAGGATCGCAACGGCCAGCAGCATCACGCCGCCCGTGCGCTGTGCCCAGTTGATGGCTGCGTCGTGGCGAGGAAGCTTGTTGTCGACCAGATACATGGTGACCATCACGCGCAGGTAATAGAACACGCCGATGGCGCTACCGATTACCAGAGCCCCGACCAGCCACCACAGCTGCGATTCGACACCGGTGGCGATGATATAGAACTTGCCGATGAAACCTGCGGTGAGCGGGATACCCGCCAGCGACAGCATCATCAGGGTCATGACTGCCGTCAGGTAAGGGCGACGCCAGAACAGACCACGGTATTCGAACATTGCATCGGCATCACGTCCGCTGTAAGGCGAAGACATCATGGTGATCACACCGAAGCTGCCCAGCGAGGTCAGGACGTAAGTCGCCAGATAGACGCCGATCGCCTCGACCGCCATGCCTTTGCTGGCCACCAGAGCAATCATCAGGTAACCGAAGTGAGCGATGGAGGAGTAGCCCAGCAGACGCTTGAGATTGGTCTGGGTCAGCGCCAGCAGGTTGCCAACCAGGATCGACGCGACGGCGATGACTGCCAGTACGTCATGCAGGACACCGCTGCTGGCTGCTGGTGAAACCTGGAACAGACGCACCAGTACCGCGAATACCGCCACCTTGCTGGCAGTTGCCAGGAAGGCTGCGACCGGCGCAGGAGCGCCTTCGTAAACGTCCGGGGTCCACAGGTGGAAAGGCACCAGTGACAGCTTGAAGGCCAGGCCGACGACCATCATGCCCAGACCCAGGCTGGCAATCGGACTCGGCATGCCGGTCGCTGCGATGGCCTTGCCGATACCGTCGAAGCTCAGCGAGCCTGCCTCTGCATACAGCAGCGCCATACCGAACAGCAGGAACGCCGAACCTGCAGCCGACAGCACCATGTACTTGATGCCGCCTTCCAGCGAACGCTTGTTGAAGAAGGCATAAGCCGCCAGCCCGTAGACCGGTACCGACAGCAGTTCCAGACCGATGAACAGGCCCGCCAGATGCTGAGCGCTGACCAGCACCAGTCCACCGGCAGCTGCCAGCAGGATCAGCAGGTAAAGCTCTTCGCGATTGCCCGGATACCCGACCTTGCCGTCACCCAGATAGGCGTGCGCCATGGTCACGCAAGCGAGGGTAGAGGCGAGGATGATCGCCATGTACAGGCAGGCAAAGTTGTCGATATGCAGCAGTGGCGTCACGACCAGAGGGGCGACTTTCAATGCCGGATAAATCGACAGCAGGGCCAGGTTGAGGCCTGCTACCGAAAGCAGGAACGTTTGCGAGTGATTGCGGCGCCATGCGATCGCAAGCATCACCACGACAATGGTGAGGCTGGTGATCAGCAGTGGCGCAAGCGCAATAAAGTGTTGAATCGTCAGGTCCATAGCGCTCTTACCGGGCCGAAGCGAGTTGAGTGAAGGCAGTGCCTAGCCATTGCTGCACGCCATGCATGGTCGCCGCCGATGTGTCGAGGAACGGCTGCGGGAACACCCCGAGCACGACCAGCAACACGGCAAGGCCCAGCACCATGATCATTTCCCGTCCGTCCATGCCCTTCAGAACCTCGTCGGACTTCGACGGGCCGAAGTAGGCGCGGTGGATCATGATCAGCGAGTAGACAGAACCAAACACCAGACCGGAGGTGGCGATCGCCGTGATCCATGGTGAGCTGGCGAAGCTGCCCAGCAGAATCAGGAACTCGCCGACGAAGTTGCCGGTGCCCGGCAGACCCAGAGAGGCGGCGGCAAAGAACAGGCTGATGGCCGGGATGTAGGCGATGCGTGACCACAGACCGCCCATCTCACGCATGTCGCGAGTGTGCAGACGCTCGTACAACTGACCACTGAGAATGAACAGTGCCGCGGCCGACAGACCGTGGGCGATCATCTGGATCAGTACGCCTTGCAGGGCTTGCTGGCTGCCCGAGTAGATACCGATCAGTACGAAGCCCATGTGCGAAACGCTGGAGAACGCGATCAGACGCTTGATGTCGGTCTGGGCAAACGCGAGGAATGCGCCGTAGAAGATACCGACCAGGCCCAGCGTCATGGCAATCGGTGCGAACTCGGCCGATGCGTTGGGGAACAGCGGCAGGGCAAAGCGCAGCAGGCCGTAAGCCGCCGTCTTCAGCAGGATACCCGCCAGGTCGACGGAGCCTGCGGTCGGTGCCTGGGCATGCGCATCCGGCAGCCAGGAGTGCAATGGCACCACCGGCAGCTTGACGGCGAAGGCAATGAAGAAGCCCAGCATCAGGATGTACTCGGTGCCCGGTGCCAGTTTGGTCTTCAGCAGGTCGGCGTAGGCAAAGGTGATCACGCCGGTCTGATTGAAGTGCACCAGCACCAGACCCAGGATCGCCACCAGCATGATCAGGCCGCTGGCCTGAGTGAAGATGAAGAACTTGGTGGCCGCATAGATACGGGTTTTCTTGCCATCCGAAGAACTGTGACCCCAGAGCGCGATGAGGAAATACATCGGCACCAGCATCATTTCCCAGAAGAAGAAGAACATGAACAGGTCGATGGCGAGGAATACGCCGACGACACCGCCCAGGATCCACATCAGGTTAAGGTGGAAGAAACCGACCTTGCGCTGGATTTCCTTCCACGAGCACAGCACCGACAGCACGCCCAGCAGGCCGGTCAGCAGGATCATCAGCAGCGACAGGCCATCGAGTGCCAGATGCACGTCGATGCCGAAGCGGGTGATCCACGGGTGGTGGAATTCCAGGGTCCAGGTCGGATCGGCACCCGGCACCGGCGCGTAGCCGAAGTTGCCGGTAGCCCACAGCCAGAGGCCGAGAACCAGTTCCAGGGTCATTGTCAGCAACGCAATCCAGCGCGGCAGGGTAGAGCCGAAGCGCTCACCCAGCCAGCACAGCAGGCCGCCGATGAAGGGGATCAGGATTAGCCAGGGCAGAATCATGACGGGCTCAATTCCTTTCGCAAATTCGCAAGGTTCATATCAGATCGCAACCAGAACGACGGCACCGAGTACCAGAACGGCACCCACGGCGATCGAGGCAGCATACCAACGCAACTGGCCGGTCTCGGTGCGGCTCATGGTGTCATGACCGCCTTTGACCAGACGTGGGATCAAGCCGATGGTGCGGTCGAACGGGTCGCTACGCAGTACATGGCTGATCGCCAGATACGGCTTGACGAACAGCTTGTCGTAGATCCAGTCGAAGCCCCAGGCCGCGAACCACCAGGCCGAAAGGAAACGGCCCGGAGCGCTGTTGGCGATAGCCGTCGCCAGGCGGCGCTTGCCGAGGAACAGCAACGCTGCCAGCAGGATACCGGCCAGCGCGATGGCGCCGGAAGCGATCTCCAGACTGTGTTTGGCTTCGCCACCGGCATGGCCGACGCTCTGCGGCAGCACACCGGCCAGGGGCGGCGTGATCAGCGCGCCGACGAATGTCGACAGCACGATCAGCACCGACAGTGGCAGCCAGTGAGCGATGCCGTGACCTGCGTGTGCTTCGGTCTTGGCTTCACCATGGAACGCGATGAAGATCAGACGGAAGGTGTACAGCGACGTCATGAACGCGCCCACCAGACCGGCATACAGCAAACCGTTGTTACCGCTGGCAAATGCTTCCCAGAGAATTTCGTCCTTGGAGTAGAAGCCCGCCGTCAGCAGCGGCAGGGCGGAAAGAGCAGCGCCACCGACGATGAAGCTGGCGTAGGCCAATGGCAGTTTCTTCCACAGGCCGCCCATCTTGAAGATGTTCTGCTCGTGGTGGCAGGCAACGATCACCGCACCGGAAGCAAGGAACAGCAGCGCCTTGAAGAAGGCGTGGGTCATCAGGTGGAAGATCGCGCCTTCCCAGGCGCCGACACCCAGTGCCAGGAACATGTAGCCGATCTGGCTCATGGTCGAGTAGGCGAGGATACGCTTGATGTCGGTCTGTACCAGTGCGGCGAAACCCGCCAGAACCAGCGTGACGCCGCCGACAATGCCGACCAGATGCAGAATGTCAGGTGCCAGTGCAAACAGGCCGTGAGTACGCGCGATCAGGTAAACGCCCGCCGTGACCATGGTTGCTGCGTGGATCAGCGCCGAAACCGGAGTAGGACCGGCCATCGCATCAGCCAGCCAGGTTTGCAGTGGCAGCTGTGCAGATTTACCGACCGCACCGCCCAGCAGCATCAACGTCGCCAGCACGATCCAGAAATCGCCGACCTTGAAGTGTTCCGGCGCCCTGACCAGCAGTTCCTGCACATTGAGCGTGCCCAGCTGCTGGAACAGGATGAACAGGCCGATAGCCATGAACACGTCACCGATACGGGTGACGATGAACGCTTTGAGCGCTGCGTTGCCGTTGTTGCGGTTGCTGTAATAGAAACCGATCAACAGGTAGCTGCACAGGCCCACGCCTTCCCAACCGAAGTAGATGAACAGCAGGTTGTCGCCCAGGATCAGGAACAGCATGCTGGCAATGAACAGGTTGGTGTAGGAGAAGAAGCGCGAGTAGCCCGCTTCACCGCGCATGTACCAGGACGCGAACAGGTGGATCAGGAAGCCGACGCCAACCACGACGCCCAGCATCGTGACGGACAGTCCGTCCAGATACAGCGCGAAGTTGGGCTGGAAGCCATCGACATCCATCCAGCGCCACAGCACCTGGGTGTAGTGACCGCCTTCGGGTGGCGCCACGTTGAACTGCCAGATGACCCAGGCCGTGACGATGGCTGACAGGCCGATGGAGCCGACGCCGATCAGCGCAGCGAGGTTTTCCGAGATGCGTCCACGGGAGAACGACAGCAGCAGAAAGCCGATGAGGGGGAATACGAAAGTCAGAAAGAGAAGATTCATCCGCGCATCTCGCTGGCAGCATCGATATCGAGAGTGTGGAAGCGGCGATACAGTTGCATCAGGATCGCCAGGCCGATACTGGCCTCGGCTGCCGCAAGGCTGATCACCAGGATGAACATCACCTGCCCGTCCGGTTGCCCCCAGCGGCTGCCGGCCACGACGAACGCCAGTGCAGCGGCGTTCATCATGATTTCCAGGCTCATCAACACGAAGAGAATGTTACGGCGCACCATCAGGCCGACCAGACCCAGGCAGAACAGGACCCCGGCGACCGCCAGACCGTGCTCAAGAGGGATAGCATTCATTGGCTTGGCTCCTTGGCCTCGTTGCGGCCCAGATGAAAGGCCGTGATGGCTGCTGCAAGCAACAGCATCGAGGCGAGTTCCACCACCAGCAGATAGGGCCCGAACAGGCTGATGCCGACTGCCTTGGCGTCGACCGTGGTGTGACCGACACCAGCGCCGGTCGGGTTGGCGAACAGCACATACAGCAACTCGGCCAGCAACAGCGCGCCGAGAATGACCGGGCCGATCCAGATGCCGGGTTTGAGCCAGGCACGTTCCTGCTGAACCGAGGCCGGGCCGAGGTTGAGCATCATCACCACAAACACGAACAGGACCATGATCGCGCCCGCGTAGGCAATGACTTCCAGCACACCGGCGAACGGCGCGCCGAGGCTGAAGAACGTCATTGCTACGGCGATCAGCGAGATGATCAGGTAGAGCAGGGCGTGCACCGGGTTCGTGTTGGTGATCACCCGCAGGGTGGACACAACAGCGATACCGGATGCGAAGTAGAAAGCGAATTCCATCTTTACTTCCTTAAGGCAGCAAGCTCTTGACGTTGATCGGCTCGGCTTCATTCTGTGCGGAGCCCTTGGGCTTGCCGCCGATGGCCATACCGGCAACGCGATAGAAGTTGTAGTCAGGGTTCTTGCCGGGTCCGGAGATCAGCAGGTCTTCCTTCTCGTACACCAGGTCCTGACGCTTGAAGTCGGCCATCTCGAAGTCCGGCGTTAGCTGGATCGCGGTCGTCGGGCAGGCTTCTTCGCACAGGCCGCAGAAGATGCAGCGCGAAAAGTTGATGCGGAAGAAGTCGGGATACCAGCGTCCGTCCTCTGTCTCGGCCTTCTGCAGCGAAATGCAGCCGACCGGGCAGGCTACCGCACACAGGTTGCACGCCACGCAGCGCTCTTCACCATCGGGGTCGCGGGTCAGAACGATGCGGCCACGGTAGCGGGGCGGAAGATAAACCTGCTCTTCGGGGTATTGCAGGGTGTCGCGCTTGCGAAAGCCGTGGCCGAAGACCATGACCAGGCTGCGCAACTGGGTACCCGTACCCTTAACGATGTCACCAATATATTTGAACATGGGTCAAATCCTCACTGAACCGAGCCTGCCGGTGTGTTCAACAACACAATCGCAGCAGTCACCAGCAAATTGATCAGGGTCAGCGGCAGACAGAACTTCCAGCTGAAATCCATGACCTGGTCATAACGCGGGCGCGGGATGGAGGCGCGCAGCAGAATGAACAGCATGATGAAAAACGCGGTTTTCAAGGCGAACCAGAAGAATGCCAGCGATGGCAGAATGTCGAACGGGCCGTGCCAGCCGCCGAAGAACAGCGTCACCAGCAGCGCCGAGATCAAAATGATCCCGATGTATTCGCCCACGAAGAACATGCCCCATTTCATGCCGGCATATTCAATGTGGTAGCCGTCAGCCAGTTCCTGCTCGGCTTCCGGTTGGTCGAACGGGTGGCGGTGAGTCACCGCCACGCCTGCGATGAAGAACGTACAAAAGCCGAAGAACTGCGGAATGATGAACCACAGGTTCTGCGCCTGATATTCAACGATGTCGCGCATGTTGAACGAGCCGACCTGAACCACGATACCCATCAGCGCAAGGCCCATGAACACTTCGTAGGACACGGTTTGTGCCGAAGCACGCAGGCTGCCCAGCAGGGCAAACTTGTTGTTGCTCGACCAGCCGGCGAACAGCACCGCATACACGGAAAGACCGGCCATGGCGAAGAAGAACAACAGACCGATGTTCAGGTCCGCGACGCCCCAGGTCGGGGTGATCGGGATGACCGCGAAGGCGATCAGCAAGGCGCTCATGGCAACCACCGGCGCCAGGGTGAAGATCACCTTGTCGGCGAACGGTGGGGTCCAGTCTTCCTTGAAGAACATCTTCAGCATGTCGGCTGCGATCTGGAACATGCCGAACGGACCCACGCGGTTCGGACCATAACGGTCCTGCCACCAGCCCAGCAGACGACGTTCCACAAAGCTCAGCAGCGCACCGCAGACCACGACGGCCAGCAACACCACAATGGCCTTGACCACTGCAATGATTGCGTCGATCACATCAGGGGTAAACCAGGTCATTGCGCTGCCTCCTGCAGACCGTCAACGGATTTGCCGAAGAGTGCCGGCGGAATGCCAGGCAGTCCTGCCGGCAATGCCACAAGGCCCGCGCCCAGTTCTTCGCTGATGCGCAACGGCAAGGTCAGCGTTTCGCCGCCGATGCTCAAGGAGAGCAGGGCACCGTCGTTGACGCCGAGGCGATCGGCTTCGGATTTGGCCACTGCGACATAGGCCTGCGGGATGCGTTCCTGAACCGGCGCGGCCAGAGACGAGGTTTCGTCGCTGCCGAACAGGTGGAAGAACGGTACGACCTGCCAGGTGCCGCGCTCTGGAGAGAACGCGCGTGGCACGCTGGAGAACCACGACAGACCATCGCCCTGGCTTTCGATCAGGCGAGTGCCCGGGTCGCCAGCACGCAAGTGACCACCGACTTCGTCCTGAAACTTGTTCCAGGC
Source organism: Pseudomonas syringae pv. coryli str. NCPPB 4273 (assembly GCF_000972175.1). Lineage (NCBI taxonomy): Bacteria > Pseudomonadati > Pseudomonadota > Gammaproteobacteria > Pseudomonadales > Pseudomonadaceae > Pseudomonas > Pseudomonas syringae pv. coryli. Next base: position 488,246 of record NZ_AWQP01000004.1, on the reverse strand, counting down.
CTGCGGCGAATTCCAGCCTGGCGACCAGGCGAATGGCACCTGCTGACGAGGCTCGGCCGAGCCCGAGTAGCCTTCCATGGAGAACGAGAACGCTGTGTCGATGTCTTGCGAGGTGCGCGGCTCATGCACGCTGATGTTGGCTCGCATCGCGGTACGGCCGCTATAACGCAGCGGTTCGCGAGCCAGTTTCAGGCCTTTGATGCGGAACGACGCAGACGGCGCGGCGTTGACGATACCCGCCAGCTGCGGCGTGCTGCCGGCGCAGGCTTCGGTGACGTGGTCGAGTTGCGTCCAGTCAACCGGCTTGTTCAGCAAGGTGGCACGCAGGGCATGCAACCAGCGCCAGCCTTCGTGAACCAGAATGCTGGCATCCAGATAGGTCGGATCGAAGACCTGGAAGAAGCGTTGGGCGCGGCCTTCCTGGCTGACCAGTGTGCCGTCGCCTTCAGCGAAGCTGGCAGCTGGCAGGATCAGGTGGGCGCGGTCGCTGGTCGGGGTTTTCTGATGGTCAGCGACGATCACGACCTTCGCAGCGCTCAGCGCGGCGTCGACGATCCTGGCGTCCACACGACGATACAAATCGTTTTCCAGCACCACGATAGCGTCGGCCTTGCCGGAGATCACGGCTTGCAGCGCGGCATCTACGGACTCGCCGCCGAACATCGCCAGGCCCATGCTGTTGGCTTCAGGCACGATCAGGCTGATGGAACCCTGCTTGTCGCGCAGCTTCAAGGCCTTGGCGATGTTGGCAGCAGCTTCGATCAGCGCTGTCGAACCCAGCGAACTGCCGGAAATGATCAGCGGTCGTTTGGCAGCCAGCAGTGCGTCGGCAATGCGTTGCGCCAGTTCCAGCGCCTCGCTGTCCAGTCCTTCGACGGCAGGTGCGCTGGCGTCCAGGGCATGAGCCACGGCAAAACCGATACGCGCCAGATCATCGGGCGCTGCATGTACGCATTCCTCCGCCACGTCGTCGAGACGGGTCTCGGCGAGGCTGGCGATGAACAGCGGATTCAGTTCGTGCTGACCGATGTTCTTCACGGCTGCATCGAGCCACGGCTGGACTTTCATCGCCGCTGCCATGTCTTCTGCCTTGCCTTTGACGGCCTGGCGCAAGCCCAGGGCCATACGCGCCGCTGTCTGGGTCAGGTCTTCACCGAGGACGAAGATGGCATCGTGATCTTCGATATCACGCAGGGTAGGGATCGGCAGCGGGCTGTCGTTCAGGACCTTGAGGATCAGCCTGATACGCTCCAGCTCACCGGCTTCGATACCGCTGTAGAAATGCTCGGCACCCACCAGCTCACGCAGCGCGTAGTTGCTTTCAAGGCTGGCGCGAGGAGAGCCGATACCGACGATGTTACGGCCGCGCAGCAGGTCCGCCGCCTTGTCCAGCGCCTCGTCCAGGCTCAGTTTGACCTGACCGTCGACGAGCAATGGCTGACGCGGGCGATCCTTGCGGTTGACATAGCCGTAGCCAAAACGTCCGCGGTCGCAGAGGAAGTACTGGTTGACCGAGCCGTTGTAACGGTTTTCGATGCGGCGCAATTCACCGTAGCGTTCGCCCGGGCTGATGTTGCAGCCACTGGAACAGCCGTGGCAGATGCTTGGAGAGAACTGCATGTCCCACTTGCGGTTGTAGCGCTCAGAGTGGGTCTTGTCCGTGAACACACCGGTCGGGCAGACCTCGGTGAGGTTGCCGGAGAACTCGCTTTCCAGCGTGCCATCTTCAACGCGACCGAAGTACACGTTGTCATGGGCGCCGTAGACGCCCAGGTCGGTGCCGCCCGCGTAGTCTTTATAAAAGCGTACACAGCGATAACAGGCGATGCAGCGGTTCATCTCGTGCGCGATGAACGGCCCCAGTTCCTGATTCTGGTGGGTACGCTTGGTGAAGCGATAACGGCGCTCGTTGTGGCCGGTCATCACCGTCATGTCCTGCAGGTGGCAGTGACCGCCTTCCTCGCAGACCGGGCAGTCATGCGGGTGGTTGGTCATCAGCCATTCGACGACACTGGCCCGGAAGGCCTTGGACTCATCGTCTTCGATGGAAATCCACGTGTTGTCGGTGGCTGGCGTCATGCAGGACATGACGATACGACCGCGTGTGTCGTTCTCGTCCGTGTACTGCTTGACCGCGCACTGGCGACAGGCGCCAACGCTGCCAAGGGCGGGGTGCCAGCAGAAATAAGGAATATCGAGGCCCAGCGACAGACATGCCTGTAACAGGTTGTCTGCACCATCGACTTCGAGCGCTTTGCCGTCTACGTGAATAGTAGCCATGGTTCAAAGGTCTTCGTTGGCCCGTTGTCAGCGGGCGTGGCTAATGGAATCTCGGTAGTACCCGTATCGTTCAGCCCGGAGGGCGTCAGCAGGTACGAGGACGGCAGCCCGAACAGCCGCCGACCGTTGTGTCTTGTTATGCGCCGACCACTGTCGGACTTTTGCCCGGAACGAGCGTGGTTGCGCTGGCTGGCGCGATACCGGCTTCGAACTCGGAACGGAAATACTTGATCGCACTGCCCAAGGGTTCAACGGCGCCCGGTGCATGGGCACAGAAGGTCTTGCCAGGGCCGAGGAAATTGACCAGACCCAGCAGGGTTTCGATATCCCCCGGCTGACCCTGACCGTTCTCGATGGCGCGAAGCATTTTCACGCTCCATGGCAAACCGTCGCGGCATGGCGTGCAGAAGCCGCAGGACTCCTGAGCGAAAAACTCTTCCATGTTGCGCAGCAGCGAGACCATGTTGACCGAATCGTCGACCGCCATCGCCAGCCCAGTCCCCATACGGGTGCCGACCTTGGCGATACCGCCTGCATACATCTGGGCGTCCAGATGCTCCGGCAGCAGGAAACCCGTACCGGCGCCTCCGGGTTGCCAGCACTTGAGCTTGAAGCCATCGCGCATGCCGCCGGCGTAGTCTTCGAACAGTTCGCGAGCCTGTACGCCGAAAGGCAGCTCCCACAAACCGGGGTTTTTGACCTTGCCGGAGAAACCCATCAGCTTGGTGCCGTGGTCTTCACTGCCTTCGCGGGCCAGCGACTTGTACCAGTCGTTGCCGTTGTTGACGATGGCAGGCACGTTGCACAGGGTCTCGACGTTGTTCACACAAGTCGGCTTGCCCCACACGCCCACTGCCGCAGGGAAGGGTGGCTTGGAGCGCGGGTTGGCGCGGCGGCCTTCCAGCGAGTTGATCAGCGCGGTTTCTTCGCCGCAGATGTAGCGACCGGCACCGGTGTGCACGAACAGTTCGAAGTCGAACCCGGTGCCGAGAATGTTCTTGCCCAGCAAACCGGCAGCCTTGGCTTCCGCCACTGCGCGATTGAGGTGCTTGGCCGCGGTGACGTATTCGCCGCGCAGGAAGATATAGCCACGATAGGCTTTCAGCGCGCGGGCACTGATCAGCATGCCCTCGACCAGCAGATGGGGCAGTTGCTCCATCAGCATGCGGTCTTTCCAGGTATTGGGCTCCATCTCGTCCGCGTTGCACAGCAGGTAGCGGATGTTCATGGACTCGTCTTTGGGCATCAGGCCCCACTTCACACCGGTGGGGAAGCCTGCGCCGCCGCGGCCCTTGAGGCCGGAATCCTTGACCGACTGGACGATATCGTCAGGCGCCTGTTGCGTCAGCGCCTTGCGCGCTGCCGCGTAGCCGTCCTTGGTCTGGTACTCGTCGAGCCAGACCGGCTCGCCGTCGTCGCGCAGACGCCAGGTCAGCGGATGGGTTTCTGCCGTGCGCGTAATGCGGTTGGCAGGGCCGAAGGAAGTGATGGTCATAGGTAACCCTCCAGCATCTTGGCAACGCCAGCAGGCTGTACATCGCCGAAAGTGTCGTCGTCGACCATCACGGCCGGCGCCTTGTCACAGTTGCCGAGGCAGCAGACCGGCAACAGTGTGAAACGACCGTCGGCGGTGGTCTGACCCAGGCCGATGCCCAGTGAGCTCTTGATCTCGTCGACCACGTTTTCGTGGCCGCCGATGAAGCACACCATGCTGTTGCAGACGCGAATGATGTGACGCCCGACCGGCTGGCGGAAGATCTGGCTGTAGAAGGTGGCAACGCCTTCGACGTCGCTGGCAGGGATGCCCAGCAGGTCGCCGATCGCGTAAATGGCGCCGTCGGGCACCCAGCCGCGTTCCTTCTGAACAATTTTCAGGGCTTCGATGGACGCCGCGCGCGGGTCCTCGTAGTGATGCATCTCATGCTCGATGGCCGAGCGCTCGGTTTCGCTCAGGGCGAAACGGTCTGTCTGGATTAGCGGGCTATTCATGCTTAGCGGTCCACGTCGGCCATAACGAAATCGATACTACCCAGGTACGCGATCAAGTCCGCGACCATGCTGCCTTTGATCACCGAAGGGATCTGCTGCAGGTGCGGGTAACTCGGGGTGCGGATCCGGGTACGGTAGCTCATGGTGCCGCCGTCGCTCGTCAGGTAATAGCTGTTGATACCCTTGGTCGCTTCGATCATCTGGAAGGATTCGTTGGCCGGCATGACCGGGCCCCACGAAACCTGCAGGAAGTGCGTGATCAGGGTTTCGATGTGCTGCAGGGTGCGCTCTTTCGGCGGCGGCGTGGTCAGCGGGTGATCCGCCTTGTACGGGCCTTCCGGCATGTTGCGCATGCACTGGTCGATGATCTTGATGCTCTGGCGCATCTCTTCGACGCGGACCATGCAGCGGTCATAGGCATCGCCATTGGCGGCCAGCGGCACTTCGAATTCGAAATTCTCGTAGCCCGAGTAAGGGCGAGCCTTGCGCAGGTCGAAGTCGCAACCGGTGGAGCGCAGGCCTGCACCGGTGACGCCCCACTCGAGGGCTTCCTTGGTGTTGTAGGCGGCAACGCCGACGGTACGACCCTTGAGGATGCTGTTCTGCAGCGCAGCCTTGGTGTATTCGTCGAGACGCTTGGGCAGCCAGTCGACGAAGTCCTTGACCAGTTTTTCCCAGCCGCGCGGCAGGTCGTGAGCGACGCCGCCGATGCGGTACCAGGCAGGGTGCAGACGGAAGCCGGTAATCGCTTCGATCACGGTGTAGGCTTTCTGGCGGTCGGTGAACGTAAAGAACACCGGTGTCATGGCGCCCACGTCCTGAATGTAGGTACCCAGGAACAGCAGGTGACTGGTGATACGGAAGAACTCGGCCATCATGATGCGGATGACGTCGACCTTTTCCGGCACCTTGATGCCTGCGAGCTTCTCGACCGAGAGCACATAAGGCAGGTTGTTCATCACCCCGCCCAGGTAATCGATACGGTCGGTATAGGGAATGAAGCTGTGCCAGGACTGGCGTTCGGCCATTTTCTCGGCACCACGGTGGTGGTAGCCGATGTCCGGAACGCAATCGACGATTTCTTCGCCGTCCAGTTGCAGAATGATACGGAACGCACCGTGAGCAGAAGGGTGGTTCGGCCCCAGGTTGAGGAACATGTAGTCCTCGTTGGCGCCAGAGCGTTTCATGCCCCAGTCTTCCGGACGGAAGCGTGCGGCTTCTTCTTCCAGTTGCTGTTTGGCGAGGGTCAGGCTGTACGGATCGAATTCCGTTGCACGGGCAGGGAAGTCCTTGCGCAGCGGGTGGCCTTCCCAGGTCGGCGGCATCATGATGCGGCTCAGGTGCGGGTGGCCTGGGAAGTCGATGCCGAACATGTCCCAGACTTCACGCTCGTACCAGTTGGCGTTGGGCCAGATGCTGGTAATCGTCGGTACGCTCAGGTCGCTTTCGGAAAGCGCGACCTTGATCATCACGTCGCTGTTTCGCTCGATCGACAGCAGGTGATAGAACACGGTGAAGTCTGCGCCGGGCAGGCCACGGCGGTTTGTGCGCAGTCGCTCGTCCACGCCATGCAGGTCATAAAGCATGGAGTAGGGCTTGGGCACGTTGCGCAGGAACGTCAGAATTTCAAACAGTCTGGCGCGCTCGACCCACAGCACGGGCATGCCGGTGCGAGTCTGCTGGGCAGTGAAAGCCTCTGCACCAAAACGGTTATTCAGTTCAACGACGACATCTTGGTCGTCAGCCTTGTAAGGCGGGATGTACAGAGCGTTGTCTGCAGTCATAGGTCTCAATCACTTCGGTCAACGTACAGAATCAACCCCGGTTCTTGTCTTTTTTATAAGAAGAACGGGCTGGATCAGACTTCGTCGGGGCTGCGCAGGTTGGTCACCTGAATACGCTGTTCGCGGCGCTGTTCCTTTTGCGACGGCATCTCGGCGCGATACACGCCTTGATCGCCAACGACCCAGGAAAGAGGGCGACGCTCCTTGCCGATGGATTCCTGCAACAGCATCAAGCCTTGCAGAAACGCCTCGGGGCGGGGCGGGCAGCCGGGCACGTAGACATCCACGGGAAGGAATTTGTCCACCCCCTGGACCACTGAGTAGATGTCGTACATGCCACCGGAGTTGGCACACGAACCCATGGAAATAACCCACTTGGGTTCGAGCATTTGCTCGTAGAGACGCTGGATGATCGGCGCCATCTTGATGAAGCAGGTACCGGCAATAACCATGAAATCCGCCTGCCGTGGCGACGCCCGGATGACTTCAGCGCCAAAGCGCGCGATGTCGTGGGGGGCCGTGAAGGCGGTGGTCATTTCCACATAGCAGCACGACAGGCCGAAGTTGTAGGGCCACAGGGAGTTTTTACGTCCCCAGTTGACCGCACCGTTCAGCACGTCTTCCAGCTTGCCCATGTAGATGTTTTTGTGGACTTGATCTTCTAACGGATCGGAAACGGTTTCTCGTTTGCCGATGGGGTACTGCTCGTTAGGAGCGTCCGGGTCGATCCTGGTGAGATTATATTGCATCGCCAAAGCCTCATTGTTTCAGCTTCGCTTGCCGATTACGGCGACCTTCAGGAGCCCAGTCAAGAGCGCCAACCCGCCATAGGTAGACAAGACCTGCCAACAGAATTGCTATGAAAACGAGAGCTTCGACGAATCCGGTCCAGCCGCTTTCGCGAACGGACACAGACCAGGCAAAGAGAAAAAGGGCTTCAATGTCAAAGATCACGAAAAGCATCGCGACCAGATAGAATTTTGCGGAGAGGCGCAGGCGTGCACTGCCGGTAGGCAGCATGCCGGATTCGAAAGGTTCGTTCTTGCTGCGGCCCCAGGCCTTGCTTCCGAGCAGGCTGGACAGACCGAGCATGAAGGCGCAAAGGCCGACAACACCCAAAAGGAAAATGGCGAAGCCCCAGTTGTGGGCAATCAGACCTGTCGATTCGGGCATGCTGTCAGTCCTTGTTAGAGAGCAAAGGTCTCTGTGCTTGATAAAGAGTCGAGGCAGTGACGAAATGTCGCAGTGCGGTCAACGGATTGATTTTATGTGCAAACAGTTGGCAAGTAAATTTTCTACATCAAATTTATTTAAGGAATCAATTGCCCAAGGCCTTTCACGGAGGCTGCAGGGCCTGCCAGGCGGGCGTCAGCGGGGATTTCGTTAATTATGTTTCTGGAGCACGAAATGTAAGGAAAGGCAATTTGAATGATAATTAATATCATTTGAAGGGGCCTTGATAGTTCAGAGTGCGGTAGTCGGCGCATAGTGGGTAACGGTACTGCTTATAAAGTGCGCCTTTTGTAGCATTCGCCCGGCAACTGCATATTGTCCGAAATCAATACCGGCACCTTCTTACACAAAAGACAGACCGCCCTTACGGACGGCCTGTCTTTTCAACGCGTTGCGCGGTGTATCAGTGGAATTGCTCTTCTTCGGTCGAGCCGGTCAGTGCGGTTACCGACGATACGCCGCCCTGGATCACGGTCGTCATGTCATCGAAATAGCCGGTGCCCACTTCCTGCTGGTGGGCGACGAAGGTGTAGCCCTTGGCAGCGTCGGCAAACTCCTGCTCCTGCAGCTTCACGTAGGCGGTCATGTCGTTGCGGGCGTAGTCGTGCGCCAGATTGAACATGCTGTGCCACATGTTGTGAATGCCCGCCAGGGTGATGAACTGGTGCTTGTAACCCATGGCCGACAGCTCGCGCTGAAATTTGGCAATGGTTGCGTCGTCGAGGTTTTTCTTCCAGTTGAAGGACGGCGAGCAGTTGTAGGACAGCAACTGATCCGGGTATTCCTTTTTGATCGCTTCGGCGAAGCGGCGTGCCTCGTCGAGGTCCGGCCTGGCTGTTTCGCACCAGATCAGATCGGCGTAGGGCGCGTACGCCAGGCCGCGTGAGATGGCCTGATCGAGGCCGGCGCGAACCTTGTAGAACCCCTCATGGGTCCGTTCGCCGGTCACGAATGGCTTGTCGTACGGATCGCAATCGGATGTCAGCAAGTCGGCAGCGTTGGCGTCAGTCCGGGCCAGAATGATGGTCGGTACACCGGCCACGTCGGCGGCCAGGCGTGCAGCGACCAGTTTCTGTATGGCTTCCTGAGTCGGGACCAGCACCTTGCCGCCCATGTGGCCACATTTCTTCACTGAAGCCAGTTGATCTTCGAAGTGCACCCCGGCGGCGCCGGCTTCGATCATGCTTTTCATCAGCTCATAGGCATTGAGTACACCGCCGAATCCGGCTTCCGCGTCTGCCACGATCGGGGCGAAGTAGTCGATGTAGCCTTCGTCGCCCGGCGCCTTGCCGGCTTTCCACTGGATCTGGTCGGCACGGCGGAACGAGTTGTTGATGCGCTTGACCACGGTCGGCACCGAGTCGACCGGGTACAGCGACTGATCCGGGTACATGGACTCGGCAGAGTTGTTGTCGGCAGCGACCTGCCAGCCGGACAGGTAGATGGCCTGAATACCGGCCTTGACCTGCTGCACGGCCTGGCCGCCAGTGAGAGCGCCCATGCAATTGACGAAATCCTTGTCCGGTCGAAAGGACGGTTTGGCACCCTGGGTCACCAGATTCCACAGCTTGTCTGCACCCAGTCGTGCAAAGGTGTGTTCGGGTTGAACCGAGCCGCGCAGGCGCACCACATCTGCAGCGGAGTAAGTACGGGTCACGTTTTTCCAGCGCGGATTTTCAGCCCAGTCTTTCTCGAGAGCCGCTATTTGTTGTTCGCGTGTCAGTGCCATGGTGATAAACCTCTAGAAGTAGGTCTCGTTGGAAAGTCCTGCTCCGCCAAAACGCCTCGTTTATCGAAGGCACGGTAGATGGCTGCTCGCTGATCCGGGGGTTTGCTTGAAGCCGCACGTTACGTGGGTCGCGACGGGTGAACGATGTGCTCGAGGGGAGAGCGGGCGTCCGGACATGAGGCTGTCAGGTGGACAGTCGGGCCTGCAGTGGCGTTGTGCATCACCGTCGGCCTTGCCGGGTTACCGTTTACGCTTCCGTCCCTCGGGACAACTTCGTTCCAGTCGCAACCTCGTCAAACTGCCTTGTGGGCGGTGCGGACACGAATCGGCTCTTCGGGTGTGTGAGAGCGGTGATTCGAAGGCTCTTTGCAAAGCCTCTGATTAGCGGGAGCGAGGCAATCATGCCTCGCACTTCCAGGGGGCGTCAAACGTTTTGTAGTGCTTTTTTAAAATCACTACATATTTGTGAGGAGTCGACCGGTCAGTCATCAAAAGGCCCGTAAGTATTGGATTTTCAGCCCGCACAGACTATTCGAGGGTTTCGACCTTTACGCGCAAAATCATATCGTCACGACCCTGGGTGGAATAGCGTTGCGCCAGGCCACTCTGATCCGCGACGGATTCATTGCTGTTGCTCGCCAGTGTGATCCATTCTCCCAGTCTGCCGCTCACCTGGCTGTCGGTACTCTGCACTTTGACGGCGTCAGGGCGCTCCTGGCTCATGCGGTCATGATTGGTGCTGATGCTCAGGTGAACTGTGTCGCCCATCACGCTGGCTGTGACGTAAAACCCCTGGGTGACATTGCGGTACTCGGTGTCGCTTCGGGAGTATCCGTACGCGTCCGTGGAGGAGGACGTCAGCGGTACGCTCTGGCCAACCTGAATGAGTGCAGGGGTGCCTTCGCTGGTTTGCACTTGTTGCACGCCGCCTTCACGACTGGCGGTACCGTACTCGATCACTCGCGAGCCGCTGCTGTTGCGCGTCGCGTTATCGCTGGTGTCAACGCTGATCAGCAAGCGTTTCGGTGCGGTATCGAGTTGCGAGATCAAGGCGCGAAGTTCTTCGATCTTGCGTGATTCTGCATTCACGATCAGTTGATTGCCGTAGGCGCTGACGGTGCCTTCGTCCCCCAGAAAAGATTTGGCGACCGGCAATAGATCGGCGCTGGTGCGGTAGTTGAGCGGCACGACTTCCGTCGCCGCAAAGACGTGAGCGCTGAAGACGATCAGCATCGAGGTGAGTGCTGCATTGAGCAAGTTGCGTACTGACATGTTCATTCTCCGCGGTAAGCGCGTAAAGCATGATTGTCTCACTGTGTCGGCTGCAGGCAATCAAGCTGAATGGTCAGGCATGAAAAAGCCCTGCCGCTTTTCGGTTCGACCTTGAGTGTGTCGAGCGAAAAAGGGCAGGGCGATCATTATGTAGTGCCGCGGTGAGCGCCTACATAATCGCGTTGATCACGCTTCGCGGAGCATATCGACGTGTGGCAGGCCGGCTTCGAGAAACTCGTCGCTGATAACCGAAAAGCCGAAGCGCTGATAAAACTCGACGGCCTGCACCTGAGCGCTCAGCTTGAGCGGCTTGAGGCCACGCTGTTCAGCTTCATGGATCACGGCACCCAACAGAGCCTCGCCGACCTTCAGGCCACGCCAGTCTCTCAGGACTGACAAGCGGCCGATCTCGCCATCGGGCAGCAGTCGGGCAGTGCCCACCGCATATTCACCTTCGTACGCAAGAAAGTGCACGGCACCTGCGTCTTCGGCATCCCACTCCAGTTCCGGCGGCACCGATTGTTCGGCAATGAATACCGAATCGCGTATGCGCCGGATATCGGCGTTGTTCTTCTGCCATTGGGCGACAGCTACAGTGACTTTATTCATCGGCAAATCCCAGGCTTCCTTGTTTTACGAGTTCGCAAAGCAAATTGCGCCCCTCGTCATCGGCCAACCATTGGCCAAGGTTTTCGCTGTGCAACGCATCGGCGGCACAGATCAGTTTGAGCAGGTCACGCAGACTGCCCGGCAGCAGGCGGCTCTGGCCACTGGCAAACAGTAGCAGATCGTCGTCGACTTCAGACCAGGCCAACCGTGCGCTCGGGTTACGAATCAGCACCGCGCCCTGCTCGAGGCTGTCGAGCAGGTCCTGTTCGTCCAGCTCAGGGCCGGTCACCAGTTCCGGGTAGCGCGGCTCGGTCATGAACTGGCCGAACCAGGTCAGCAGCAGGCGTTCGTCACTCATGTGCTCGGCCAGCAGCGTTTTCAGGCGATCGAGCGCGTCATGCTGGATCTGGTGAGGATCGCTGACCGGCTGGGCGTCAGCATCGGTATAGCGCTCTTCGTCCGGGATGAACTGGCTGAGGAAGTCGGTGAAGTGGGTCAGGACTTCGGCAGCGCTTGGCGCCCGGAAACCGACCGAGTAGGTCAGGCAGTCGTCGACGGCGACGCCGCAGTGCGCTAGACGTGGCGGCAGATAAAGCATGTCGCCCGGTTCCAGCGTCCACTCTTCGGTCTTCTCGAATTCGGCAAGGATGCGCAGGTCGGCATGCTGCAGCAGCGGGCTTTCTGCATCGCACATCTGGCCGATCTGCCAGTGACGCTTGCCGTGTCCCTGCAGCAGGAACACATCATAGTTGTCGAAATGCGGGCCGACGCTGCCGCCAGGCGCAGCGTAGCTGATCATCACGTCGTCAATCCGCCAGCTGGGCAGAAAACGGAAGTTTTCCAGCAGCTCACTGACCTCCGGAACGAATTGGTCCACGGCCTGGACCAGCAGCGTCCAGTCGCGCTCGGGCAGCTTGCTGAACTCGTCTTCAGCGAACGGGCCACGACGCAGCTCCCACGGACGCTCGCCGTTTTCGATGACCAGGCGCGACTCCACTTCTTCTTCCAGGGCGAGGCCGGCAAGCTCGTCCGCGTCGATCGGGCTTTGAAAGTCCGGCAGAGCCTGGCGGATCAGCAGCGGTTTTTTCTGCCAGTAGTCACGCAGGAAAACGCGAGCACTGATGCCGCCCAGAAGTTGCAGAGGAATATCAGGATTCATGTGTAAGCCCTTGAAATGAAAACGCCCGGCACAGCCGGGCGTGTGCAATTTTTTTGCGTGTCAGATGCGCTTGGCCTGAGCGGCTGCGTTACCGATGTAATTGGCCGGCGTGAGCTTCTTGAGCTCGGCCTTGGCTTCGGCAGGCATGTCCAGACCGTCGATGAAAGTCTGCAGCGCTTCAGGGCCGATGCCCTTGCCGCGTGTCAGTTCTTTCAGTTTTTCGTACGGGTTTTCGATGTTGTAACGACGCATGACAGTCTGAATCGGCTCCGCCAGAACTTCCCAGCAGGCGTCCAGATCGGCGGCAATGCGCTGTTCGTTCAGTTCCAGCTTGCTGATGCCCTTGAGACTGGCTTCGTAGGCAATGACGCTGTGGGCAAAGCCGACGCCCAGGTTGCGCAGCACGGTGGAGTCGGTCAGGTCACGCTGCCAGCGCGAGACAGGCAGCTTGCTCGCCAGGTGCTGGAACAGTGCGTTGGCGATGCCCAGGTTGCCTTCGGAGTTTTCGAAGTCGATCGGGTTGACCTTGTGCGGCATGGTCGAGGAGCCGATTTCGCCAGCGATGGTGCGCTGCTTGAAATAGCCCAGCGAGATGTAGCCCCAGATGTCGCGGTCGAAGTCGATCAGGATGGTGTTGAAGCGCGCAATGGCGTCGAACAGCTCGGCAATGTAGTCGTGCGGTTCGATCTGCGTGGTGTAAGGGTTGAAGCCCAGGCCCAGTTCGTCTTCGATGAAGGCGCGCGCGTTGGCTTCCCAGTCGATGTCTGCGTAGGCAGAGAGGTGGGCGTTGTAGTTGCCGACTGCGCCGTTGATCTTGCCGAGCAACGGGACTGCCGCGATCTGGCTGATCTGACGCTCGAGGCGGTAGACGACGTTGGCCAGTTCCTTGCCCAGTGTGGTCGGGGAAGCGGGCTGGCCGTGGGTACGGGACAGCATCGGCACGTCTGCGAAGCGAATCGCCAGCTCGCGGATAGCGTCGGCGATCTGGCGCATCAGCGGCAGCACGACAGTGTCGCGGCCCTCGCGCAGCATCAATGCGTGAGACAGGTTGTTGATGTCTTCGCTGGTGCAGGCGAAGTGGATGAACTCGCTGACCTTTTCCAGCTCTGGCAATTTGGCAGCCTGCTCCTTGAGCAGATACTCCACAGCCTTCACGTCATGATTGGTGGTGCGCTCGATTTCCTTGACGCGCTCGGCATGCTCCACGGAGAAGTCTTCGGCCAGGGTATCCAGGATGGCGTTGGCTTGCGCGGAGAAGGTCGGGACCTCGGTGATCTGCGGGTGAGCCGCAAGACGCTGGAGCCAGCGAACTTCAACCATCACGCGGAAACGGATCAGGCCGTATTCGCTGAAAATAGGGCGCAAGGCCTGGGTTTTGCCGGCGTAGCGGCCATCAACAGGGGAAACCGCAGTGAGCGAAGAAAGCTGCATGGGATGCTCTCGGACAGTCGGGCGACGAAAAGGGCGCATATCATACATGAAAAGTCAGTCGGACCGGAGCCCGCTGACCAGCGTAGACAGCGTCGTGCCTGGGGTGGTGAAGGTCATTGGCGCGCGGCGGGTCAGCCGTGCAGCAATGGGTAGAGTTCTTTCAACAACTTGCGGCGGCTGAACACCAGTTGCCAGCGATGACCGCCAACTTGCCGCCACAGCCGGGCAGAGCGAATACCGGCCAGCAAAATACCGCGAATCTTCGAGGCATTGTTCGGCTGCTGCAGGTTGCGCATGTCGCCTTGTACCTGAATGCGCTGGCGCAAGGTGCTCAGGGTGTCCTGATAGAGCGCACCGGTCGCGGCAATCACGTTCTCGTGGGCGATGCCAAAATGCTCGACCTGGGACTGAATCACCGGAATGCGTTTGCCGATTACTTCAAGCAGGTCATCGCGCTTGGCCAACTGACGCTCGAGGCCGAGCATCGACAGGGCGTAGCGCAATGGCTCGCGTTGCAAGGTGGCCGGGTCACGCTCCAGGGCGCTGGCCATGGCGCGATAGCCTTCGTGCAGATTGAGGTCGTCGCCGCCGAAGACGTCCAGTGTGTCCTTGGGGTCGACCACCAGCAGGCTGCCGAGCATGCAGCTCAGGGCCGCTTCGCTGATCTGACCGGTCTTGGCGATCCGGTCGACCAGCACGGCGGCCTGGAATACACCACCCAGAGCGATCAGTTGTTCCTGAGTCGGGCTCATCAACGCTTGTCCTTGCTGGTCCAGGGTTCGGCAATTTCGATCACGCCGCCACCCAGACAGATTTCGCCGTCGTAGAACACCACGGACTGACCGGGAGTGACGGCGCGTTGCGGGTCATCGAATGTGGCGCGGTAACCGTCAGCGGTTTTTTCCAGCGTGCATGGCTGGTCGCCCTGACGATAACGGACCTTCGCGGTGAGCCTGCGCGGGCTGCTCAGATCGATCGGGTTGACCCAATAGATTTCCGAAGAGACCAGCGCACGGGAAAACAGCCAGGGGTGATCGTTACCCTGACCGACAATCAGTTCGTTGTTGTCCAGGTCCTTGACCAGCACGTACCACGGATCATCGCTGGCATCCTTGAGACCGCCGATGCCCAGACCCTGACGCTGGCCGATGGTGTGGTACATCAGGCCGCTGTGACGACCGATGACTTCACCTTCGGTGGTCTTGATTTCGCCGGGCTGGGCGGGCAGGTACTGGCGCAGAAAATCAGTGAAGCGGCGTTCGCCAATGAAGCAGATTCCGGTGGAATCCTTCTTCTTGGCAGTGGCCAGGCCGTGCTTTTCGGCAATGGCGCGCACTTCCGGTTTTTCCAGCTCGCCAACCGGGAACAGGGTGCGGGCAATCTGCTCGCCGCCAACGGCGTGCAGGAAGTAGCTCTGATCCTTGTTCGGGTCCAGGCCCTTGAGCAGCTCGGTACGTCCATCGATATCACGGCGGCGTACGTAATGGCCTGTAGCAATAAGGTCGGCGCCGAGCATCAGTGCGTAGTCGAGAAACGCCTTGAACTTGATTTCGCGGTTACACAGGATGTCCGGGTTCGGCGTGCGCCCGGCCTTGTACTCTTCCAGGAAGTGCTCGAAGACGTTGTCCCAGTACTCGGCTGCGAAGTTGGCCGTGTGCAGCTTGATGCCGATCTTGTCGCACACGGCCTGGGCATCTGCCAGGTCTTCGCGGGCGGTGCAGTATTCCGTTCCGTCGTCTTCTTCCCAGTTCTTCATGAACAAGCCTTCCACCTGATAACCCTGCTCCATGAGCAGTACGGCGGAAACGGAAGAGTCCACGCCGCCGGACATGCCGACTATGACGCGCTTCATTTCTGAGTTCGAGGGGGCTGGATCACGCATGGGGATTCAACGGCTGACCTGTAAAAGGACGCGATTCTATCAGGCTGAGGGCGTCGAGTCTCACGCCTTGTCGCGCAGCAGGTCGAGACTGAAATGTTCGCCATCGAGGTAGTCGTTCAGGCAGCGCAATACCAGCTCGCTGCGCCAGCGCTCCTGCTGGGCTACCAGTTCATCGCGAGTCAGCCAGACTGCGCCGACGATGCCTTCATCAAGTTGATATTCCGGATGGTGGCGCAGGGCCTTGGCGGCAAAGCAGATGCGCTGGTAGGTCACGCCATTGCTCGGTGCGGTGTACAGATAGATGCCCACCACGCTGGTCAATTCGACGTCCCAGCCGGTTTCTTCCAGGGTTTCACGCACGGCAGCGCGTTGCAGGCTCTCGTTCGGGTCGAGGTGCCCGGCGGGTTGGTTGAGTACGGCGCGTCCGCCTTTGATTTCTTCGACGAACAGAAAGCGGCCTTGATCTTCGACGATGGTGGCGACGGTAACGTGGGCTTGCCAGGTCATGATAAGGGTCTCCTTGCAGGGTAATGAGTCAGCCGTAACAGCTTATTGTTGCTCGAAATGCAGATCATGCCTCAGGGCGCTGACGCAGAAGTCCACAAAGGCTCGCACTTTGGATGAGCGACGACGGCCCTCCAGGTAAACAACGTGAACCGGTTCCGGGATTATTTCGAACGTCTCCAGAACGCACTTGAGCCTGCCTTCCTGCAGGTGCTCGCGTATCTGATAGTACGGCACCTGGGTCAGTCCCCAGCCCTGTAACGCTGCGCTGATCGCCGCCTGATAAGACGTCAGACTGAGTCTTGAGGCGACGTCTACTGAATAATTCTTGTCATCGATCCGGAAAAGCCAGTGAGGCGAGCGTTCGGCGGTGGTGGTTGAAGCTGTCGAATGCTGTCGCAAATCGTCGGGATGCTGCGGGGCTCCATGTTTTTCGAGATAGGCAGGGGAGGCGCAAACCATGCGCCGCACGCTACCTGTCGGAATTGCGGTAAGAGACGAATCGGGCAGGGTGCCGATCCTGACCGCCACGTCGACGCCCTCATCGAGCATGGACACTACCCGGTCGACCAGAATGGCACGGATGTCCACAGCCGGAAACCGCTCGAGAAAGCTCGTCATTACGGGCACGACATGCAGCGCGCCGAACATCTGAGGTGCGGTGATCGTCAGCAGGCCGCCTGGCACTGCATGCAAGCCGCCTGCCGCGCTTTCAGCCTCATCAAGGTCGGCAAGCAGTCGGCGGCAATCAGCGGCGAAGCGCTGGCCTGCCTCGGTGAGCCGCATGTTGCGAGTGGTGCGCACCACCAGCAGGATGCCCAGGCGGCTCTCCAGACTTGCGACAGCCCGGGTTACCGTGGCGGTCGACAGGCCAAAGTGGCGGGCTACCCCGGCAAAACTGGTTTGCTCGGCAAGTCCGGCAAAAAGCGTCATTTCCTGAATACGGTCCATAGGCTGCCTGCTTGCCACGAGAGATGTGAAATCGTATCAGCATTTCAGATTTTGAAATGGTGAATTGATTTTTGCGTTGATTCTGCATTTCAGACGCAATGATTAGGATGGCGACTCATTCATCCAGCCCGGTCAGACTCTTCTATGAAAAATTTCGGTTCAGCCGACGCTGAAAATGCCGCATCCGGTGTCAGTCGGCGCAAGGTTTTACAGGTGTCAGCGTTAGGCGCTGCTTCTGCTCTCGGGGCGTCATTGGTGAGCGCCGCTTCTGCAAGCAATAAACCTCTATCCAGGGAAAATGCAATGAACAGTGATGATGCCTTCCGCGTGACGTTTCACACTCAGCAGGTAGGGGACGTCAATGTGTTCTATCGCGAAGTCGGGCCCAAGGACGCCCCGGTGCTGCTGTTGCTTCATGGTTTTCCGAGTTCCAGCCACATGTTTCGCGACCTGATGCCCTTGCTGGCGAGTCAGTACCGCCTGATCGCTCCCGATTTGCCTGGATTCGGTAATACCAAGGCTCCACCGCGCGGGCAGTTCGATTACACATTCGAAAACCTTTACAAGGTGATCGAGGGCTTCACCGAGGCGCTGGGCCTGAAGAAGTACGCGTTATACCTATTCGACTATGGCGCACCGACAGGTTTGCGGCTCGCAGCGGCGAACCCGGAGAAGGTCACTGCAATCATCAGTCAGAACGGCAACGCCTATCTGCAAGGATTCAGCGATCAATGGGGCCCGTGGCAAGCCTATTGGCGCGAGCCTTCGGCGGCCAATCGCGAAGCCTGCCGCGCCTCGTTATCACCTGAAGTCATTCGGGACTGGCAATACGGTACGGGAGCCGATCCAGAGAAGCTTTCTCCCGATGGCTACAACCTCGACATTCTGTATATGACGCGGCCGGGCGCAGAGGAGATCCAGCTTGACCTGATTCTTGACTACCGCAGTAACGTAGCGGCTTACCCCTCGTTTCAGGAATACCTGCGCAAATATCAGCCTCCCTTGCTGGCGGTCTGGGGCAAGCACGATCCGGCGTTCATACCGCCCGGCGCGCATGCTTATCGCAAGGACGTCCCGGCTGCTGAAGTGCATCTGCTGGATGCAGGGCACTTTGCATTGGAAACACACGCGCCTGAGGTCGCCGAATACATTCGCGACTTTCTTTCGCGCACGCTGAAAAGTTGAAAGGGGGTGATCATGTTCTTGAGCTGGGATCTCCCAGTCGCGAGAGATCACACCTGTAGCTGAAATTTTTCATGGGTAAAAAAAATCCCCGGCAACAAGCCGGGGATTTTTTTGTGAGGCGGTGCATTTTTATGCACCGCCTCGGATTGCCTCTTACAGCGCGGCGATGGCCGCGTTGAGCGTGGCGCTCGGGCGCATGGCCTTGCTGGTGACTTCCGGGTTAGGGAAGTAGTAGCCGCCAATGTCCACCGGCTTGCCCTGAACGGCGTTCAGCTCGGCAACGATTTTTTCTTCGTTGTCGGTCAGGGTCTTGGCCAGAGGTGCGAACTGCGCCTTGAGGTCTGCATCGTCGTTCTGAGCAGCCAGTGCCTGAGCCCAGAACAGGGTCAGGTAGAAGTGGCTGCCGCGGTTGTCGATACCGCCTACCTTGCGCGAAGGCGACTTGTTGCGGTCCAGGAACTCGCCAGTGGCCTGGTCGAGGGTCTTGGACAGAACCAGCGCTTTCGGATTGTTGTAAGCATGGCCCAGATGCTCGAGCGACGCCGCCAGAGCCAGGAATTCGCCCAGCGAATCCCAGCGCAGGAAGTTTTCCTCGACGAACTGCTGCACGTGCTTCGGAGCCGAACCACCCGCGCCGGTTTCGAACAGACCGCCGCCGTTCATCAGCGGAACGATCGACAGCATCTTCGCGCTGGTGCCCAGTTCCATGATCGGGAACAGGTCAGTCAGGTAGTCGCGCAGAACGTTGCCGGTCACCGAAATGGTGTCCTTGCCTGCGCGAGTGCGTTCCAGGGTCAGCTTCATCGCGTCGACAGGTGACAGGATCTGGATATCCAGGCCCGACGTGTCGTGATCGCCCAGGTACCTGCGCACTTTCTCGATCATCACGCTGTCGTGGGCGCGGGACGAGTCCAGCCAGAAGATAGCCGGGGTGTTGCTGGCGCGGGCACGGTTGACGGCCAGTTTCACCCAATCCTGGATCGGCGCATCCTTGGCCTGGCACATACGCCAGATATCGCCGGCTTCGACGTTCTGTTCCATCAGCAGGTTGCCCTGGCTGTCGGTTACGCGAACCACGCCGTTGGTCTGAATGTGGAACGTCTTGTCGTGGGAGCCATACTCTTCGGCCTTCTGAGCCATCAGGCCGACGTTCGGTACGCTGCCCATGGTAGTCGGGTCGAATGCGCCATTTTTCTTGCAGTCTTCGATGACCGCTTGATAAATGGTGGCGTAGCAGCGATCCGGAATGACGGCCTTGGCATCGTGCAGCTGACCGTCTGTGCCCCACATCTTGCCGGAGTCACGAATCATCGCTGGCATCGAGGCGTCGACGATAACGTCGCTCGGCACGTGCAGGTTGGTGATGCCCTTGTCGGAATTGACCATCGCCAGCTGTGGACGAACGGCATAGACCGCTTCGATGTCAGCCTTGATTTCTGCCTGCTTGTCAGCGGGCAGGGCAGTGATACGCTCGTACAGGTCGCCGATGCCGTTGTTCAGGCTGAAGCCGATCTGCTTGAGCGTATCGGCGTGCTTGGTCAGCGCGTCCTTGTAGAACTCGTCGACAATCTGGCCAAACATGATCGGGTCGGAGATCTTCATCATGGTGGCTTTCAAGTGCACCGAAAACAGCACGCCCTGCTTGCGGGCGTCTTCGATTTCGGCAGCAATGAAGCTGCGCAGGGCCTTGGCGCTCATGACCGAGCAGTCGACGACTTCGCCAGCCTTGACGGAGGTTTTTTCCTTCAGGACGGTGGTAGTGCCGTCCTGGGCGACGAGTTCGATCTTGACGGTGTTGTCGGCTGCGATCTCGGCGGCTTTTTCGCTGCCGTAGAAGTCGCCGTTGCTCATGTGTGCAACGTGAGCCTTGGAGTCAGCTGACCAGGCGCCCATCTTGTGTGGGTGCTTGCGCGCGTAGTTCTTGACCGACAGTGGGGCACGGCGATCGGAGTTGCCTTCGCGCAGAACCGGGTTCACGGCGCTGCCCTTGGTCTTGTCGTAGCGTGCGCGGGTTTCTTTTTCCGCGTCAGTGGCAGGGTTTTCAGGGTAGTCAGGAATCTTGTAGCCCTGATCCTGAAGCTCCTTGATGGTCGCCTTCAATTGCGGGACCGAGGCGCTGATGTTAGGCAGCTTGATGATGTTGGCTTCTGGCGTAGTGGCCAGTTTGCCCAGCTCGGCGAGATGATCCGGCACTTGTTGATCGGCGCCAAGCGACTCCGGGAAGCTGGAAAGAACACGGCCCGCCAGAGAAATGTCGCGTGTTTCCACGTCGATATCGGAGGTTGCCGTGAACGCTTTGATAATAGGCAGCAGGGAGTAGGTGGCGAGGGCCGGAGCTTCGTCGGTGAAGGTGTAGATGATCTTCGAGCGGTTGGACATTCGTATTAACTCTCTTTTGCTGAGCATGCACAAAATCTCGATACGCGCATTCTAAGCGCGCTTGCCCACGGTTCGGCCATGAGCCAGGTCGAGGTTTATTCGCGGTGATGTTGGGTGCATCAGTCGAGCGTCAAGCTGTCGGGTCAGGTAGCAGCCCGACGCATAAGGAAGGCCGAGGGTCAGAATTCGGACGGGTCGGCCTTGATGACTCTGCGGTCACGGCGTGAGTATATCAAACCATTGGCACCAAGCATTAATGCTATGCGAGCTATCGAAAAATGAATATCCGCCGTTGGTCGAACGCGCAGTCTTCCATACAGGTGTCTGGAATGCCTGCATGTGGGCTTGGCAAGCGCTGAGGCGGGGGATGGGATGGGAAGGGCGATTTTCGTTGCTCAGAAGGGTTTGGAGCAGACGAGCGGAACATCCTGAATTGGAGTCTGGGCATCCGCGGTGCAATAACCGCTAATTCGACACCCTGTGGAGCGTGACGGATATAAAGCAGACCAATGTCCCTGTCTTTTTACGTCTCCGGCAAAGCTCATTGCATGTTTCTATTAATTCGGCTGGCTCTGATGGCTGCCACTATACGTCTAATCACTTTTTCAACATGAGTATCAGGCGTCCGCGTGAGCGTGGTCCTGCTGGTGCAGCGGATGTGTTTCTTTTGCCGGATCCAGCTTTTTTTCTTCCGAACTGCTGATTTTTACCGCCTGAAGCCCTTTTGGACCGTGTATGCGTTCAAATCTGACTTTCTGGCCAGCCCTTAGAGTTTTGTAACCGTCCATTTCGATGGCCGAGAAATGAACGAACAGATCCTCGTCACTCTTGTCTTCAGCGTTTATGAACCCAAACCCTTTTGCATTGTTGAACCACTTGACTTTTCCTTCAATCATCACCATCTCCCTCTGCAAAGGACTCCGTCAGGAGTATCATCCACTTCAATCCGCTGCCACCCAAAAAAATTTTGGTTGACTGCGCGGACCCTTTTTACCCAATGTGGGCTCTATTGTTTGTAACACCGTTTAGCTGATAGTCAAGGTCATGTGGCAGCCCATTTAAAAACCGTCCAGACTGCGACTAAATTGCTCAATCCGCCCTCAAACGAACATTTCTTTCCATGCATGCATTCAGCAAGATTCGACTAACATTCAATCAGGATGATCCGCAGTCGCACGAGGACGACTCGGCGGGCATTGCGGTGCAGGACGCCAAGCCGACCCTGCAGGCGCCACCGATGTACAAGGTGGTTTTATTCAACGATGACTACACCCCGATGGATTTCGTCGTAGAAGTACTCGAGGTGTTTTTTAACCTGAATCGTGAGCTGGCCACCAAAGTCATGCTGGCCGTCCATACAGAGGGACGGGCAGTCTGCGGATTGTTTACCCGCGACATCGCCGAGACCAAGGCAATGCAGGTCAATCAATACGCCAGGGAGAGCCAGCATCCGCTACTCTGTGAGATCGAGAAGGACGGTTAAACGCCGACCACTTGGGTATGAGGTGAAGCTATGTTAAACCGTGAGCTCGAAGTCACCCTCAATCTTGCCTTCAAGGAGGCACGTTCGAAGCGTCATGAGTTCATGACGGTCGAGCATCTCCTGCTGGCTCTATTGGATAATGAGGCTGCAGCCACTGTCCTGCGTGCCTGCGGCGCAAACCTCGATAAACTCAAGCATGATCTGCAGGAGTTCATCGACTCCACCACTCCGCTGATCCCCGTTCATGACGAGGACCGCGAGACACAACCGACGCTCGGGTTCCAGCGTGTGCTGCAACGGGCAGTCTTCCACGTGCAGAGCTCAGGCAAGCGCGAAGTGACCGGCGCCAATGTGCTGGTTGCGATTTTCAGTGAGCAGGAAAGCCAGGCCGTATTTCTGCTCAAGCAGCAGAGCGTGGCCCGGATCGATGTCGTCAACTACATCGCCCACGGTATCTCCAAGGTTCCAGGGCATGGCGAACACTCTTCTGAAGGTGAACAGGATATGCAGGACGACGAGGGCGGTGAAGCATCTTCCTCAGGCAATCCTCTGGATGCCTATGCCAGCAATCTGAACGAGTTGGCGCGTCAGGGACGCATCGATCCACTGGTCGGCCGCGAAAGCGAAGTCGAGCGGGTGGCACAGATTCTGGCTCGTCGTCGCAAGAACAATCCTTTGCTGGTCGGCGAAGCGGGTGTCGGTAAAACCGCCATCGCCGAAGGTCTGGCCAAGCGCATCGTCGACAATCAGGTGCCTGACCTGCTTGCCAACAGCGTCGTCTACTCGCTCGACCTGGGCGCATTGCTGGCCGGGACGAAATACCGCGGCGATTTCGAGAAGCGCTTCAAGGCGTTGCTCAACGAGCTGCGCAAGCGTCCTCAGGCGATCCTGTTCATTGACGAGATCCACACGATCATCGGTGCTGGCGCAGCTTCCGGCGGGGTGATGGATGCTTCCAACCTGCTCAAGCCGCTGCTGTCGTCCGGCGAGATCCGTTGTATCGGTTCGACCACCTTTCAGGAGTTTCGCGGGATTTTCGAGAAGGATCGTGCTCTGGCGCGTCGCTTCCAGAAAGTCGACGTGTCCGAGCCTTCGGTCGAGGACACCATCGGCATCCTGCGTGGCCTGAAAAGCCGTTTCGAGCAGCATCACAGCATCGAGTACAGCGACGAGGCCCTGCGCGCTGCCGCCGAACTCGCATCTCGCTACATCAACGACCGTCATATGCCTGACAAGGCCATTGATGTGATCGATGAAGCGGGTGCCTATCAGCGTCTGCAGCCTGTCGAACAACGCGTCAAGCGTATCGACGTGCCTCAGGTCGAAGACATTGTCGCCAAGATCGCGCGCATTCCGCCAAAGCACGTCAACAGTTCCGACAAGGAGCTGCTGCGTAATCTGGAGCGCGATCTCAAGCTCACGGTGTTTGGACAGGATGCGGCCATCGACTCGTTGTCGACGGCGATCAAACTGTCTCGTGCAGGTCTCAAGTCGCCTGACAAACCGGTCGGTTCGTTCCTGTTCGCCGGTCCTACGGGCGTCGGCAAGACAGAGGCGGCTCGTCAACTGGCCAAGGCGCTGGGCGTCGAGTTGATCCGTTTCGACATGTCCGAGTACATGGAGCGGCATACCGTTTCCCGTCTGATCGGTGCGCCTCCGGGCTACGTCGGTTTCGATCAGGGCGGTCTGCTGACCGAGGCCATTACCCGTCAGCCGCATTGCGTGCTGTTGCTCGATGAAATCGAAAAGGCTCACCCGGAAGTCTTCAATCTGCTTCTGCAGGTGATGGACCACGGTACGCTGACCGACAACAACGGACGCAAGGCGGACTTCCGCAATGTGATCGTGATCATGACTACCAACGCCGGGGCCGAGTCTGCTGCGCGCGCTTCGATCGGTTTCACGCATCAGGACCACTCGTCTGACGCGATGGAAGTGATCAAGAAGAGCTTCACGCCGGAGTTCCGCAACCGTCTGGATACCATCATTCAGTTCGGTCGCCTCAGCCACGAAGTCATCAAGAGCGTGGTCGACAAGTTCCTCACCGAGCTTCAGGCCCAGCTGGAAGACAAGCGCGTACTGCTCGAAGTGTCCGAGGCGGCGAGAAGCTGGCTGGCGCAGGGTGGTTACGATGCGGCAATGGGTGCCAGACCGATGGCTCGCCTGATTCAGGACAAGATCAAACGGCCTCTCGCCGAAGAGATCCTGTTCGGCGAACTGTCAGAACATGGCGGCGTGGTTCACATCGATATCAAGGATGGCGAGATCACCTTCGATTTCGAGACCACGGCAGAAATGGCCTGATAGCCGACGCCTCGCCCCGCATCATTGATGGATGCGGGGCAGGTCGAAGACATCGACTGTAAAAAACAGGCATACAAAAACGCCCGGCTTATGCCGGGCGTTTTCGTTAATACCTGTTTAGCGAGCGCGGTAGGTGATGCGCCCTTTGCTCAGGTCATAGGGCGTCAGCTCTACGCGCACTTTGTCACCGGTCAGAATACGGATGTAATTCTTGCGCATCTTGCCGGAGATATGCGCGGTTACGACGTGCCCGTTTTCCAACTCCACGCGAAACATGGTGTTGGGCAGGGTGTCGACGACAGTGCCTTCCATTTCGAAGCTGTCTTCTTTCGACATGCAGTAAAGCCCTCGGTATACAAATGAGTGGCCCGGTGCAAGTGGCGCCAGGCAAAAGCGGCGTGCATTGTGCCCGAAAAAACCAGTTTAAGCCAAGGGGTTCAATACAGAGTGACCCATCTTTGATTGGTGAGCAGCTCGATGGGGCGATATTGGGTCTTGTAATTCATCTTTTTGCAGTTCTTGATCCAGTAGCCGAGGTACACCGCCTGCAGTTGCAGTCTGGCCGCTTCGGCGATCTGCCACAAAATCGCGTAACGGCCCAGACTGCGGCGTTCTTCATCGGGTTCATAGAACGTATAGACCGCTGAAAGCCCATTGGGCAGAAGGTCGGTGACGGCAACTGCCAGCAGGCGTTGATCGACCCGAAACTCGTAAAAGCGCGAAAAAGGCAGGTCGCGAACCAGAAATGTCGAAAATTGCTCACGGCTTGGCGGAAACATGTCGCCGTCAGCGTGACGCTGTTCGATATAACGCTGATAAAGATCGAAATATTCTTGGGTAAACACCGGTTTGGCGCTTTGCACCTGAATGTCGGCATTGCGTTTCAGAATGCGTTTTTGCTGACGGTCGGGAACGAAGAGGCTCACCGGAATGCGTGCAGGTACACAGGCGCTGCAGTTCTGGCAGTGCGGGCGATAGAGGTGATCACCGCTGCGGCGAAAACCCATGTCCGACAGGTCGGCATAGACCTGTACATCCATCGGCTGGCTGGGGTCCAGAAACAGGGTCGTCGCCTGCTCTTCGGGCAGGTAACTGCAAGTGTGCGGTTGAGTGGCATAAAACTTCAGCCTCGCCAGCTCTGTCATGGTCGTCGCCTAATGGTGAATCCTTACCATGAGTGTATGCCAGCCTGTCAAACTCGCCTAGCTGACCAGTCGGCGTCGGTCGGCTGATCCAGATGGCGGGACAGGTAATCGGCAAAAGTCTGCCGAGGAATGGCGCGCGCGCCGAAGCTATGCAGATGTTGAGTGGGCATCTGGCAATCGATCAACACAAATCCCCAGTCAGTCAAATGCTCTACCAGGGTGGCAAAGCCGACTTTCGAGGCGTTGTCTGCCCGGCTGAACATCGACTCGCCGAAAAACAGCTGGCCCATTGCCAGGCCGTACAGTCCGCCGACCAGTTCATCCTGATCCCAGACCTCGACGCTGTGCGCGTGGCCACGGCGGTGCAACTCAACGTAGGCCGCCTGCATCGAGCCGGTTATCCAGGTTTCGTTGGCGTAGCTGCGAGGCGCCGCGCAGGCCTTGATCACGCTGGCAAAATCCTGATCGAAGGTCACCCGATAGCGCGACTGGCGCAGAACCTTGCCGAGGCTTCGCGAGATGTGCAGTTCTTCAGGAAACAGCACGGTGCGCGGATCGGGAGACCACCAGAGAATCGGCTGACCGTCCTGAAACCAGGGAAAGCAGCCGTGTCGATAGGCGCTGATCAGGCGATCGGCCGACAAGTCTCCGCCTGCGGCAAGTAAACCGTTGGGTTCACGAAGGGCTTTTTCCAGTGGGGGGAAATCGAGGCTGTTGCGGGTCAACCAGGTCAGCATGGCATCACAACTTTACGGAAGGGGAGGGCGCACCTGTCTGTGTGTGCAACTCTGTGCGACAGGCGTGGTCACAAGCGGTTGTCATTATGGCGCGTACCTTGTGCATGCGGTAGGGCGCGAGCCTCGCAGCGGTCATGTGGTCGTTCATGTTGCGGGCCGTTGACAGAAACACGCCATAAGCCTTTGTCACAAAACGTAATGCATGCTCAAATTGAACATCGTCAGTGAAGGTGAAAGCGTGTTCCGTCTTGCGGAACCGTCTGAAGTGGATCTGGTGTGTTTTCGTACAGACTCAAGTGGCTGTAAAACCGTACAATGCCTGTTTTGGGCGTTATCATTCAAGCGTCTGTCGACAGGCTTTCCCGCTGTCTGCGCTCCCTGTCCATGCGGGAGTAGTCAGTGCCGTCCGACAGCCGTTTCTGGTCAATCAACGAGATGTTCGCGCTATTGCGCAGGAAATAAAGCGTTTTGAAGAAATCCACCCCAGCACCCAGCGCTGTCCCGCTTTGGCGGCAGCAATTGCACTACCGGCTCAAGGAAGGGGCCCTGATCGCCTTTGGCGCACTGTGCCTGTATCTGATGATGGCCTTGCTGACCTACGATCAGAGCGATCCCGGCTGGAGCCATACCAGCAGCAATGCGGCACAGGTGCAGAATGCCGCAGGGCGTGCAGGTGCGTTCTGTGCCGATATTCTGTTCATGATTCTGGGCTATTTCGCCTACATCTTCCCGCTGTTGCTGGCGATCAAGGCCTGGCAGGTCTTTCGCCATCGCCATGAGCCTTGGCAGTGGAGCGGCTGGCTGTTTTCCTGGCGTCTGATCGGGCTGGTGTTCCTGATCCTCGCGGGCGCTGCGCTGGCGCATATCCACTTTCATTTCTCGGCAGGCTTCCCAGGCTCGGCAGGCGGTGTGCTGGGCGAAGTGCTCGGCGATCTGGCCAAGAAAGCGCTGAATATTCAAGGCAGCACCTTGCTGTTCATCGCCCTGTTTCTGTTTGGCCTGACGGTGTTTACCGACCTGTCCTGGTTCAAGGTGATGGATGTCACCGGCAAGATCACCCTCGACCTGTTCGAACTGTTTCAGGGCGCTGCGAACCGCTGGTGGACCGCCCGCGCCGAACGCAAGCAGATGGTTGCGCAGTTGCGTGAGGTGGACATGCGCGTCAACGATGTGGTGGCGCCTGTGGCTCCCGATCGTCGCGAGCAGGCCAAGGCCAGAGAACGTCTGGTGGAGCGTGAAGCGTCGTTGAGCAAACACATGACCGAGCGCGAAAAACACGTGCCAGCGGTCATCGCGCCAGCGCCTTCGAAGCCTGTAGAGCCCAGCAAGCGCGTCATGAAGGAAAAGCAGGCCCCGCTGTTCGTGGACAGCGCAGTGGAAGGCACGCTGCCGCCGATTTCCATCCTCGACCCGGCAGAGAAGAAGCAGCTCAACTATTCGCCAGAGTCTCTGGCTGCCGTCGGTCATTTGCTGGAAATCAAGCTCAAGGAATTCGGTGTGGAGGTCTCGGTAGACTCCATCCACCCCGGTCCGGTCATTACCCGCTACGAGATCCAGCCAGCCGCCGGCGTCAAGGTCAGCCGCATTTCCAACCTCGCCAAGGACCTTGCGCGCTCGCTCGCCGTGACCAGCGTTCGTGTGGTCGAGGTGATTCCGGGCAAGACCACCGTCGGTATCGAGATCCCTAACGAAGATCGCCAGATCGTGCGCTTCTCCGAGGTGTTGTCCACACCCGAATACGATAACGCCAAGTCGCCCGTCACCCTGGCGCTGGGCCACGACATCGGCGGCAAGCCGGTGATTACCGATCTGGCCAAGATGCCCCACCTGCTGGTGGCCGGTACGACCGGTTCCGGTAAATCGGTGGGTGTGAACGCGATGATCCTGTCGATCCTGTTCAAGTCCGGCCCGGAAGACGCCAAGCTGATCATGATCGACCCGAAAATGCTCGAGCTGTCCATCTACGAAGGTATTCCGCACCTGTTGTGCCCGGTGGTTACCGACATGAAGGACGCCGCCAATGCCCTGCGCTGGAGCGTTGCCGAGATGGAGCGCCGCTACAAGCTGATGGCGAAGATGGGCGTGCGTAACCTGTCCGGCTTCAATCAGAAGGTCAAGGAAGCCCAGGACGCCGGTGAGCCGCTTGCCGATCCGCTGTACAAGCGCGAAAGCATTCATGACGAAGCGCCGCTGCTAAGCAAGCTGCCGACCATCGTCGTGGTGGTGGACGAGTTCGCCGACATGATGATGATCGTCGGCAAAAAGGTCGAAGAGCTGATCGCGCGTATCGCCCAGAAAGCGCGTGCTGCGGGCATCCACCTGATTCTCGCGACCCAGCGTCCGTCGGTGGATGTGATCACCGGTCTGATCAAGGCCAACATTCCGACGCGTATGGCGTTCCAGGTGTCGAGCAAGATCGATTCGCGGACCATCATCGACCAGGGCGGTGCAGAACAACTGTTGGGCCACGGCGACATGCTGTACATGCCGCCAGGCACCAGCCTGCCGATTCGTGTGCATGGCGCGTTCGTTTCCGACGAAGAAGTGCATCGTGTGGTAGAAGCCTGGAAGCTGCGAGGTTCCCCGGACTACAACGACGATATTCTCGCTGGCGTCGAAGAGCCCGGCAGCGGCTTCGATGGCGGTGGCGGCGAAGGCAGTGAAGACAGCGAAAGCGACGCGCTTTACGATGAGGCCGTCAAGTTCGTGCTGGAAAGCCGTCGCGCTTCGATCTCTGCCGTACAGCGCAAACTGAAGATCGGCTATAACCGCGCAGCGCGCATGATCGAAGCGATGGAAATGGCAGGGGTCGTGACCTCCATGAATACCAACGGTTCGCGCGAAGTCCTGGCCCCCGGGCCGGTGCGCGACTGATTTTTATCACCCCGTATTGCGGCGACGGCGTGCACGCCACGCTGTCGCATCATCATCGACTTCAAAGAGGAATCCCATGCGCCTTATCCGCATGCTGTTGGCCACCGCACTGACCTTCTCCATGATCCCCGCCCATGCCGACAGCAAAGACGTGGCGCGCCTGACTCAGTTGCTGGAGAAATCCCAGACCCTGACCGCGCGCTTCTCGCAACTGACGCTGGACGGTGGCGGTACCCAGTTGCAGGAAACCACCGGCGAAATGGCCTTGCAGCGTCCCGGCCTGTTCAACTGGCATACCGATGCGCCACAGGAGCAGTTGATGGTCTCGGACGGCAAGAAAGTCTCGCTGTGGGACCCTGATCTGGAGCAGGTCACGATCAAGAAGCTCGACCAGCGCCTGACCCAGACTCCAGCCTTGCTGTTGTCCGGTGATGTATCGAAGATCAGTGAAAGCTTCGACATCACCGCGAAAGAGGCGGGTGGCGTGATCGATTTCGTGCTCAAGCCCAAGACCAAGGACACGCTGTTCGACAGCCTGCGCCTGTCGTTTCGCAACGGCATCATCAACGACATGCAATTGATCGACAGCGTGGGTCAGCGGACCAATATCCTGTTCACCGGGGTCAAGGCCAACGAGTCGATCGCAGCCAGCAAGTTTCAGTTCCAGATTCCCAAGGGCGCTGATGTCATTCAAGAGTAAAAGGGCCGATTTCTGACCATGGATCTGTTTAGCCGCGAACCGATAGCTCAGCCTCTGGCTGCACGTTTGCGTGCTACCAACCTGGATGAATATGTCGGTCAGGAACATGTGCTTGCCCACGGCAAGCCTCTGCGTGAGGCGCTGGAGCAGGGCGCACTGCACTCGATGATTTTCTGGGGCCCTCCCGGCGTTGGCAAGACCACGCTGGCGAAGCTGCTGGCCAAAGTGTCGGACGCGCACTTCGAAACGGTTTCGGCGGTGCTGGCCGGGGTCAAGGAAATCCGTCAGGCCGTCGAAGTTGCCCGGCAGCAGGCCGGACAGTACGGCAAGCGCACCATCCTGTTCGTTGACGAAGTGCACCGCTTCAACAAGTCACAGCAGGATGCCTTCCTGCCTTACGTCGAGGACGGCACGCTGATCTTTATCGGCGCGACGACCGAAAACCCCTCGTTCGAACTCAACAACGCCTTGTTGTCCCGGGCGCGTGTCTACGTGCTCAAAAGCCTGGACGAGGCGGCGCTGCGCAAGCTGGTCAATCGTGCCCTGACCGAAGAGCGCGGGCTGGGCAAGCGGCAGCTGACCCTCAGCGATGAGGGGTTTGCGATTCTGATGTCCGCCGCCGATGGCGACGGTCGGCGCATGCTCAACCTGCTGGAGAACGCCTCGGACCTGGCCGAAGACGGCAGCGAAATCGATGTCGGGCTGCTGCAGAGCCTGTTGGGTGACAGTCGACGCCGCTTCGACAAGGGGGGCGAGGCGTTCTACGACCAGATATCGGCGTTGCACAAGTCGATTCGCGGTTCCAATCCCGACGCGGCCCTGTACTGGTTTGCGCGGATGATCGACGGTGGCTGTGACCCACTGTATCTGGCGCGCCGCGTGGTGCGCATGGCCAGTGAAGATATCGGCAATGCCGACCCTCGTGCGCTGCCGTTGTGCATGTCCGCCTGGGATGTACAGGAACGCCTTGGCAGCCCCGAGGGCGAGCTGGCGGTCGCACAGGCCATTGTCTATCTCGCCTGCGCGCCAAAAAGCAACGCGGTCTACATGGCGTTCAAGGCGGCCATGCGCGAAGCGGGCGAGCACGGTTCGCTGGAGGTTCCGCTGCATTTGCGCAATGCGCCTACCAAGCTGATGAAGCAGCTCGGTTACGGCGAAGAATATCGCTATGCCCATGATGAGCCTGATGCTTACGCAGCTGGCGAAGACTACTTTCCAGACGAGCTGGAGCCACGGCAGTATTACCAGCCTGTGCCTCGCGGTCTGGAGCTCAAGATCGGTGAAAAGCTCAGGCATCTGAACGCATTGGACGATGCCAGCCCTCGTAAGCGGAGAAAGTGATGATTCAGACTATTCTTGCGGTGTCGATTGCCGGGATCGCTGGTACATTATTGCGCTTTGCGACAGGTACCTGGGTCAGCGCCAACTGGCCACGTTATTTTTATGCGGCGACGCTGGCGGTCAACATCGTCGGGTGCCTGATCATCGGTGTACTGTACGGACTGTTTCTGCTGCGTCCGGAAGTGCCCATCGAAATTCGTGCCGGCTTGCTTGTCGGCTTTGTAGGCGGTCTGACGACCTTTTCATCCTTTTCACTGGATACGCTGCGCCTGCTGGAAAGCGGGCAGGTACCGCTGGCCCTCGGCTATGCCGGTATCAGCGTATTCGGCGGGCTGCTCGCAACCTGGGCTGGCCTGTCCCTGACCAGACTTTGATAGACGAGAGAACGATATGCTCGATTCCAAACTGTTACGTACTCAACTTCAGGACGTAGCGGATCGCCTGGCTTCCCGTGGCTTCACACTGGATGTGGCGCGCATTGAATCGCTGGAAGCCCAGCGCAAGGTAGTGCAGACCCGCACCGAACAGCTGCAGGCCGAGCGCAATGCACGTTCCAAATCCATTGGTCAGGCCAAGCAGCGCGGCGAAGACATTGCGCCGTTGATGGCTGATGTCGAGCGCATGGGCAACGAGCTGAGCGAAGGCAAGGTCGAGCTGGATGGCATTCAGGCCGAACTTGATGCGCTGGTGCTGAGCATTCCGAACCTGCCTCACGAGTCCGTGCCGGTCGGTGCCGACGAAGAAGGCAACGTCGAAGTACGTCGCTGGGGCACGCCGACGTCATTCGATTTCGAGGTCAAGGATCACGTTGCGCTGGGCGAGAAGTTCGGCTGGCTGGATTTCGAGACTGCCGCCAAGCTGTCCGGCGCGCGTTTTGCGCTGCTGCGTGGCCCGATCGCGCGTCTGCACCGTGCCCTGGCACAGTTCATGATCAATCTGCACATCAACGAGCACGGCTACGAAGAGACTTACACGCCGTATCTGGTGCAGGCTCCAGCGTTGCAGGGCACAGGTCAGCTGCCCAAGTTCGAGGAAGACCTGTTCAAGATCTCCCGCGAAGGCGAAGCCGATCTGTACCTGATCCCGACTGCCGAAGTGTCGCTGACCAATATCGTGTCGGGTGAAATTCTCGATGCCAAACAGCTGCCTCTCAAGTTTGTCGCCCATACCCCTTGCTTCCGCAGTGAAGCGGGCGCGTCCGGGCGTGATACCCGCGGCATGATTCGCCAGCACCAGTTCGACAAGGTCGAGATGGTCCAGATCGTTGCGCCTGATGACTCCATGGCCGCGCTCGAGTCGCTGACCGGCAACGCCGAACGCGTGCTGCAACTGCTTGAACTGCCTTATCGCACGCTGGCGCTGTGCACCGGCGATATGGGTTTCAGTGCGGTGAAGACCTACGACCTTGAAGTCTGGATTCCGAGCCAGGACAAATATCGCGAAATCTCTTCCTGCTCCAACTGCGGTGATTTCCAGGCGCGGCGCATGCAGGCTCGCTGGCGCAACCCGGAAACCGGCAAGCCGGAGCTGGTCCACACCCTCAACGGGTCGGGCCTGGCGGTAGGCCGCACACTGGTGGCAGTGCTGGAGAACTATCAGCAGGCGGACGGTTCGATTCGTGTGCCTGAGGTGCTCAAGCCGTACATGGGCGGCCTTGAGGTCATCGGTTAAATGGAATTTCTGCCGCTGTTCCATAACCTGCGTGGCAGCCGTGTGCTGGTGGTTGGTGGCGGTGAAATTGCCCTGCGCAAATCACGCCTGATTGCCGACGCCGGTGCAGTGCTGCGCGTGGTTGCGCCGGAAATCGAGGCGCAACTGAGCGAGCTGGTTGTCCAGAGCGGCGGTGAAATGATCCTGCGCGGCTACAGCGAATGCGACCTCGATGGTTGCGTGCTGATCATCGCTGCGACGGATGATGAGCCGCTCAACGCGCAGGTGTCCCGCGATGCCCGCTTGCGTTGCGTTCCGGTCAACGTGGTTGACGCCCCGGCGCTGTGTACGGTGATCTTTCCGGCCATCGTCGACCGCTCGCCCTTGGTGATTGCCGTGTCCAGTGGCGGCGATGCGCCGGTGCTGGCGCGTTTGATTCGCGCCAAGCTGGAAACCTGGATTCCCTCCAGCTACGGGCAGCTCGCCGGACTGGCTGCGCGCTTTCGCAATCAGGTCAAAGGCCTGTTTCCGAATGTGCAGCAGCGCCGAGCATTCTGGGAGGATGTTTTTCAGGGCGCCATTGCCGACCGCCAGCTGGCCGGGCAGGGTGCTGAAGCCGAACGTATGCTGATCGCCAAGATTGCCGGCGAGCCGCCTTCCGAGACCGGTGAGGTCTATCTGGTTGGTGCGGGTCCCGGTGATCCGGATTTGCTGACTTTCCGCGCCTTGCGCCTGATGCAGCAGGCGGATGTGGTGCTGTATGATCGCCTGGTCGCGCCAACGATCCTTGACCTGTGCCGTCGTGATGCCGAGCGTGTTTACGTTGGCAAACGCCGTGCGGAGCATGCCGTTCCGCAGGAGCAGATCAACCAGCAACTCGTGGCACTGGCAAAACAGGGCAAGCGAGTGGTGCGTCTGAAGGGCGGCGATCCGTTCATCTTCGGCCGTGGCGGCGAGGAAATCGAAGAACTGGCGGCGCATGGCATCCCGTTTCAGGTGGTGCCTGGCATCACCGCTGCCAGCGGTTGCGCGGCGTATGCGGGTATACCGCTGACGCACCGTGATCATGCGCAATCGGTGCGCTTCATCACCGGGCACTTGAAAAACGGTACGACAGATCTGCCCTGGTCAGACCTGGTAGCCCCTGCGCAAACACTGGTGTTTTACATGGGGCTGATCGGTTTGCCGGTTATCTGTGAGCAGTTGATCCGGCACGGTCGCTCTGCCGACACGCCTGCTGCACTGGTCGAGCAGGGCACCACCGTCAATCAGCGTGTGTTCACGGGTACTTTGGCAAACCTGCCGCAGCTGGTTGCCGAGCATGATGTTCATGCGCCGACGCTGGTGATCATCGGTGAGGTGGTCAAGTTGCGTGAAAAGCTGGCGTGGTTCGAGGGCGCTCAGGCGACTCTCTGATGCCAATGGTGGGTAGCCCGTCCGGGCTATCCACCACTTCTTCCCATACGTCAGTTGTTCCAGACACCTTCACCGGACAGTCGCTCACGGTCGTGATCTGCCTGCAGATCGAGTGCTGGCCCCTTCGGTATGATGCCGGTCGGGTTGATGGTGCGATGGCTTCCGTAGTAATGCCCTTTGATGTGCTCGAAACTTACCGTCTCCGCGATACCCGGCCACTGATACAGCTCGCGTAGCCAGTTGCTGAGATTGGGGTAATCTGCGATGCGCCGCAGGTTGCATTTGAAGTGGCTGTAATACACCGCATCGAAGCGCACGATGGTGGTGAACAGGCGTATGTCGGCTTCGGTAAGGTGTTTGCCTGTCAGGTAACGCTTTTCACCGAGCAGGTTTTCCAGCACGTCCAGTTCAGCGAACACATCATCGAACGCCTCCTCATACGCGCCCTGCGAGGTGGCGAAACCAGCCCGGTACACGCCGTTGTTGACCTTCGGGTAGATCTGCTCGTTGAGCTCGTCAATGCTCGCGCGTAGCGCTTGCGGGTAGAAATCCAGCGTATTGCCGGTCAGCTCGTCGAATGCAGAATTGAACATGCGGATGATTTCCGCAGATTCGTTGCTGACGATGCATTGCTGCTGCTTGTCCCACAGCACCGGAACGGTGACGCGGCCGGTGTATCGAGGGTCGTCGGCGGTATAGCGCTGGTGAAGGAACTGCAGGTCGTCCAGGGCATCGCCGCTGGAGCCTTTCTGCTGATCGAAGGTCCAGCCGTCTTCCAGCATCAGCCAGCTGACTACCGATACATCGATCAGGCCTTCCAGGCCCTTGAGCTTGCGTAAAATAAGCGTGCGGTGTGCCCACGGGCAAGCCAGAGACACGTACAGGTGATAGCGGCCCGCCTGCGCAGCAAACCCGCCTGCACCGGATGGTCCCGGCTGTCCATCGGGCGTGACCCAATTGCGTCGCTGCGCATTTTCGCGCTGAAATGCGCCATCTTTGCTGCTTTCGTACCACTGGTCTTGCCAGTGTCCTTCGACCAGAAGGCCCATGTCCGACTCCCATTTCCAGGTGATAGAGCTTGGAGGTCAGCGCAGGTGCATCGGTTCGACTGGATTACGGCCTTTCATTGTCGAAAGGCCGAAGGGTCACAGATTGATGTCGCGGCGATCCCAGAATACCTGCGCCTGGGCGAAGGCCTCTTCACGATCGACGCCCAGGCCGCGCAAGGCCAGCGCCATGGTCGATATCAATGCCAGTTGCGGGTAACTGTCTTCGATTTCTCCTCGCCACAAGGCCAGCAGTTGCTGCGGGTCGAGTGTCGCCGGTTTTACGTGGCGGCGTGGTGAGAGCGCTGGCCATTCTTCATCCCACGGCTGGCCGCCGGTGGTGCCGTACAGGTGGCTGATGGTGTCGGGGTTGATCTCGATTTCGCCGCCATCACCCTTGACCACGATGGCGTTGTCGTCGAGCAGGCTGCTGGCATCGCGATGCACGCTTTGATAGCCCGGGTGAAAAATGCTTTGCAGACCGCAACGCGCCTGCAGCGGATTGAGAATGCGTGCCAGCGAATGAATCGGCGAGCGTAGCCCCAGCGTGTTGCGCAGATCGATCATGCGCTGCAACTGCGGTGCCCAGTCAGCGAGCGGAATGAACGCCAGATGGTCTTGCTCGAGCGAATTCTTGACCGCTGACCAGTTGCGGCACAGCGGTATCTTCAGCAGGTCCAGCAGTTGTTCGGTGTACAGACGCCCTGCGGTATGCGCACCGCCGCCGTGCAGGAGGATCCTGACGCCGTTTTGCGCCAGGCATTTGGCTGCCAGCAAATACCAGGGCAGGTGACGCTTTTTCCCGGCGTAGGTCGGCCAGTCGATGTCGACCTGCATGTCGGGAGCGTTGAGACGTTCACGCACCGCTTCGGTAAACCCCGCCAGCTCCTCGGGACTTTCTTCCTTATGGCGCAGTAGCATCAGAAAAGCGCCAAGCTGGGTGTCCTCGACTTTTTCATCGAGCAACATGCCCATGGCTTCCCGTGCTTCCTCGCGAGTCAGGTTGCGCGCGCCACGTTTGCCTTTGCCCAGAATGCGAACGAAGGTCGCAAAGGGATGCTCTTCTGGTGTTTCAGTGACAAGCGCAGCGTAATCATTCATATGCAATTGGTCGGCTTGGGCAGGCCCGCCAGCTTGGCGGCGAGTTTGGCGGGAGTGCCGTTGAACAGGCGATTGAGGTGCATGCTGTTGCCTTTTTCTGCACCCAGCTTCAGCGCGGTGTATTTGATCAGCGGCCGTGTCGCGGGCGAAAGCTGGAACTCGGCGTAAAAACCTCGCAGCAGCTCAAGGATTTCAAGGTGCTCGGCACTCAGCTCGATGCCTTCTTCGGCGGACAGGGCGTGGGCGACGTCCAGCGACCAGTCGCTGAGGTCTTGCAGAAAACCATCCTTGTCCAGTTCGATGCTGCGCCCGTTAATGTTCAACTGTTTCATAACCAGGTATTGACCTTGTCGAAGCGCAGCGACAGCTCCACGAACGCCGGGTAATCGATGCTGCTGACTCCGGCAGGGAGGGGCAGATTGCGTGCGCTGAGGTCTTCGTCGAGGGCGAACAGTTGCGATGAGTCGACCAACGACTGAAGGGCTTTGAGCTGCGCACTGGATGGCATCAGCGCATAGGTGGCATCGCCACAGAGCAGTACGCCATCATCGTTGCCCAGCAAGCGCAGGCAACTGTCCAGTCGGGTGTCGGCAAACGGCGAGTGAGAGAGAACGTGCAAAGTAGCCATCAGATCGTGATCACCTCGTCGTAGCGGTCAAAAAGCGCTGACAATTCCGCGCGCGTAGTCAATTGGCTCATCTCTTCGCTCAATGCGTCAGGAGAGATGCCGCGCTCGGCCAGGCTTTGTCCGCAGACGTAAAGGTCTTCGACACCGAACATCGGCAGGGCTTTCAGGTTTGCGGTCAGGTCTTTCTGTTGCAGGGCGTCGGGCGACTGCTGTGGCAACAACTGAAAAACCCCATCGTCCAGAAACAGCAAGCCCACCGACAGATCGAATGCTCCGCCCGCCAGTACGATATCCAGCGCTTCGCGGGCACCTGGACCGGACCACGGCGACTGACGGCTGACAACCAATAGTGATCTGGGCATCTCATGGTCCTCCGAAGCAGATCAGGCGATCAGCCGATTGCACGGCATCGTGCAACTGGCCCAGCCCGGACAATTCCCATGGCTCGCGCAGGTTTGCCGCCGGCCGCTGATAACGCTCGGCCTCTTGCGTGTCGAGCACACCGCGACGCAACGCGGCGGCAATGCACACCACGCCGTCCAGCTTGTGCTCGGCGATGAAGTCACGCCACTGCAGTGCCATATCCTGCTCGTCCTGCGGCGTTACGACGTTGGCCGACGCGCTGTGTACGCCGTCCTGATAGAAGAACAACCGGACAATTTCATGCCCGCCTGCCAGCACCGCCCTGGCGAACTGCAAGGCTCGCCGAGAGGAGGGCGCGTGGGCGGCGGAAAAAAGGGAGATGGCGAATTTCATGATCGGCTCTGCCAACAAAACATGCGCAATGATAAAGAATTCAAGGGCAGGCGTGTGAGTTTGGCGCGTGTTGACCTGCAAGCGCTGGGCCGGGATGCGACGGTTTGCGCCCGGATTAATGTCCAATGGGCATCAATCGATGAAAACATAGCACTTATCGTTTCAAAGTGTGTCCGGCAGACTCCTCCATCACAAGCGCTTACAACACTCTAATAAGATCGCTGGAGAACACTGATGCACGGCTCATCCTCATTACGAAAAGAATCCTCCCGGTCGAAGGCAGGCGCGGTATTTCGGGTCACCTCCGGTAATTTCCTCGAGCAATTCGACTTCTTCCTGTTCGGCTTTTACGCCACCCAGATCGCCTCCGCCTTTTTCCCGGCCAGCAGTGAGTTTGCTTCGCTGATGATGACCTTCGCGGTCTTCGGTGCGGGCTTCCTGATGCGTCCGTTGGGTGCCGTGATTCTGGGCGCTTACATCGATGACGTGGGCCGGCGCAAAGGCTTGATTGTGACCCTGTCGATCATGGCCAGTGGCACGCTGCTGATCGTTCTGGTACCCGGTTACGCAAGCATCGGCCTGTGGGCGCCGGCCCTGGTATTGGTCGGCCGCTTGCTGCAAGGCTTCTCTGCCGGTGCCGAGTTGGGTGGCGTGTCAGTGTATCTGGCGGAGATGGCGACACCCGGCCGCAAGGGCTTCTACACCAGCTGGCAGTCAGGTAGCCAGCAGGTGGCAATCGTTGTTGCCGCTGCACTGGGTTACGGCTTGAACCAATGGATGGCGCCTGCTGCTGTCGCTGATTGGGGCTGGAGAATTCCGTTCGCCATCGGCTGCCTGATCATCCCTTTCATTTTTCTGCTGCGCCGCAGCCTGCAGGAAACCGAAGAGTTCGCCACTCGCTCTCATCGTCCGACCATGCGACAGGTATTCGCGACGCTGCTGCAAAACTGGCGCGTGGTGATTGCCGGAATGCTGATGGTGGCGATGACCACTACCACCTTTTACCTGATCACCATCTACGCACCGACATTCGGCAAAACCGTACTCAACCTGAGTACCTCCGATGCACTTCTGGTGACCTTGCTGGTCGGTGTCTCCAACTTTATCTGGCTGCCGGTCGGCGGCGTGTTGAGCGACCGGTTCGGGCGCAAGCCACTGCTGGTAGCGATGACCCTGCTGACCATCATCAGTGCGTACCCGGCGCTGTCTTTCCTCGCTCTGGCGCCCAGCTTCGGACACATGCTGGAAGTGCTGTTGTGGTTCTCGTTCCTCTACGGCTTGTATAACGGCGCGATGATCCCGGCGCTGACCGAAATCATGCCGGTAGAGGTGCGTGTTGCCGGTTTCTCGCTGGCCTACAGCCTGGCGACGGCGGTTTTCGGTGGTTTCACTCCGGCGATCTCGACCTGGTTGATCCACCTCACCGGCGACAAGGCTGCACCTGCTTACTGGATGACGTTCGCTGCAGCCTGTGCGCTGGGCGCCACACTGGTGCTCTACCGGCACATCTCGACCCGCCCGCAACTGGCTGTTTAATCAAGGAAAATCGCTATGAAATCGTTATACAAAACTCAATTGGCCGCGCTTTTTCTCGGCTGTATCGCGGTCAGTGCGGCGGCGCAGGCTGAACAGCTCAAGGTCATGACCTCCGGCGGCTTTACGGCTGCGTACAAACTGCTCGGACCGCAATACGCGGCGTCTTCCGGGGACTCGCTGGACACCATTCTCGGCCCATCGATGGGCAAGGCGCCCGAGGCCATTCCGAATCGTCTGGCCCGTGGTGAGCACGCCGATGTGGTGATCATGGTCGGCTATGCGCTGGATGATCTGATCAAGCAAGGCAAGGTAGACCCGGCATCGCGGGTCGAACTGGCTGACTCGCGGATTGGAATGGTGGTGAAGGAGGGCGCAGCCAAACCTGCGATCGGCACCGACAGTGAGCTCAAGGCTACCTTGCTCAAGGCCAGGTCGGTGGCTTACTCCGACAGCGCCAGTGGTGTGTACATCGAAAAAGAGCTTTTCAAAAAGCTCGGTATCGAGAAGGAGCTCGCGCCGAAGGGCAAGATGATCGAGCGCATCCCGGTTGCTTCGGTGGTTGCCAAGGGCGACTACGAGGTTGGCTTTCAACAGGTTGCCGAGCTGCTGCCGATTTCCGGCGTGACGTTCGTGGCGAAGATCCCGGAAGACGTTCAGTCGGTTACCCGTTATGCCGCGGGCATCCCGGTCAATGCCGAGCACCCGAAAGAGGCGAAAGCCTTGCTGGATTACCTGGCCTCCCCGAAATCCCAGGCTACAGTGCAGTCTACCGGTCTGGATTCAGTTCCCCGCTGAGCGTGACGGCATTTTCCTGACCAGTTGTTCCAGCTCAAGGGCTGCCGGTGTCAAGGTCCTGCCTCGACGCTTGATCAGCCCTACGTTGCGAATCACCTCGGGCGCAACCAATGGCACGCTCACCAGAAACGGGTGAGCGGTCATCGGCATCGCGATCGACGGCACCGCAGCCACGCCAAGCCCGGCTTCCACCAGGCCGATCATGGTCGTGACATGACGGGTTTCGCAGATGCTTTCCTTATGCGGGCGCGACGGTGCCAGCGCCTGATCCAGCACCAGACGATTACCCGAGGTGATGTCCAGGCCGATGTAGTCGTGGCGGTACATCTCTTCCCAACTGACGCTGTCGCACGTTGCCAAAGGGTGATCCCGCCTGCAGGCCATCACGTAGCGTTCCTGCAGCAGCAGTTCGAAATCCACCTCCGGCGCCAGATTCCCGCTGAAACTCACCCCGAAATCGGCTTCGCCCAAGGCAACCGCACTGTTGACCTCATTGGCGCTGGCGTCCATGACCCGAATTCTGATTTTCGGAAACAACCGGTGAAAGGCGCTGATGACCTGCGGCATGAAGTAATAGGCGGCTGAAGGCACGCAGGCAATCGTCACGCTGCCCATTCGCGTGGAGCCGACGCCTTCGATGGTCATCAACGCGCTGTCCAGATCGTCCAGAATGCGCTCGACCTGAGGCAGAAATGCGCGGCCGACCGTGGTCAGGCTGACCCTGCGGGTGGTCCGCTCGAACAGCTTCACATTCAGCGCAGACTCGAGCTTTTCTATTCGCCGACTGAGCGCAGGCTGGGTGATCTGCACGGTTTCAGCGGCCTTGCGGAAGCTGCCATTCTCGACCACGGCACGAAATGCCTGGAGGTCGTTGAGGTCGAAATTGATGGACATTTGAAGGTCGATCTATTAATACGGGATGCGCATCAATATATCAGACGGCGCGGGCCGAGCCGCCAGGCCTGCCGTCAGGTCGTCAATGTCTTCGCAAGCGCAATCGCGTTGGGTATATCCAGCTGGCTGGAGGCAAATGATTTGATCAACAGCGATTTTGGCAGGGCCCAGTCCCACTTTTCGCGGATCAGATTCTTCACATCTTTCAACAAGGGTTCCACATCGGTCGCATCCAGCTCTGCAATTCTGGCCAGTGCTGCCAGCACACTTTCCTGAGAAGCGCTGATTTCC
This sequence comes from Pseudomonas syringae pv. coryli str. NCPPB 4273, assembly GCF_000972175.1. Lineage (NCBI taxonomy): Bacteria > Pseudomonadati > Pseudomonadota > Gammaproteobacteria > Pseudomonadales > Pseudomonadaceae > Pseudomonas > Pseudomonas syringae pv. coryli. The sequence goes on along the minus strand of NZ_AWQP01000004.1, from coordinate 447,162 downwards.
AGTACCAACCCCGAAGCTGTGCACATGACCCCAGCCTGGTTGAGCAGCAGGCACAGCGCATCATTGGTGTAGTCGCCCGCCCAGGTCAGCAGGTAGCTGCTTGAGGTCGAACCCGTCAGGCGCTGGTCAGCCAGCCCCAGCCGGTGAAAGGTCTGGCGCGCTTCCGCCAGCAGGGCTTGTGCATTGGCATCAAGGAACGGGCAGGGCGTGACCTCCGTCAGTACCGCGCGCATTTCTTCACGCACCCGGTCATGGATCTTGGCGCCCAGCCCGTCGAATACCGGAGGTTCGCCGCCACGTGCGCGTCTGACCGCAATGACTTTCTTTTCCAGGTCTACATCCATGACCTGCCAGCGTTTGCCTGCGAAGATGATGCGTTGCCCCAGGGTCAGCGGGCGACTGACAGGAATGGAACCCAACGGCTTGCCATCGCGAAGCAGTCTGAATTCCTCATCGCTGCTGAATGCACTGTAAAACTCATAGTGGTTGACCAGCTTTTCACCGATCTCGCCAGGCAATAGCAGGCCAGAGCTGTCCTGGACGATCAGTTTCTTTTCACCCAGCGCCTTGAGAAGGTCCATGAAGTCGGTTTTATCAACGGCTGCAAATGTTCCGCTCGCGATCAGCTCATTCCACAGCTGCGAGGCATGTGCACCACCTTGCTGTGCAATCGTCGACAGGCACTGCTGAACCAGCGTCGAGGCGTGCAGGCCGTTGGCTCTCGGAGGTTCGAACCACTTCTCGATCAACAATCGAATCATGGCGATCGTCTGCACCAGGTTTTGCCGGAGCTGATCCGAGAGGTCCGAATCAGGTGTCAGGGTGTCTTCCTGGCAATAGGCGCGAAGTATGGCAGGCTCACCTGCGCGACGTCCGGAGCGACCCAGTCGCTGGCGCAGGCTGGCCACTGATGGCGGAGGTCCGATCTGCGCAACTGCTTTGATGTTGCCGATATCGATGCCAAGTTCGAGGGTCGTGGTGCAGACGGCCGAGGCGGGCGGACTCCCCGCTTTCAGTGCTCGCTCCGTATCTTCACGCAAGTCTCGGGACAAGCTTCCGTGGTGAGGCAGGAACTCGTTCGGCAAACCGTCGTTTTCGCACAAGTGCCGCAGCCGGTCGGCGTACCATTCGACCTTGTCGCGGCTGTTGGGAAATATCAGGTTGTTACTGCCACGCAACACCTTGTACATATGCGCGGCTATGGCGTGCCTGGTCCCGGAGACATCCTCTTCCTGCTCTTCGTCCTGATCATCGTTGCCATCGTCTTTTGTCACGACCATCTGCAGGTTTGCTGTCAGTTTCTTCATCGGCAGCATGGTGTAACCGCGTACCTGAACCTGAAGGTCCTGGCCCGAGGCTCGGGAAATGATTTCGTCCATGCGTCGGCCTTGCCCCGGACGCAGGAACTCGCGGGCGAGTGCCATCTCGCCCAGGGTCGCAGACAGGCCTACGCGTGGCAGTTTTTTGCCGACAACCGTTTCTACGCGGTGCATCAGCGACTGCAATTGTTTACCGCGCTCGCTGCCGATGAACGCGTGTAATTCGTCGATGACGATATAGCGAAGGGGCTGAAAGAGCCCCGCAAGCGCTGAGCCCCGGTTCACGAACAAGGCTTCCAGCGATTCTGGGGTTGTGAGCAGGATCCCTCTGGGTGATTTCAGAAAGCGGTGCTTCCTGCTTGCCGAAACGTCCCCGTGCCAGCCGACCACCGGGATTTCCAGGCGCTCGCAAAGACGTGTCAGCCTGTCCCACTGATCATTGATCAAGGCCTTGAGCGGGCTGATATAGAGCACCGCGCCTGGCGCATCGGTGTTGTTGAGCAAATGGGTCAGAATGGGCAGAAACGCCGCCTCGGTCTTGCCCGCTGCAGTGGAGGCCGCAATGATGACGTCGCGATCAGCGTCGATCAGCGCAGGTATGGCCCATTCCTGAGCATCCCTGAGCGATGTCCAGCCTTGCGACCACACCCATTGTTGTACATCGGGGTGAAGCCGTTCGAATGCGGATGAGTCAGAGCTTGAAGCTTGTGAGTTCATCATCGGCCTCTACAGTGAAATCACTTTTGCCGCCGTCATCCCTGGCAATGTCAATGGCGCCTAAAAGGTTTCTCCAGTCGGCCTCAGGGTTTTGCTCAAGAACCGCCAGCAGGTTGATGAACGCGGTGATGGTGGTGCGTGGCGTTCGAAAGTAAGCCTCGCCCAGACGCTGACCGCAGTGCTCGATGAAGGCCGGGATGGCCTCTTCCGGAAGCAGGTAGTGTTCCGCATCGCCGTAGGCATAAACATTACGCAGGTTCAGCAGCAGGACATAGAAGTCCTCCGGGGTCAGGCTGGTCAGCCGAATGACAGGGCCGGAAAGGTCGACGTAGCCGGCCTTGGCAAAGGTGTTTTCTGCCAGGCGCGACTGCAGAGCCGGGTAGCTGTAGAGGCCGCGGCGAGTGTCCATCAGGAATTCCGGCGTGCCGCCCAGAACGAAGCCCAGTCCGTCAGTCGACCCTTGCAGTGAGTCATTGAGGATGCGCAGGATCTGTTCGTAGTTCGCATTGCGAGCCTGCGTGTTGGCAAGCTTGTAGAGGTTGACCAGTTCGTCCAGGCACACCATAAGCCCGCCGAAGCCTGCCAGACGCACAAATCGGGAAAGCAGTTTGAGCTGATCGTAAACGGACGCGTCGTCAACGATGCTTCTGACCCCCAGGGCCGCTCGTGCATCCGTCCTGGTGGTGAACTCCCCGCGAAGCCAGCGTATTGCATCGGCTTTCAGCTGTTCGTTGCCTTCGTTAAAGCCACGGCAGTAAGCGGCTATGACTTCGGCAAAGTCATAGCCGTTGACCATTTCGGTAAGCTCGGCGAGGTTCTGGCGTATGACGGTCTCGCTGTCTACGCCTTTGCTGCTCGCGTGGGTTCTGGCCTGGGAAATAAACTTTTCGACGATACCCTGAAGCGCGCCGCCGTCCGGCTTGGTGCGTGTAGACATGTTCTTGGCAAGCTCCGCGTACAGGGAGCGCGCCTGACCGCCTGAGGCGTGCAGGCGCCGATCGGGGTTCAGATCAGCGTGCATCGTCACCAGCTTGCGTTCCATCGCAATGCCTCTGACCAGATTGAGGAAGAAGGTCTTGCCTGCGCCATACTCGCCGACCACGATACGAAAGGCAGAACCGCCTTCGGCCAGCCGGTCGACATCCTTGATAAGAGCTGCCAGCTCACCCGCCCGTCCGACCTGGATCAAGTGTTGCCCGACACGAGGAACGACACCTGCGCGCAGTGACTGAATGACCGCATCGCGATCCTTGGCTCGTATCTTGTTCATAGGGCAAGCTCGCTTAAAATATCCGGGTTGATTTCGATAGGGTCATCGCCCTCGGAAACCGGCATGTCGAACAATTCGAATGCCATATCGTTGATTTGCTCCAGTGCACCGTCGAGCATCAACGCCATACCTGCCGTCGCGATTTCCAGCTCTCGTCGACTCCATTGGTTGCGCGAGACCAGCAGGCGCAGAAACGCAGAGTGCCCTGCATCCAGTCCATGGAGATGGGCGCCAGTGTCTGGGGTGTCTTGTGAAGCATCGTCTTCGGCTATCTGCGTGTCGTCCTGCTGTTCGTCTTCCTGATCGTTGCGAAACACATCAGCCAGCAGCGCCGACACCTCTGCCGTTTCGCGTCGCAACTGGGCAACCCTGCCCATGTCCAGCACGATTCCGGAGCCTGGCTTCTTGTCGGGGCCTGTTGCTGTAGTGGCTGACAGCGCTGTCGAGGCTTGTCCTGTCTGCAAACCGGTCGCAGCACCATGGAGGTTGCTGTAAAGGGCGTGTGGATCGAGTTGAAGTGCCCGGTAGATCCGCTCAAGCAACCTGACTTTCTCAGGCGTAACCGCTCCATCAGCGTGGGCAAGGTGAGTCAGGCAAGCGACGATGGTCTGCTTTTCTTCATGATTCAGCGAACCCAGCTTCTTTTTCAGGCTTGCCAGGTTGGGCGGCTGCTGCAGTTGCGTCAACAGATACGCCTTGAGACGTGTTCGATGCGCGACACGCAGATGCCTCCATGAATCGATATGCTGTTCGAGCAGTGCAACAGCATGCTGGCTTGTGCCGCCATCAACCGTTGCCACGCTGCTGGCGAGATCCAGAGTGACGACAGCCGCGTTGTAGTCCACTGTCACCCGCGACATGCCTGGGTCGGGCTCGGTCGCGAACAGAACGATGCTGTCCTCAGGCTTGGCGCACGATTGCCTGCCAGCACATCCGGTTCCATTCCTACGTGCATGTCTTCAAGCACTTTTATCAGCGCGATGATCTGGTTGCGTGCCTGGGCGCCGTCAGACTTGAAACGTATGGCCAGTTGATCAAGCGTCATCAGCTTCGTACCCGTCCTGACTTCCGATTGAAGCTGTCGCAGTTCATGCCTGGCGTATTCAGGCCATAGCGACACCGGCAGCAATAGCAGCGCCTCCAATGACTCATGCTTATCGAGATCATCGGCATTGCGGCCCATGTACCGACTGAATGGAGCGAGCACTGAAGCACAGCCCTGCACGAGGACCTGGATTTTCTTGCGGGTGGCGGACGTAATGCTGACGTCTGGCAGATCACCCACCGGTATTTCCGGTACATCGAGGTAGGCGGACGATGGGCGATAGGCGACCCATAGTCGGGTCTTGTTCCTCAGCAGCTTCAGGCCGTCGGGAAACTGCTCTTCATATTCGGCTCTGAACAGGCGCTGAAACAGATCTGCGCATCTGCCAACAGGTTTGCCACGCGAGATATTCGGATCCGTCAGCGCCCAGGATAAGGCCCAGGATGCGTTCAACGGGTATTTGTCGATGGCCATCTGGCCCAGCGCCACTCGCAGCACGATGGGCATTTCATAGCGGTCGGCCGACTCCATTGGTGGCTCGCGCAAATACATCTGCCCTGATATGACAGGCATGTTCAGGTATTCGAGAAGCCGCGAAGCCTGGTTATAAAACGAAAGATCCCGATGATAGACAGTCCGCAAACGCTCGATTTCCTCTTTTATCGCGGGAATCTCTTTTCGTGCATCGGGATCAGAAAGGCTGTCGATCAGTAAACGCCGTTCAAGGCCGTGGAAAAACATGAACAGGTAACCACTGCTTGCCTCAGGATCACAACGTCCCCCCGCCAGCCACTGCAGATAGCCCCTGCGCGCGGCAGGTTCAAGATCTTTGTAGGTCGACCAATAGTAGGCCACCCCCGCAACGGGAGGCGTGTCGGAACCGGCCACCGGCAAGGCTGCGTCTATGAAAGAAGGTTCGGATAGTCTGAATTCGGGGTTTTGCGTGCCTGTGTAGATCATGCCGCCGGGCAAGGTGATATCGGCCACGGTGAGCGGCTCCCCTGGACGCAGCCATCTGGCTTTCGCCGGGCGATCAGGTGCCTTGGGGATGTTGAACGAGTTGGCGCCGGGTGAGTCCTGCCGGATGGTAAAGAACTCGGATTCACGCTCTGGATGGCGCATCTGCGGGGTGAAGGGCGAGGGTGCCTGTTCCGACGGCGTGTCCGCCCGGGGTTGCGTACCGCCAACCAGGTTGGGAGACGGTCTGCTGAAGCGCGCATAGCGCCCTATGGCCAGGTCGGCGTGATGCCCATCGGAAACCGTGGTATGGATAGGATCGGTTAACGGCTGAGTGCCGCCCGCGAGATTGTCTGACGCTCTACTGAAGCGGGCATATCGGCCGATCGCGAGGCGTTCAAGCCCTTCATCGATACCGTCTATTCCCAAGGTGGCTGGCGCTGAATCGTGACCATCAGCCTTGATAGCGCGCCGAATCTCATCCGCATGGGGTTGCGTGCCTCCAACAGGATGGACAAACGTTCGGCTGGGAGCCATTGGGGTCTTCCGTGGTTCATCGGCTGGCAAACTGGCAGTATCCACATTTTGTCAGCGTGGGCCAAGTATGGGCTGATGAGCTTGCGGAGGCATTGGCCAGACCCCAGAAACGACAAAGCCCTGAATAATCAGGGCTTTGCGCTGCCAAATATGGCGGAGGCATAGAGATTCGAACTCTAGGACCTGTTACAGTCGGCAGTTTTCAAGACTGCTGCCTTAAACCACTCGGCCATACCTCCACTTCGTTGCGGGCGCCATAATACCGGAATGAAACAAGCTGTCAAACTCTGTGACTAGCCAGTTGCAGCGCCTCTGTTATGATCTTTGCAACTCAACATTTCAACAGCAAGGAGTTTCGCCATGCGCGAACAGGATTACAGCCTTAAAACCGGCATGCAGGCCGACCAGCTCGAGGTTAGTCGTGTCCTGCGCAATACTTACGGTCTTCTCGCCCTGACACTGGCTTTCAGCGGTGTCATGGCCTTCGTCGCTCAGCAGATGCGCGTCGGCTACCCGAACATTTTCGTGGTGCTGATCGGCTTCTACGGTCTGTTCTTCCTGACCAACAAGCTGCGTGATTCGGTCTGGGGTCTGGTGTCGACCTTCGCCCTGACAGGTTTCATGGGTTTCCTGCTGGGCCCGATCCTCAACCGTTACCTGGGCATGGCCGGTGGTGCTGAAGTGGTCAGCTCCGCCTTCGCGATGACGGCTCTGGTATTCGGTGGCCTGTCAGCCTACGTACTGATTACCCGCAAGGACATGAGCTTCCTGGGTGGTTTCATCACCGCAGGTTTCTTCGTACTGCTGGGTGCGGTAGTGGCCGGTATGTTCTTCCAGATCAGCGGTCTGCAACTGGCTATCAGCGCGGGCTTCGTGCTGTTTTCGTCGGTGTGCATTCTGTTCCAGACCAGCGCGATCATTCAGGGTGGCGAGCGTAACTACATCATGGCGACGGTCAGCCTGTATGTATCGATCTACAACCTGTTCATCAGCCTGCTGCAGATCTTCGGCATCATGAGCCGCGACGACTGATTTACCAGGCCTAAATATTCAGGCTGCTGCGCTTCAACAAAAGCCCCGACTCGTCGGGGCTTTTTACGTTTGTGTGGCGGGGAAAAGTATCACCTTGACCTGTGGCAAGGCTGGCGAAGTGCTATTTATCGCAGGTGAGTGGGCCGGGTCATTACCCAACGCATTCGTGCTCCGTCGAACCCATAAAATTCCTGACCTATCAGTCATATTTATCAAGCTTGTTACAGCCTGTTCAAGCGTTTATCGACTATCTCATCATCACAAAAAATAATATCAGGCGATTCTCCAATGCCTGTAGGCGCTTGCCCATTTAGGGCCACTTGACATCATCGAACAGCGCTGGACACAAGATTTCAAGATGTGTCAGTTTTGTTACGCAACACGATTTCACGCTTTACAAGGCGAGTGACTGGACTCTCTCGCTTCAGGGGAGAGTCTTGTCGTACCTAACCTGTCAATCAATCAGCAAACAAGGAAGTGTCATGACGAAAGTCAAAGAAAATGCTGCAATCCAACTTTCCGCTGCTACCAGCACCTCTTTCGACCAGATCAATACGTTCGCGCACCAGTATGACCGTGGCGGCAACCTCACGATCAATGGCAAGCCCTCGTATTCGGTCGATCAGGCCGCTGATTATATTCTTCGCGACGACGCCGCCTGGACGGATCGCGATGGCAACGGCACCATCAACCTCACCTACACGTTCCTGACGGCCAAGCCTGCCGGGTTCGACAATTCGCTGGGGACTTTCAGTGCGTTCAACGCGCAGCAGAAAGCACAGGCGGTATTGTCGATGCAATCCTGGGCAGACGTCGCCAAGGTCAGCTTTACCCAGGCGGCGTCCGGCGGCGACGGGCATATGACCTTCGGCAACTACAGCAACGGCAGCGCAGGCGGGGCAGCTTTTGCCTACCTGCCCAGCGGCAACAGCCGTACTGACGGCCAGTCCTGGTACCTTGTCGATAACAGCTACAAGGTCAACACCACCCCGGACAATGGCAATTACGGCCGTCAGACCCTGACCCATGAAATCGGCCATACCCTGGGCCTGTCTCACCCTGGTGACTACAACGCGGGCGAGGGCAATCCGAGCTACAAGGACGCCACCTACGCAGAAGACACCCGTGGCTACAGCGTCATGAGTTACTGGAGTGAGTCCAACACTGACCAGAACTTCGTCAAGGGCGGCGCTCCGTCGTACTCTTCGGCGCCGTTGCTGGATGACATCACTGCCGTTCAGCAGCTCTATGGCGCGAACATGAGCACCCGTGCCGGTGATACGGTCTATGGGTTCAACTCCACTGCCGGGCGCGATTTCTACAGCGCCACGTCCGCCTCCTCCAAGGTGGTGTTCTCGGTGTGGGATGGCGGGGGCAAGGATACCCTCGACTTCTCCGGCTTCACCCAGAACCAGAAGATCAACCTCAATGCCGCCTCGTTCTCGGATGTCGGTGGCATGGTGGGCAACGTTTCGATCGCCAAGGGTGTGGTGGTTGAAAACGCGGTGGGCGGTTCGGGCAATGACCTGTTGATCGGCAATGCTGCCGCCAACGACCTCAAGGGTGGTGCCGGCAACGACATCATCTACGGGGGGGGCGGCGCCGACAGCCTGACCGGTGGTGCGGGTGCCGACATCTTCGTGTTTGGCGCCAGCTCCGACTCCAACCGTGCGGGCCAGGATACGATTCGTGATTTCGTCAGCGGTCAGGACAAGATCGACGTATCGGCCATTTCCACGCTGAGCGCGCTGCAGTTCGTCAACGCGTTCAGCGGCCATGCTGGCGAGGCGATCCTCAACTATAACCAGAGCAGCAATCTGGGCAGTCTGGCGATCGACTTCACCGGACAGGGCATCGGCGATTTCCTGGTCGGTACCGTAGGTCAGGCAGTCGCTGCTGACATCATCGTTTAACCGGTAAAGATCATGGGCGAGTCGATCGACCCGCCCATGATCTGGAACGTTCGTCCTTATGAAGCTCAACCGTTTCTTTCAATTCGCTCCAGCCGCTCTTGCGCTGCTGGTGAGCCTTTCTGGAGCATGCATGGCCATGAGTCTGAAACTGCCAAGCCCCGCTGAACTCAGCGGCAAGTGGCACCTGTTTATTCATTCACAGGCCGATCGAGCCTGCGAACTGCAGTTGAATACCGAGGCGCCCCAGCTGGGCGGCGATACCGCCTGCGCCACCAAATGGCTGAACGAAGCACCAGTCGGTTGGTTCCCGACGCCTGACGGTCTCGCCTTGACCGACAAACAGGGCAATCGACTGATTCATTTCAACCATATGGGAGAGCAGCGCTATGAGGCGCGCCTGCCGAGCGGTCAGGTGCTGAGGCTGGAGCGCTCAGCCGAATAAAGGGTGCCGGCCGTGCACCGAAAAAATGTCCGAAATGAACGTCCCCAAGGATGTCGCCCGGCCGCCCACGCGGCTTTCAAGGAAGAACCATGAGTATGTCGTCCCAAGGCAACCCTACGCCGTTGTACAAAGCGCTGGCTGACTACAAGAGCGCGTTGATTGGTGTCGGTTGCTTTACCGCGCTGATCAACGTGCTGATGCTCGCCCCATCGATTTACATGCTGCAAGTCTATGACCGCGTACTGACCTCACAGAACCAGACTACTCTAGCCATGCTGACGCTGATGGTGGTCGGGTTCTTTGCGTTTATCGGCTTGCTGGAGATGATCCGCAGCTTTGTGGTGATCCGCATCGGCAGCGAGCTGGAGAAGCGTTTCAATCTGCGCGTCTATCAGGCCGCGTTCGAGAGCAACCTGCACGCCGGACAGCGTCAGGCTGGACAGGCGCTGGGTGACCTGACCTTCATCCGCCAGTTCCTCACCGGGCCGGCGCTGTTCGCGTTCTTTGACGCCCCGTGGTTTCCCATCTACCTGGCGGTAATCTTTCTTTTCGACCCCTGGCTAGGCGTGCTGGCCAGTGTGGGGACGGTATTGCTGGTCGGACTGGCCTGCCTCAACGAATGGCTGACCCGCAAACCGCTGGCCGAAGCCAGCGGCTACTCGCAGCAGTCTGCGCAATTGGCGACCCGGCATCTGCAACAGGCCGAGGCGATCCAGGCGATGGGCATGCTCGAGGTCTTGCGGCGTCGCTGGTTCCATGTGCATGGGCGCTTTCTGGCCCTGCAAAACCGGGCCAGTGATACGGGAGCGGTGATCAGTTCGATCAGCAAGGCCCTGCGTCTGTGCCTGCAGTCGCTGGTGCTGGGCCTGGGCGCACTGCTGGTGATAAATGGAGACATGACCGCAGGCATGATGATCGCCGGCTCAATCCTCATGGGTCGGGTCCTCAGCCCCATCGACCAGTTGATCGCCGTCTGGAAACAATGGAGCTCTGCACGCCTGGCCTACGGGCGCCTTGACCAGTTACTCAAGACCTACGCCGAGCCCGCGCCGCGCATGCCGCTGCCGGCACCGCGCGGTCAGATCAGCGCCGAACAGGTCAGCGCTGCGCCTCCCGGCAAAACGTCGCCGACGATTCAGCAAGTCAGCTTCCAGTTGCAGGCCGGTGAAGTGCTCGGCGTGCTGGGCGCATCCGGTTCCGGAAAATCGACCCTGGCACGCGTGCTGGTTGGTGTCTGGCCGGCGCTGGGCGGGACGGTACGTCTGGACGGGGCCGACATGCATCGCTGGGACCGAGAGGCGCTGGGTCCCTATATTGGTTATCTGCCGCAGGACATCGAGCTGTTCGGTGGCAGCGTGGCAGAAAACATCGCGCGCTTTCGCGAGGGCGACGCTAGCGCCGTGGTCGCTGCCGCACAACTGGCGGGCGTGCACGAATTGATTCTGCGCCTGCCGCAAGGCTACGACACGCGGCTGGGCGATGATGGCGCTGGCTTGTCCGGCGGTCAGAAACAGCGCGTCGCGCTGGCCCGTGCGCTGTATGGCGATCCGCGACTGGTGGTGCTCGATGAGCCCAATTCCAATCTGGATGCCGCGGGTGAATCGGCGCTGACTCAGGCGATTGCTGAACTCAAGACCCGCGGCTGTACCGTTGTGCTCGTCACCCACCGCACGCAGTCGCTGAACCAGACCGATCGCCTGCTGGTGCTGAGCGAAGGTCGCATGCAGGCATTCGGTGCCACGGCTCAGGTGTTGCAGGCCTTGTCCGGGCAGCCATCGTCAGCGCAAGCAGCGCAAGCGCACGCTCAATCGCAATCTCGCCCTGCACCTGCCGGGCTTTCCATGAGCCGTCAGTACGGCACGCAGAACAGGCAGTCCGACGTATGAACAGCCCTATCGACACTCATTACGCCGTGCCGGGCAAGGAGCGCGGCGTGCAGTTCTTCGTTCGCGCCGGCTGGATTCTCATGCTGGCGGGGGCGGGCAGTTTCTTTCTGTGGGCCAGTCTTGCTCCTCTGGATCAGGGTATTGCCGTGCAGGGGACGGTAGTTGTTTCTGGCAAGCGCAAGGCCGTGCAGTCGCTGGATGGCGGTGTGGTCAGCAAAATTCTGGTCAGTGAAGGCCAATTGGTGAAAGAGGGCGAACCGCTGTTTCGCCTCGATCAGACTCAGGTCGAAGCCGACGTGCAATCGCTGCGAGCCCAGTATCGAATGGCCTGGGCCAGCCTGGCGCGCTGGCAGAGCGAGCGCGACAACCTTGACGAGGTGCGCTTTCCCGCAGAGCTGATTGCAGCCGGGCAGGGGCAAGATCCCGACCCTCGGCTGGCGCTGGTGCTTGAAGGGCAGCGGCAGTTGTTCAGCAGCAGGCGCCAGGCGCTGGCGCGCGAGCAGTCCGGCTTGCAGGCGAGCATCGAGGGGGCTGGACTGCAGCTCGCCGGTATGCGCCGGGCCCGTTCGGACCTGCTGGCTCAGGCTGACTCGCTACGCAAGCAACTGAGTAACCTGGAGCCGCTGGCGCAGAACGGGTTCATTCCCGGCAATCGCCTGCTGGAGTTCCAGCGTCAGCTTTCTCAGGTGCAGCAGAGCCTGGCGCAAAACGCAGGTGAAACCGGGCGTATAGAACAAGGTATCGTCGAGTCGCGCTTGCGCCTTCAGCAGCAGCGCGAGGAGTACCAGAAAGAGGTGCGCAGCCAATGGGCCGATGCCCAGGTCAAGGCGCTTACCCTTGAGCAGCAACTGGCCTCGGCCGGTTTCAGTCTGCAACACAGCGCCATCCTGGCGCCGGCGGATGGCATCGCCGTCAATCTGGGCGTGCACACCGAAGGTGCGGTGGTGCGTGCCGGCGAAACCCTGCTGGAAATCGTCCCACAAGGCACACGGCTTGAAGTTGAAGGGCGGCTGCCAGTGCAACTGATCGACAAGGTCGCCAGCCATCTACCGGTCGACATCCTCTTTACCGCCTTCAATCAAAGCCGCACGCCGCGGGTTTCCGGTGAGGTAAGCCTGATTTCCGCCGACCAGATGCAGGATGAAAAAACCGGCCAGCCGTATTACGTGCTGCGCACCTCGGTGGGCGACGCTGCGCTGGAAAAACTCAACGGGCTGGTGATCAAACCCGGCATGCCCGCTGAAATGTTTGTGCGCACGGGTGAACGCTCGCTGCTCAATTATCTGTTCAAACCTTTGCTGGACCGTGCCGGCTCCGCGTTGACGGAGGAATAGGATGTTTCGCCATCCCCTTAAAGCCGCTTTGCTGACGGCCATTCTGCTGGGCACTGCACCCTTGAGCCAGGCCATGGGCCCGTTTCAGGTCTATGAACTGGCGCTTCGCAATGACCCGGTTTATCTGGGCGCGCTGAAGGAGCGCGACGCGGGCCTGGAAAACCGGGTGATCGGTCGTGCCGGCTTGTTGCCTCGCGTGTCATACAGCTACAACAAGGGGCGCAACGATTCCAAGGCGACCCTCAAAGGCAGCGCTCAAGACACCACTGATCATCGCCACTACAACAGCTTTGGTTCGAGCCTGACGGTTCAGCAGCCATTGATCGATTACGAGGCGTACGCCAATTACCGCAAGGGACTGGCCCAGGCGCTGTTTGCCGACGAGACCTTTCGCAGCAAGAGCCAGGAGTTACTGGTGCGGGTGTTGACCCTGTACACCCAGGCACTCTTCGCCCAGGACCAGATCAATATCGCGCGTGCCAAGCAGCAGGCGTTCGAACGCCAGTTCGCGCAGAACCGGCAGATGTTCGAGCGGGGAGAGGGCACGCGCACCGATATTCTCGAAGCGGAGTCGCGCAACGAACTGGCGATTGCCGAGCAGATCGAAGCCAGCGATGAGCAGGACGCGGCCTTGCGCGAGCTGGCCGCGTTGCTGGGCGAGCCGAGTGTCGATGTTGCGCAGCTGGAGCCCTTGAGGGACAGCTTTCAGGCGTTGGTCCTCGCACCGTCCAGCTTTACCGAGTGGCATGCGCTGGCCATGGCCAACAGCCCGATCCTGGCTTCGCAGCGTCAGTCCCTGGAAGTGGCGCGATACGAGGTGGAACGCAACCGCGCGGGGCATCTGCCGACGGTGAATGCCTACGCAAGTATTCGTCAGAATGAATCGGACAGCGGCAACACCTACAATCAGCGTTACGACACCAACACGATAGGCATCGAGCTCAGTCTTCCGCTGTACGCCGGAGGTGGCACCAGCGCCTCGGTGCGCCAGGCCAACAGCAAGCGCGAGCAGGCTGAATACGAGCTGGAGGGCAAGACCCGCGAAACCCTGATCGAGCTGCGCCGCCAGTTCAACGCCTGTGCGTCAGGGGTAAGCAAGCTGCGCGCCTACCAGAAGGCGCTGATCTCGGCGCAGGCGCTGGTCGAATCGACCCGCCAGAGCATTCTGGGTGGCGAGCGCATCAGCCTGGATGCCCTCAACGCCGAGCAGCAGCTTTACAGTACTCGTCGCGATCTTGCGAAAGCCCGTTACGACTATTTGATGGCCTGGATCAAGCTGCATTACTACGCCGGCACCTTGCGTGATACCGATCTGGCGCGCATCGACGAGGCGTTCGTGGTGGCGCGCTGATCAAGCCTGCCTGGCGAAGCGTTGCAGTGAAAAGGCCGAGAGATCCACATCGCTCTCGCCATCAATACAGCGTTGCGCCAGCGCCAGTCCGAGCCCGGCCGAATGCTTGAAACCGTGGCCGGAACAGGCCGAGACCACCGTCACGTTTTTCAGGTGCGGGTGTTCATCGATGATGAAGTGGCAGTCCGGCGTGACCGTGTAAGCGCACACCGAAGACTTGACCACCTTTGGCGTCAGTCCCGCAATCCTGCCCTGCACCTGGGTGCGAAACATTTCCTGTTCTTCCCGCGCGGTAATGGTGCGGTCCAACCGGTCAGCCGCTGACGTCTCGAGGTATTGCTCAGTGGCGACCTTCATGCTGTTTTCACCGGGCAGCGGCGGGAAGCCGTAATTGACATCGGCGTCGCCCGGCCCGTGAATCAGGATGAAGCTTGGCGACGGCGCAGCAAAGGCGGCCTCGTGCTGCACCTCGAACCAGAACAGCTTTTGCCGGCACACCCGCAGCAGGTCGCTGAACGGTGCGCCGAGCAAGTCGGCCGACCACATGCCCGCGCTGACCACGACCCTGTCGGCGATGATCGAGCCCTTGTCGGTGGTGATTCGTACCTGATCGCCATGCGCCTGCAATTGCGTGACCGTTTCGTGGGTCAGCAAACGCGCGCCGTGTTGCCTTGCCAGCTTGAGCTGTACGGCGATGCAGCGCTCGGGCCGGACGAATCCGCCTTCAGGTTCAAAATAGCCGATGGCGCTATCCAGCACAGGAGCGAACTGAGGAAAGCGCTCGCGAATCGCTGCAGCCGCCAATACCTCGTGCTTCACCCCATACGTGCGGGCCAGCGCGATGGTCTGATGGGTGAAGTCGTTGACGTCCTCAGGATCGTAAGCGGCGCTTGAAGTCATCACCAGCACTCCGCACTGCTCGAACAGCGACTCGCCGCTCAATGCTTCAAGTTCGCGCCAGATGCGCTGTGAGCTGCGCACCAGTGGCAGGTATTGCGGCCCTTCACCGGCCGACAGCCGCGTGATGCGGGTATCACCGTGACTGGAGCCTTGTGTGTGCGGAGGGTCGTAGCGGTCGATGCCAATCACATCGACTCCAGCCTTTGCCAGTTGATAGGCAGTGGCTGCACCCATGGCACCCAGGCCGAGCACGGCCACTTTACAACGCTGTTGCATAGGGGAGCCTCGATAAATCGTTTATCTCACTATGGACAGCCTGTCGAATCAACCGCCAGACGTGCATAAGGTTATGTCAGACGGCCTCGTGGGCCATTACAGATGCCATCACACCCGGATTGCAGACACCCGTCAAAAATTTACGCTTGCACTGCTCAGGGTTTTTAAGGTCCGAAATCGATGAAAAGTTGTCCACGGAAATCGTGGGTATGTCTGTGGGTAACTTTTTGAAACCCTTGTTACACGTGGCTTACAGCTGTGTGGTTATTTTATGAACAGCCCCTGTCTTGCACTTCTATGGTGCTGCCGTCAGGGTACAAAAGCGGTCCGCTATAAGCGACTTCGGGCACAAAAAAGAAATATTTTCCAAAAAAAAGCGCGACCCTCATCAGGTCGCGCTGCTGTGTTGCGGATTTAGCCGATGGCGATTACGCGACAGGCTGATCACTCCATTCGCCATTGACCAGGCGACGCAGGCCCAACGGGTTGGCGTTCTGCAACGCAGGTGGCAACTGGCTGTCCGCCAGGTTCTGATAGCACACGGGGCGCAGGAAACGGTCGATGGCCAGGGTGCCCACCGAGGTACCGCGTGCGTCCGAGGTGGCCGGGTACGGGCCGCCGTGAACCATGGCCTCGCAGACCTCGACACCGGTCGGGTAGCCGTTGAACAGAATGCGCCCGACTTTCTCTTCGAGAATCGGTTGCAGCCAGCTGTACTGGCTCAAGTCCGCAGGCTCGCCGATCACCGTCGCAGTCAGCTGACCACGCAAGGCTTGCAGCGCGTCCTTCAACTGCGCATCGTCAGCGACTTCGATCAGCAGCGTGGTCGGGCCGAAGACTTCCTCTTGCAGCAACTGATCACCGTTCAGCAGCAGGCTGACGTCAGCCTTGAACAGTTGCGCCTGAGCCTGCTTGCCTTCCTGTGGCTTGCCGGCCAGATGCGTCACGCCAGGATGCGCCAGCAGGTGTTCCACACCCTTGCTGTAACTGCGCAGGCCGCCCGCGTTAAGCATGGTCTGCGGAGCCTGACTGCCCATCTGTTCGGTCAGTTGCTCGATGAATGTCGAGAACGCCGGGGAGCGCAGGCCGATGACCACGCCGGGGTTGGTGCAGAACTGACCGGCACCCATGACCACCGAGCCGGCAAGCTCCTTGGCCACGGTTTCACCACGTGCCTGCAAGGCGCCTGGCAGCAGCACCACCGGGTTGATGCTGGACATCTCGGCAAACACCGGAATGGGTTGTGGACGCTCGGCAGCCATTTTGCACAGCGCGTTGCCACCGTTCAGCGAGCCGGTGAAACCGACCGCCTGGATGGCCGGGTGCTTGACCAGACCTTCACCGACGCCGTTGCCGAAGATCATGTTGAACACACCTTTGGGCATCTGCGTACGCTCGGCAGCGCGAATGATGGCGCTGGCCACCAGATCGGCAGTCGCCATGTGACCGCTGTGCGCCTTGAACACCACCGGGCAACCGGCGGCCAGTGCTGCTGCGGTATCACCGCCCGCAGTGGAAAACGCCAGCGGGAAGTTGCTTGCCCCGAACACCGCAACCGGGCCCACACCGATGCGGTATTGGCGCAGGTCGACCCGTGGCAGCGGCTTGCGATCCGGCAACGCCAAGTCGATCCGTGCGCCGACGAAATCACCGCGACGCAGAACCTTGGAAAACAGACGCATCTGACCACTGGTGCGACCGCGCTCACCTTGAATACGCGCCTGAGGCAGGGCGGTTTCCTGGCAGACGATGGCGACGAAGTCATCGCCCAGCCGGTCGAGTTCATCAGCAATGGCGTCGAGGAAATCGGCGCGACGGGCCGGGCTCAACTGACGAAATTCCGGGAATGCAGCCTTGGCAGCCAGTGCCGCAGCGTCGATTTCGCCGTCGGTGGCCTGATGAAAGCTGTAAGGCAGCTCTTCGCCGGTGGTGGCATCCAGGCTTTTTTGCAGGCTCTGGCCCAAAGCGCTGCGGCCGCCAGCGATGAAGTTCTGGCCGAGAATGTTAGGCATCGGTATCTCCTGTTGTTTTGAGGTTGGAGGTCGGCAGGGAAGGTATCCGGACCGGCGCTCCTTATGGGTTGCCGAGTTGCTTTACAGATTGTCAGTGATGGGGCGTCTAAAAGCAGGCCAGCCATCATGTTTTCAGTTAACAGTGGGCAGTCATCGTACAACCTGATTCGCTGCCTGTGCAACTGTCGACCTAATTTGCCAGGCCGAGTGCCGTTGCTCTTTATAGTGCATGGGCGCAATCAAGCCTCTATCGTGGCGCGCCTTCATGATTTTTTGAGGTCTTGCAGCGCGTCCAGCACCTGACGCAGCGCCTTGCTGACCGGTTTGTCCTGGCGCAAGGCAATTCCCAACGTGCGACTCAGCGCTGTTGCCAGCGGCAGCATCTGCAAGCCACGGCGATGGTGCAGCGCAGCAACGGCCATTCGCGGCACGATGCTGTAGCCCAGGCCTGCAGCGACCATTTCCTTGATCGCTTCGATGCTGCCCAGTTCCATGACCGGTTTTACCCGGATCCCGGCGTGCAGGAACCATTCGTCGATCAGCAGGCGCGTGCTGCTGCCTGCTTCAAATACCACCAGTGGCTGTGCGCTGAGGCGCTCCGGGGTCATGTGTGCCGGCATCGTTCGCTGGCTGCTGGCGAAAATCGCCACGAACTCATCTTCGAGCAGCGGTGTGATGTGCAGGCTGCGGCCGGAGGCGGGCAGGGTGACCAGTGCCAGGTCCAGAAGGTTTTCTTCGACCGCCTTGAGGATGCCGTCGGTGTTGCCGGTGCTGACGCGTACATCCAGTTCGGGGAAGCGCCGACGCAGCGCCTGCAACAGGGGCGGCAGCAGATGGATGCAGGCTGTTGCGCCGGTGCCGATGGCGACTTTCCCGGCAATGCCGCTGGCATGGCTGGACAGCGCCTGCAGGGCGTCTTCGACCACCCCATCGATGCGCGCGATATGCTCCAGCAGTACATTGCCTGCGGAGGTCGGTTTGAGGCGTTTGCCAACCCTTTCTATCAGTTGCAGCTTCAGCTGATCTTCCAGTTGTCGCACGTGCAGGCTGACCGCTGGCTGGGTCAGGTGCAGACGCTCTGCCGCCGCAGAAAAACTGCCATAGGCGATGACCAGCGAAAACGTGTGCAGATGGTTTAGGTTCAGCCGACGCATGACAAAGTATTTCTTATGCTGTGGATGACAAATCATAGCTTTTTTAATGTCGTGGCGAGCGGCATCATTGCGGCCATTCACAGACATTCGTACAGAGCCTGGACATGACTTCAACCTTTGACCTGCGTGAAGCCCGCGATGATGACATGCCCGCTGTACAGGCGATCTACGCTGATCACGTGCTGCACGGGATTTCCAGCTTCGAGCTGGAGCCGCCTGACCTGGCCGAATTGCTGCAGCGTCGTCGCATGGTCCTCGCCAAAGGCTTGCCGTATATGGTCGCCGAGCGCGATGGAGAAATTGTCGGCTATGCCTATGTCACGCCGTATAGGCCACGTCCAGGCTACCGCTTTACCGTTGAGGATTCCGTGTACGTGCGCGATGGACTCGGCGGTCAGGGGATCGGCCAGGCGTTGTTGAGCGCCCTGGTGCAGCACTGTGAAGCGGGCGGCTGGCGGCAGATGATTGCGGTTATCGGCAATAGCCAGAATATCGCGTCGTTGCGCCTGCATGAGCGACTTGGCTTTCGCCGGGTCGGCGTGTTCGAATCGGTCGGTTTCAAGCATGGCCGCTGGGTAGATACGGTGCTGATGCAGCGCATGCTGGGCGAAGGCTGGGGCAGTGTTCCGGTGGAGCGCACCTGACCCTGCCATGGCTCTGCTGTACAAGATGAAATTGTCGAACAATCTGGCTCAATAGCGTTGCCAGCGCTTGCCTGAATCGTTAGGGTACGCGGCTGTTCAAGAAGGAGCCTGATATGACTCGGCATGACCCCACGGAAACGGGCACGGCAGTCACCCGACAGCGACGCGCGCCAAAGGGCGAGAAGCGCCGCGAAGAACTGCTCGATGCGGCCCTGCAAGTGTTTTCCCTTGAAGGCTATACCGGCGCTTCAGTGGCCAAAGTGGCAGCCATCGTCGGTATTTCCGTCGCCGGATTGCTGCACCATTTTCCGAGCAAGATCTCGCTGCTGATGGGCGTGCTGGAGCGACGCGACGAGGTCAACGGCCGAATCGCTGCCGAAGTCCGCACCGATAACACCCTGACCGGTCTGCTCGGCGGCTTGCGCGCGATCAACCGTTCCAACGCTACGGCGCCCGGCGTGGTACGTGCGTTTTCGATCCTCAATGCGGAAAGTCTGCTGGAAAACCAGCCTGCCTATGAATGGTTCCAGACGCGCTACGAGCGTATTCACGCGCACTTGCTGGGACAGTTTTCGGCCTTGGTGGAGTGCGGGGAGGTGCGTGCGGATGTGGATCTGGACAAGATCATCCGGCAGATTCTGGCGATGATGGATGGCTTGCAGATTCAGTGGTTACGCTTTCCCGATCAGGTGGATCTGGTCGAGTGTTTCGATACCTACATTGCGCAGGTCGATGCAGCGGTAAGGGCTCGTCCCTGAGCCTTTATTTGTCCGTTTACCCTTCAGTCAGCTAATGCTTACTCAACGGTCTGCTTGAATACACCGCCGGTCTTGACCGGTGGTTTCTCGACCAGAACCGAGTTCAGAGCGGAGCGTGGCAGCGGGTTGCTGGTGGTGGTCGACAGTTCCTGACGGAACGAGTTGACCAGCTTGGCGTTCAGGCGGATGTCCTGCGACGACGAGCCGAGCGAGATGTTGAAGGTGTCGGCATCGACCACCCACTGCTTGCTCTTCTCGTCGAAGTAGGCCAGCGAGCGGTCATTCAGCTCGATGGTCACACGCTTGCTTTCACCCGGCTTGAGGAACACCTTCTTGTAGCCTTTGAGTTCCTTGATCGGACGCTCGACTTTCGGGTTCTGCTGGCCCACGTACAACTGAGCGACTTCCGAACCACCGACCTTGCCAGTGTTGCTCAGGTCGAAGGACACCTTGATCGGCGTGTTGCCGACCGCGACGCCCGGCGTGACCTTGATGTTGCTGTAGCCGAACGTGGTGTACGACATACCGTAACCGAACGGGTAGAGCGGCTTGATGCCTTTCTTCTCGTAGCCGCGATAACCCAGCAGCAGGTCATCCTTGTAATCCATGTCGGTCAGAGTGTTCTGATTGTCGAATTTCGGGAAGGAAGCGTAAGCCGGGTTGTCTTCGATGTTGCGTTCGATACTGATCGGCAGCTTGCCCGACGGGTTGACCTTGCCGAACAGGATCTCGGCCAGGGCCTGACCACCGTTCTGACCCGGGTAGAAGGCGTGCAGCGCTGCTGGAACCTGTTCGATCCAGTCGCTCATCTTCAGACCCGTACCGCCATACATGGTCACCACGGTATTGGGGTTGACCTTGGCGATGTTCTGGATCAGCTCGTTCTGGAACTCAGGCAGATCGAAGCTGTGGTCGAAACCTTCACCTTCGTATTCGTTGCTGTTACCCACGGCAACCACAACGGCGTCATAGCCGGACAGGTCCTGAGGAGCGGTCAGCGAGGCGGAGCTCAACTGCACACCTACCAGGCCGCCCATGGTCGACAGGTAGCCGGCACGGCGCGAGTACTCGAGCTTGACGTCGTAAGACTGGCCCGCTTCCAGATTGATCTTGGCGAACTCTGGAATGGTTGGCGGAATGCTGTTGCCCGGAAGCGGCTTGCCGTCACCATTGTCGATGATTTTCTTGCCGTTGACCCACAGACGTACGGCGCCGTCGGCACGTACCTTGAAGACCTGCTCGCCGCTCTGGGTCGGGGTGACCTTGCCGGTGTAGCGAATCGAAGTCGACGACGTATCGCCATTCAACTGGCCAGCGGTCGAACCTTTGGTGGCGTACGGATCGGACGTCGACGTGTTGCTTTCGAACGGCAGGTTCTTGTCGTTGGCCCAGTCCAGGTCAACATGCTTCTCGGTACGGGTGACCGCTGCATCACCAGACCAGTTGGTGTTGCTGAAGTACTCGACCTTCATGCCCTGGACTTCATTGCCAGTTGCGTCGGTGGTGGTCCAGGCACTGGTGCTTGGGTCCAGCGACAGGCCTTCGATGAAGTCGACCTTGGCGTTAGGCGCGATTTGCTGCAGGCCGCTCAATTCGCTGACGTAATGGCTGGCCATGACGTTGGCGCTGCCGAAACCGGTCGGTGGCGAGTACCTGGCCAGGGTGCCGACAACGGCGATTTTCTTGACTTTCTGCTTGTCCAGCGGCAGCAGATTGTCCTGGTTTTTCAGCAGTACGATACCTTCACGCGCGGCGTTCAGAGCGACCTTGTTGCTGGTCGAGCTGTTCATGTTGTGCGTGGTCAGCGGCGTCTTGCTGTCGAACTTGTACAGGTAGATCTGCTTGAGAATGCGACGGACCTTGTCGTCGATGGTCGCAGCGCTCAGGTCGCCGGCGTCCAGATGCGGCTTCAGCACGGAGCTGTTCATCTGGTAGCCCATCATGTCCAGATCGGTACCGGCGCGGGCAGCGTTGAAGCCGTGAACGACAGCGTTGTAGTCGCTCTGTACGAAGCCTTTGAAGCCCCATTCCTTCTTCAGGATCTGGGCGATCAGGTGCTCGCTTTCGCAGGCGAACTCACCGTTCACTTTCTGGAAAGCGCACATCATCATCGCCACGTTGCCGTTTTTCGACGACGATTCGAACGCAGGCAGCGACATTTCGCGCAGCACGCGCTCTGGCATTGTCTGGTTCAGATTGAAGCGGTTGCTTTCCTGATCGTTAGCCGCGTAGTGCTTGGCGTTGGCCCATACACCACGAGACTGGATACCGTTGATGACACCTGGTGCCAGGCTGGCGCCGAGGAACGGGTCTTCACCGGAGAGGTATTCGAACGCACGGCCGCCGAACGGCATGCGGTACAGGTTGACGCCGGGGCCAGTGATGAACTGGTAGCCGCCGACGGCAGTGTCATAGCCCAGCGCACGGCCGAGGTCGATGGCACGACGCGGGTTGAAGGTGGCGGCCAGGTTAGGGCCGGACGGGTAGACAACACCCTGATCGTTGCCTTCGCTGGTGTAGCGCACGCCCACACCGCCGTCAGCGCCGTGGATCTGCGGGACGCCGTAGTTGGTCAGTGGCTTGACGTCCCAGCCGCCGGTGCCGCCAATGTAGGCCAGCTTTTCTTCCATGGTCATCTTGGCCAGGGTCTTCTGTGCGGCTTTTTCGGCGCGATCTTCACGCCCTTGTTGCACGGTAGGGTCAGCGGCGTGCACCTGGGATACTGCCAATGCCAGCAAGGCCAGCGCCGAGTGCGCGCCTATCATCTTTCGCTTGTTCATATTGCTCTCCAACTGCGTTTCAAATAACTGTCTGCCTGCGCACGTGCGCAGGATAAATGCGTTCTTATTTACTGCTTTCGGCCAACTTTTCTGTGGGCAACAGTTTCCCGTCGTCGCGTTTATTCCCTGTTTAAAGGGCGCGAGGTAGGACTCCTTAGTTGCCATATTAGTTTTGTTTGGCGTTTCTTTTTTTACTTGTCTAGAGCCATCACCTTGGCATCATGTGATGGCGTTTTGAATCTACAAAACGATACAATTAAGTATAAAACAAGGCATAAATGTCAAATAAAAGCGTATTTTTCTTTGATTTGGTAATTTTTCTTTACATCTGAGGAACTCTTGTTAAACCTACTGGTCGATGGGTTTAAGATTTTTCAGGATGAAGAAAGACGGCTCGCAAGTTGCGACATATGCTGTGCGCTAGTGCTTGACCGGTTTCTACAACTGCCCCGCTTTTTTGCGGGGCTCTTTTTGTTTTTTGAGGAGTTACTGCGATGAAATTTTCCATGATGAGTGCCGGTGTGGTGTTAGGTCTTGCCCTGAGTGGTGCAGCCTTTGCCGATGACGCGACGGATGCAGATGCAACTTCCGGCGCCAGCGACGAGACCGTGATGACCCAGACTCAGGACGCCAAGGCAGCGCAGAAGGCGCAAAACCAGAAGACCGAAACGACAAAAGGTGGTCGCCCGCAGAACGCAACCCCTCAAAAGCAGTCAAACTGATCGTTTGAAGCCTTTGAGCGCAGCACTCTCCGGTCGGAGAGTGCTGTAATATGTCCCTCCGAAGTAGCAAAATGCCCTCATTCATGCCGTCAGCTCCCGTCGAAGTTCCCCGTCTGCTCATTCCGGATGCCCAGCAGGTTTGTGCCTGGCTGATCGAAAATGCCGGTCTGAAAACGGCCGATCTGGAGCGCGCGCAGCGCTTGCAGCAGGAGTCGGAAGGCACTGAGTTGCTCGGGCTGCTGACGCGTCTGGGCCTGGTTTCCGAATTCGAACTGGCCCGCGCATGGGCGGCATTGCTGCAGGCACCGTTGTTGCTCGCCGACGCCGTACCACCACTGCTGGATCCTTTGCCGCCGCTGACCGAACGCTTCATGCGCCACTATCAAGTCGTGCCGGTAGGCTGGAGCGATCAAGGTCTGCAAGTGCTCAGCGCCAACCCCGGCACGCTGTACCCGTTTCAGGCCATCGCCTACGCCTGCGAGGTGCCGGTGCGACTGTCCATTGGCCCGCGCAACGAGGTCGAAACCCTTATCGAGCGCTACTACGGGCAGGGCCGCTCGGCGATGGGCACCCTGATCGAGAACCTGGATGAGGAGGGCGGCTCGCTGGAAGACATCGAGCACCTCAAGGACCTGGCCTCCGAAGCGCCGGTCATTCGTCTGGTCAACCTGATCCTGCAACGCGCGGTCGAACAGCGTGCGTCCGACATCCATATCGAGCCCTTCGAGAGCCAGTTGAAGGTGCGCTATCGCATCGACGGTGTCTTGCACGAAGCCGAAGCACCGCCGTCCAGCTCTTCGGCGGCGGTGATTTCCCGGGTGAAGATCATGGCGCGGCTGGACATCGCCGAGCGTCGTCTGCCGCAGGATGGCCGGATCATGCTGCGCATCCAGGGCAAGGAGCTGGACCTGCGGGTATCGACAGTGCCCACCAGCTTTGGCGAATCGGTGGTCATGCGTCTGCTGGACCGGCAGACCATCAACTTCGATTTCCCGAGCCTGGGTTTCGATGGCGAACGGCTGGACGAATTTCTCGACGTGCTGGAGCGTCCGCACGGCATTCTGCTGGTCACCGGGCCGACCGGTTCCGGCAAGACCACCACGCTGTACACCGCGCTGTCACGGCTCAATACGGCCGAGCGCAAGATCATCACCGTTGAAGACCCGGTCGAGTATCAGCTCGAAGGTATCAACCAGATTCAGGTCAAGCCATCCATCGGCCTGGATTTCGCCGGAGCGCTGCGCTCCATCGTGCGTCAGGACCCGGATGTCATCATGATCGGTGAGATGCGCGACCTGGAAACCTGCCGTATTGCCATCCAGTCCTCGTTGACCGGTCACCTGGTGCTCTCGACGCTGCACACCAACAGCGCGGCGGCGAGTATTACCCGCTTGCTGGACATGGGCGTCGAAAGCTACCTGATCGCCTCGACGGTCAACGGGATTCTGGCTCAGCGTCTGGTGCGCCGCCTCGATCCGGCAACCCGTGAAGCCTTCGATGCGCCACCGGAGCTGATCGCCGAACACGGGCTGGAGCGTTTCACTGACGAGCGGCCCATCCGTCTGTATCGCCCGCGTGCCGATGCACCCGGCGGCGGCTATCGCGGGCGCAGTGCAATCACCGAACTGCTGGTGATGAACGAAGAGCTGCGCAGTCTTTTGATGCGTCACGCCGACGCCTCGACGCTGGAAGAGGCTGCCCGACGTGGCGGCTTGCGCACACTGCATGAAGAAGGCCTGCGTCAGGCCGTTGCAGGGGTGACTTCGCTGGAAGAGGTGCTGCGCGTCACCCGTGGTGAAGGCACATGAGTCTGTTCAAGTACCGCGCGCTGGATGCTCAGGGCGCGCCGCAGAATGGCACGCTGGAAGCCCGCGATCAGGACGCCGCGATTGCCGCGTTGCAGAAGCGTGGCCTGATGGTCCTGCAGGTCGATGCTGCCGGTCTGGGCGGTTTGCGCCGTGCGCTGGGCAGCGGTTTGCTCAATGGCGCGGCGCTGGTCAGCTTCACCCAGCAGCTTGCGACGTTGCTCGGCGCAGGCCAACCGTTGGAACGATCGCTTGGAATTCTGCTCAAACAGCCTGGACAACCGCAGACCAAGGCGTTGATCGAGCGCATCCGCGAACAGGTAAAAGCTGGCAAGCCGCTGTCCGTGGCGCTTGAAGAAGAGGGCAGCCAGTTTTCGCCCCTCTATATAAGCATGGTCCGCGCCGGTGAAGCCGGTGGCGCACTGGAAAGCACGCTGCGCCAGCTGAGTGATTACCTGGAGCGCAGCCAGTTGCTGCGTGGCGAGGTGATCAACGCGCTGATCTATCCGGCCTTCCTGGTGGTAGGCGTGTTGGGTTCCCTGGCGCTGTTGCTGGCCTACGTCGTGCCGCAATTCGTACCGATCTTCAAGGATCTCGGCGTGCCGATTCCGTTGATCACCGAGGTCATTCTCAACCTCGGAGAGTTTTTGAGCGACTACGGGCTGGCGGTGCTGGCGGGCCTGATCGCGTTGATCTGGGGCATGGCCATTCGCATGCGCGACCCGCAGCGTCGCGAGCGCCGTGATCGCCGTTTGCTGGGCATTCGGGTGATCGGTCCTTTATTGCAACGCATCGAGGCAGCACGTCTGACACGCACCCTCGGGACGCTTTTGACCAATGGAGTGGCGTTGTTGCAGGCGCTGGTGATCGCTCGCCAGGTCTGCACCAATCGCGCCTTGCAGGCGCAGGTCGAGCAGGCGGCCGAATCGGTCAAGGGTGGCGGTACGCTGGCCAGCGCGTTCGGCGCGCAGCCGTTGTTGCCGGATCTGGCGCTGCAAATGATCGAGGTCGGCGAACAGGCTGGCGAACTGGACACCATGCTGATGAAGGTCGCCGATGTGTTCGACGTCGAGGCCAAGCGTGGTATCGACCGTATGCTGGCCGCGCTCGTACCGGCGCTGACGGTGGTGATGGCGGGCATGGTAGCGGTGATCATGCTGGCCATCATGCTGCCGCTGATGAGCCTGACCAGCAATATCTGAATTCATGAAACAGGAAACCATTCCGATGACTTTTAGCCGTACACGTTTCAAACCCGCCCGTCGACAGGGCGGTTTCACATTGCTGGAAATGCTCGCCGTTATCGTATTGCTGGGCATCGTTGCGACCATCGTCGTGCGTCAGGTGGGCGGCAACGTCGACAAGGGCAAGTACGGCGCAGGCAAGGCTCAACTGGCCAGCCTGGGCATGAAGATTGAAAGCTACGCGCTGGACGTCGGTTCGCCACCCAAGACCTTGCAGCAATTGACCGAGAAGCCGGGTAATGCATCGAACTGGAACGGCCCTTACGCCAAGCCTTCGGACCTCAAGGATCCGTTCGGCCACGCATTCGGCTACCGCTTCCCTGGTCAGCACGGCAGCTTCGACCTGATCTTCTATGGCCAGGACGGTCAGCCGGGCGGCGAAGGCTACAGCGCCGACCTGGGCAACTGGGAGTAAAGCTCGGCATGAGAACGCCTGTCGCAAGCCGGGGTTTTACCCTCATGGAAATGCTGGTGGTGCTGGTGTTGATGAGCATCGCCGTCGGTCTGGTGGGTTTCGGTCTGCAACAGGGTTTGAGCACCGCCAGTGAACGGCGCGCGGTCGGCGACATGGTCGAAGCGCTGCGGGCCACCAGAGTGCGTGCGATTGTGACTGGTCAGCCGGCGCGCACCGAGTTCAATCTGCGCAAGGCGACCTTCAAGGCGCCTGGCAAACGCGAGATGCACTGGCCGGAAAGTCTGCGCGTGACCATGCAGACTTCCTCCGATCTTGGCTCCGCTGTGGAGTTCTACCCGGACGGCGGCTCCAGTGGTGGCAACGTGGTGGTCGCTGACGGCGATCGACGCTGGCGTATTGATATTGGCTGGCTGACCGGCAGCGTCCAGGTCCGGACGCTTTAATGAAAACATCGCAGTCGGGGTTCACCCTGCTGGAAATGCTTGCTGCATTGACCGTCATGGCGGTGTGCAGCGGTGTTCTGCTGGTGGCGTTCGGGCAAAGTGCGCGCTCCTTGCAGCAGGTGTCGCGCAGTGACCGGCTGAGCCATGCGGCACGCACGATAATGGATCAGGAAAGCGCCGGTCCGCTGGAAAACGGTACGCGAAAGGGAGAGCTCGCAGGCATCGACTGGACACTGGATATCCGTCAGCTGCCGGGTGCCAATGGTCAGGCGAGAATGTTTCGCCTCGATCTGATGCTCAGTGAGCATCAGCGCAAAGCGCAGTTCAGCACGTTTAAATTACGCGGCGCTGTCAGTGGGGCGGGGTCATGAGGCGCACCCAGCGTGGCTTCACGCTGCTGGAAGTGCTGCTGGTGATCAGCCTGCTCGGCGTGTTGCTGGTACTGGTTGCCGGGGCATTGCTGGGCGCCAATCGTGCGGTGCTCAAGGCTGAGCGCTACACCGTGAACCTGGACGAGGTCCGCGCCGCGCAAGCGTTTCTGCGCAGCTCGATCGCTCAGGCGCTGCCGCTGGACACGTCTGGCGAAGATGACGTCAACAGCGGTTTTTTTGAAGGCTCGGCGCAGCAGTTGCGGTTTGTCGCAACGCTGCCCGGCGAGTTGGGCGGCGGTATCCAGGTTCACAGCCTGGAGCTCAAGGGGCCGCAAGAGCATCGGTCTTTGCAGGTGTCGTTCGCTCAGGTTCAGTCCAGTGCGAATGGCATTGCTCTCAAACCCTGGGGTGAGCCTCAGGTATTGCTGCAAAACGTCGAGTCGTTGACGTTCAGTTATCGCGGGCTGACCCCCAAGGGCAAGCCGACCGGCTGGATGGCCGAATGGCCCTGGCCGAATCGCTTGCCGGGTGCGGTGCGCATCGACATGCAGACCCATGGCGCGGTGAAATGGGTTTCTGAAGTGGTGGCCTTGCGTCTGGACCTGTCCGGCGGGGCGGGCGGCGAATGAACGTGACAGGCCGATCGCAGCGCGGTGTTGCGCTGCTGGTGGTGCTCTGGGTGCTGGCACTGTTGAGCCTGTTGCTCGGCGGGCTGGCCGGGTGGGTGCAACTGGAGAGCCGGCAGTCGCTCTGGTTACGGCAAAATACCCAGGCGCTGATGGCGGCCGAAGCTGGCATGAATATGGCTGTACAGGGCTTGCTCGATCCTGCACAGCGCAAACGCTGGATTGCTGACGGGCGTGTGGTCTCGTTGCGTATGGATGACACGCAACTGCTGGTGAGCATCAGAAGCGAGCGCGGCAAGCTGGACCTCAACAGCGCGCCGGTTGCTGATATATCGCGCCTGCTGCAGGCCTGTGGCGCGGCTAAAAATCAGGCCAGCGGTATTGCTCAGGTGCTGGAGTCGCAGCGCAATGGCGGTCAGTCACCGCTGCGGGTGGTAGAGGAAGTTCGTCAGCTGGCGGGCATGAGCCAGGCGCTGTATGCCCGGTTGTTGCCGGAAATAACATTGTGGAGCGGTCTGGATCGGCCCGACCCGGCGTTCGCTTCGGCGTTGCTGCGTCGGGCCTTGAACCTGCCGAACCAGAGCGCGGTCGGGGCCGACCCCGGTGAGGTCCTGGCCATCGACACGCGCGCAGAACGGCCGGGCGGCGTGACCGCCCTGTTACAGACCACGGTTTTATTGAGCCCATCGGAGGGAGGCGCACAACCCTACAGGGTGTTGCGTTGGCAAGAATGAATTCATCAGTTTCTGCACGTCTGGCGCCTGTTTACGCGTTACGTGAACAGGTCGCCCGGCAGTGGCGTGGCAGTCCGGCGCAACACGCCTGGCAATGGTGGGTGACGGAGCTTCGCGCCTGCCTGCCGCCGCGTGTGCGTCGATGGCTGGGCCGCGAGACCGTGGAGCAGGCGCTTGTCTGGCCATTGGTCGAGCCGCTGCCCGATGCATCGCCTCAGGTACGGCGGGTTCTGCTGCTGCCGCCCTCGGCTGTGCTGTTGCAGACCTTGCAGCTTCCTGCGGCTGCGGCACGCAATCTGTCGACCGTGGTCGGCTACGAGCTGGATCGTTTCACGCCATTTGACGCGGGCCAGTTGTACTTCGTCGCCCGTCAGGACAGTCGCAGCGCCAGCTTTGTGCAGGTCACGCTGGTGGCAATCCTGCGCGAGCGGCTGGACGCGATACTCAGCGAGTGCGCCGAGCGTGGCTTGCGTCCCGACGCTGTCGATGTGGGCACTGACAACCTGACTGCCGGGCAGCGCATGGGGATTGATCTGCTGCCGATGCCACTGCGTCCGCAGCAGTCGCGCTCCGGCCATCGCTTGCAGCGCGGGCTGATCTGGCTGTGTGCCGGCCTGCTGCTGAGCGCCATGTTGCTGTGGCTGAACGATCGGCAGAGCCTGCTCGATGACATGCAGGCCAGCGTCAAGGCGCAGAAGGCTCAGGTTGGCGAGGTCCAACAACTGCGCCAGCAATTGACCAACACCCTGGGGGCCGCCAACTACCTGTTGCGCCGCAAGGCTGCGCAGCCGCCGCTTTCAGCGCTGCTCAGCGAGCTGACCGCCTGCCTGCCTTCGGACACCTGGATCGAACATCTGGAAATCAGCGACAGTGCCGAGGTGGCCTTTTCCGGGCAGAGCGCCAAGGCCAGTGCGCTGATCGGCCGCGTCAAGGACTGCCGAAGTCTGGATAATGCGCAGTTTCAGGGGGTGATACAGCCCGACACCAAGACCGGCAAGGATCAGTACTCCCTGCGCGCGCATTTGCACCAGAACCAGCAGCAGGAGAACGCCGATGCGCCGTCCACTGACAAGCCGTGAGCGGCGGGGCGCTGCCCTGATGATTCTGGCCCTGGTGTTGTGCCTGGCTTACTGGTTGTTGATCGACAGCTGGTTCGCCGGGCCGCTGCGCGACATCAACGAGCAGACCGACCAGTTGCGCGAACAGCAGCAGCGCTACGCGGGCCTTCTGCAGCAGGGTGATTCGTTGCGCGAGCAACTGGAGCAGGCCCGCCGTGATCCGGCCAGCAGCACCAGCCTGCTGCCGGGCGAAGATCCCAGTGCCGTGGCTGCTGATCTGATGCAGCGCATTGCCGACCTGATCAGCAGCCAGGCCAGCACCGGCGGCGGCTGCGAGTTGACCCAGCGCATGCCGATCACCCCGGAGCAGGACAGTGCCGAGCCGTATCGGCAGGTCAAGGTCAGCCTGACCCTGAACTGCGCCATCGAACCACTGACTGCCATCCTGCATGCGCTTGAGTATCAGCGCCCGTTTCTGTTCATTGACGAGATGAGTATGCGTCGCGACGCCAACGCTCCGGCCAGCGGTGCTGCCGGCAAACTGGTGGTGCACCTGCTGGTGCGCGGCTACCTGCAACCGGCCAGTGCCGGGGAGGGCGAGCAATGATCGGTTCACTGCGTCCGCTGGAGTGGGCACTGCTGGCTTTCGCTGCAGTCTTGGCAGCCTTGATCGCACTGGTCTTCAGCGGCGCTGCGCATTCACCGGACTGGCTGCCCGAGCAGGCGCCGCGCAACCCGGTCGATCAGAGGGCGCAGGTCCACAGCGCGCCGTCGGCGACACTCGACAGCCTCGCCAATACCTGGAAAACCCCTCTGTTCAGTCCTGATCGCAGCCCTGACGTGGCCGTTCGCAAAGCCGATGCGCAAGCCACCAATCTGGCTGGCCTGACCCTGACCGGGGTGATCATGGACGGCTCGCTGCGTGTGGCATTGCTCAAGCAGGCCAGCGGTCCGGCATTGAAAGTCCGTCAGGGCGATCGCTTGCCCAACGGCTGGACGCTGGACCGTCTGGAGCCCACCCAGGCTACGTTCAAACTCGATGACCGCACGCAAGTCCTGCGCCTGCCCGCGCTGCGTCTGCCGCCGCCGTCGAATACACCGCCGATTACCTTAACCAACGATTCCACCCTGTGATGGGTACCTTTTCTGGAGTTCCTGCCATCGCTACCTTGCGCACACC
The DNA here is from genome assembly GCF_000972175.1 of Pseudomonas syringae pv. coryli str. NCPPB 4273. Lineage (NCBI taxonomy): Bacteria > Pseudomonadati > Pseudomonadota > Gammaproteobacteria > Pseudomonadales > Pseudomonadaceae > Pseudomonas > Pseudomonas syringae pv. coryli. The sequence goes on along the minus strand of NZ_AWQP01000004.1, from coordinate 416,237 downwards.
CTTGCTTTGCCTGGCCACCGCCGTCGCCCTTGGCGGCTGCGCGTCACAGTCAGACACACTCGATCCCGACAATGGCATGCTGCAGGAAGCGCTCCAGGGAACCGGTTCACAACGCCCGCCGGTAGACCCGCGCAGCGAAAGACCGCCCGTCGAGCCACCTTCCCAACAGACGACGAGTTCGCCGCAGCGGCAGATCATCAAAGGCAACCAGCGTTTCATCCGTCAGCCCGCCGCTGCTCCCGCAGCGCGTCAGGCCGAGACCGGTGACATCGTCTTCAACTTCACCAATCAGCCGATTCAGGCGGTGATCAACAGCATCATGGGCGATCTGCTGCACGAGAATTACAGCATTGCCCAGGGTGTGAAGGGCGATGTGAGCTTCTCGACGTCCAAGCCGGTCAACAAGCAACAGGCACTGTCGATTCTCGAGACGCTGCTGTCCTGGACCGACAACGCGATGATCAAGCAGGGCAACCGCTACGTGATCCTGCCGTCGAACCAGGCGGTGGCGGGCAAGCTGGTCCCGGAAATGCGCGTTGCGCAACCTTCGGCGGGCATGTCGGCGCGGCTGTTCCCGCTGCGCTACATCTCGGCGACCGAGATGCAGAAGCTGCTCAAACCGTTCGCTCGCGAAAACGCTTTCCTGCTGGTCGACCCGGCGCGCAACGTGCTCAGCCTGGCGGGTACGCCCGAAGAGCTGGCCAACTATCAGGACACCATCGACACCTTCGATGTGGACTGGCTCAAAGGCATGTCGGTCGGAGTCTTCGGCCTGCAGCGCGCTTCGGTCGGCGAACTGATGCCCGAGCTGCAGAAAATGTTCGGCCCGGAAAGCGGCATGCCGCTGGCGGGCATGGTGCGTTTCCTGCCGATCGAGCGGACCAATTCGGTGGTGGCGATTTCCTCGCAGCCTGAATACCTGCACGAAGTCGGCGAGTGGATTCACACCATCGATGAAGGCGGTGGCAACGAGCCGCAGATGTACGTGTATGACGTGCGCAACATGAAGGCCACCGATCTGGCCAAATACCTGCGGCAGATTTACGGCACCGGCGCCATCAAGGAAGACGCTGCGGCCAAGGTTGCACCGGGCCTGCGCACCACCACCTTGTCGTCGCTCAACTCCAGTGGCGGCAGCGGTGTGGGCGGCATGAGCAGCTCCAACGGGCTGGGCGGTACCGGCAGCGGCCTGAGCAATGGCGGAGGTTTTGGCAACAGTCAGGGCATGAACAACAGCCAGACCAATGGCGACAGCGAATCGGAAGGCGACGATCAGAGCAGCGGCGATTCGGATTCGGCCAGCCAGGACGGCAGCGGGTCTGGCGGCAACAACAAGTCTCTGGACGCCAGCACGCGCATCACTGCGCAGAAGAGCAGCAACCAGCTACTGGTGCGCACCCGCCCGGCGCAGTGGAAGGAGATCGAGTCGGCCATCAAACGCCTCGATAATCCGCCGCTGCAAGTGCAGATCGAGACGCGCATTCTGGAAGTACAGCTCACGGGCGAGCTGGATATGGGCGTGCAGTGGTACCTCGGGCGTCTGGCGGGCAACTCGGGTACGACCGGCAACGTCACCAACACCTCAGGCAGTCAGGGTGCGATTGGTACCGGCGGGGCGGCGCTGGCCTCTACTGACGCGTTCTTCTACTCCTTCGTCAGCAACAACCTGCAAGTCGCCTTGCGGGCGCTGGAAACCAATGGGCGTACCCAGGTCCTGTCGGCACCGTCGCTGGTGGTGATGAACAACCAGCAGGCGCAGATTCAGGTCGGCGACAATATCCCGATCAGCCAGACCTCGATCAACACCAACTCCTCCACCGACACTACATTAAGCAGCGTCGAATATGTGCAGACCGGCGTGATTCTCGACGTCGTGCCGCGCATCAACCCGGGCGGGCTGGTGTATATGGACATTCAGCAGCAGGTCAGCAGTGCCGACACCGATACCACTGGCAACGACGCCAACGGCAATCCGCGTATCTCCACCCGCTCGGTCGCCACGCAGGTGGCCGCGCAGAGTGGTCAGACCGTACTGCTGGGCGGTTTGATCAAGCAGGATAACGCCGAGTCGGTCAGTGCCGTACCTTATCTGGGACGCATCCCGGGCTTGAGATGGCTGTTCGGCAATACCAGCAAGTCCAAGAACCGTACCGAACTGATCGTGCTGATCACGCCGCGGGTCATTACCAGCAGCAGCCAGGCGCGTCAGGTGACGGATGATTACCGTCAGCAGATGCAGCTGATCAAGCCGGAAGTTTCGCGGACCAGCATGCAGAACTGACGCTGTGCTGGTTTCTGCCACCACGCCCACTCACGACGCTGCCCGTTGGCAGCGTCAAACAGAGGTGATGAACATGCTGAAATTCTTCGCTGCCTTGCTGTTTGCCTTCACCGCAATGGCACAGGCCCAGGACACCTTGCACACCGATCTGCCACTGGATTACCTGGCGCAGACCAATGTCGACAAGCCTGACCAGCCGCTGGTGATTTTCATCCACGGTTACGGCAGCAATGCGGCCGACCTGTTCGGGCTCAAGGAAGAGCTTCCGGCCGACTACAACTACGTGTCGGTACAGGCGCCGATGGAGTTGCGCGCTGACAGCTACAAATGGTTCACCCAGAAGCCCGGCGTCGCGGATTACGACGGTGTGACTGATGACCTGAAAAGCAGCGGTACCCGGTTGGCTGCGTTCATCGGCAAAGCCACCGAGAAGTTTCATACGCAGCCAGGCAAGGTCTTCCTGATCGGTTTCAGCCAGGGCGCCATGATGAGTTACGAAGTCGCCCTGCGACAGCCCAAACTGGTGGGTGGCTTCGCGGCGTTGAGCGGAAGGCTGCTGCCGGTCGTGAAGTCCGAGGTCAAAGCCTCCGACGATCTCAAGGCACTGAGCGTATTCATCGGTCACGGCACGCAGGATCGCCAGGTGGCCTATGCCAGCGCCCCGCAAGCCGAAGCGACGCTGAAATCGCTCGGTCTGACGCCGCAGTTGCATGCGTATGAAGGCATGGGGCACAGCATCAACGAGGCTGAAGTGATGGATCTGGCGGCCTGGTTGAAACAGTCAAACCGCCAGTGAATACGTGCGTCGTCCGAGGGGCGACGCACAATCTTCGGTCAACTAGTTGACCTTGACCTCGTTGAACTTGAGCACGTTGTCCTTGTTCTCGCGATCGCGGAAGGTCAGCTTCAAGGCAGGTGACTGCTTCACACGGCCCTTGGTCGCTTCAAAGATCAGTGTCACGCGGGTAGGCACGTTGCGGATCAACTGGAAGCTGTCCCAGCGATCGAACTTTGCATCGCCGACACGCAGTTGCGAAAGCCCCAGCGCGCCGCCGGTTTCTTCGAACAGGCTGACCGGGTTGAGAAACCTGAAGTCGCGATCGGCACTTTTATTGATCAGCTCCAGCATGCAGGTAGGCGACTGGCCGTTCTGGTCACAACCCAGCAACTCCATACTTACGTTGTCGACGGTCTCGGAGCGCTTGCCGAACAGGTTGGCGCTTTCGTTCTCGGTGAACAGTGTCTGAGCACGAGCGAAATCGACCGAAGGTTTAGCGTATTCGCCGCCCAGTTTGAAGAACACCGCGCAGAGAAACAGTGACAGTGCCAGCCAGACGCCGAGCTTGAGCGGCGATGGAAGCTTTCTGGCCATGATTGCGATGTACAGCCCGCTTATCACCATACCGGTGCCGACGATAATGACCAGTGTCTTCCAGTTTATGAAGTCAATACTGAGGCCAAGAACGGCCGGGTCCGGGAAAAGGTAGGTGAAGATGCTCCAGATAGCCCCGATCATACCGCTGATGCCGAGCGATATCTTGGCGAAAATCGCGGAAATCTTGCTTGTTCGTGGTGCTGCGTCCATTGCTGTTATGCCTTGTTCGGGTTGCGCAAGTGCGTGCCGATCCGCTTGAAAAGCAGTATCGACGGATTCGGGGCCTTGGGATGAGGCGTCTGTACAATCCGTGTTCAATCGCGCAGATCCAGAGGTGCCGGATACGCGAGCCTTTAGGTGCGAGAGAGAGCCAGAAGGGCGATGGGCTATGCCATCGCCGCGGCATTATCCTGCAATTCAGTTACAAAGTGCAGGGTTTACGCATTCTGCCTGGATCGGTCCCTGAGCAGCGCGAGCAATGCAATCAGTGGGAGTGCCGTGCCAGCGATCAGCACCCAGGTCCAGCCACCGTGATCAAACAGCGGGCTGGCGACTGCCGAGCCAATGGCGCCACCGATGAAAATACTGGTCATGTACAGCGCGTTGAGCCGGCTGCGGCTGGCGGCATCCAGCGCGTAGACCGTGCGCTGGCCCAAGACCATGCTGGTCTGCACACAGAAATCCAGCACCACGCCGGTTATGGCCAGGCCAATCACGCTGTACGCTGGATGAACCAGGCCTGGAAGAAAGCTGAGTGCGCCGAACAGCAGTGCGCCCAGTGATGCGATGCGGGTGTAGCCAGCGTCTGCCAGGCGGCCGCTGATGGGCGCCGCAATGGCACCGATCGCGCCGATCAGGGCGAAGATCGCGATCTGGCTTTGCGACAGCCCGTGGTTGCGCGACAGCTCCAGCGGCACGGCGGTCCAGAACAGGCTGAAGGTCGCGAACATGCAGGCCTGATAAAAGGCACGCTGGCGCAGCACCGGCTGGGTACGAAGGAGAGTCCATAGCGAGAACAGCAACTGGCCGTAGGACGCACGATGATCCGGGAGGCGTTTCGGCATGGTAGTCGCCAGTACCACGCTGATGCCGATCATGACCACAGCCGCCGAGCCGAACACCGCCCGCCAGCCGAAATGGTCGGCCACCAGACTGGCAATCGGCCGCGCCAGCAGAATCCCCAGCAGCAGTCCGCCCATGATCCCGCCAACGACCCGCCCACGCGACTCCTCCGGAGCCAGATGCGCCGCCAACGGAATGAGCATCTGCACCGATACTGAACTGAAGCCCACCAGCAACGAGACCAGCAAAAACACATTCGGCTGCTCGGCGAAGGCGGCACCCAGCAGGCTGAGAATCGCGACGACAGTCGTCACCAGCATCAGCCTGCGGTTCTCCAGCAAATCGCCCAGCGGCACCAGAAAGAACAGCCCCAGCGCATAACCGATCTGCGTCAATGAAACGATCAGACTGGCCGCCGTGCTCGACAGCCCGATGTCCGGCGCAATCAGCTCGATGATCGGCTGGGCGTAGTAGATGTTGGCGACGATCGCGCCACAGCAGAAGGCAAACAGCATGACCATGGCCGGGGTCATGGTCACAGCGTTATGCGCGGATTGGGACGAGTGGGGCATGAAAGTCTCGCTTGAGCATGGACTGTCAGACGCTGGACGCGTGTCTGTCAGGCGGTTTTTGATCGATGCAGCGCAGGCTAACGGTTTTATCGGCCATTAAGTAGGTGCTGCGAGTTGATACAGGATATTTCCGGGAATGATGATCAGCGAAGCGCAGCGATGTGTCGGTATAGTCACGCACGCTCGCGAACTATTGACCTTCGCTTGCCACGGATGAATACTCTTTTCAGAAATTCATATAGATGACTGGATGAATAAAACAATGAACAAGCTTTCCAGCGACGAACGCCTACCGCTTTATCAACGCCTGCGCGACAGCCTGGCTGAGCAGATTGCCAATAATCGCTGGCGTCCGGGCGAGGCGATTCCTACCGAAGCGGCGTTGTCTGCCGAGTATGGCCTGTCCACCGGTACGGTGCGCAAGGCCATTGATTTGCTGGTCAGCGACAACATTCTGGAGCGCCAGCAGGGGCGTGGCACGTTCATTCGTCGCGCGCAGTTCCAGTCCTCGCTGTTTCGTTTTTTCCGTTTTCAAACCGAAGCGGGTGAACGCCGGGTGCCGGAAAGCCGGATTTTGTCCGTCGAGCCTGTGGACGCGCCTTCGTCGGTCGCTCAGGCGCTGGGGATGGCCGCCGGTGCGCCGGTGATTCGTATGGTCCGCTTGCGGTTGCTGGATGGCCAGCCGGTGCTGGCCGAAGAGATCTGGCTGCCACGTGCGCGGTTTCAGGCATTGCTGGAGCTTGACCTCGATACGCAGGGGCCATTGCTTTATCCGATCTACGAAGACGTCTGCGGTCAGGTGGTCGCCTGTGCGCAAGAAAGCCTGACGGCCGAGACGGTCAACGACGTGTACGGCCGGTTGCTGCAGATTCCGGTCGGCAGTGCGGTGGTGGTCATCGAGCGTGTGGCGCGTAATTACGCCGGTGAACCACTGGAATGGCGTCGTTCGCGAGGGCATGCCAGCCATTTCCGCTACAGCGTGGACATTCGCTGACAGCGCTGCAGTCTGCCCGAGCCGTGCAACGCCCATCAGGATAAACGCCATGTTCAACTGGTATCGCGATGTCACTCCCAAAGAGCGCAAGACCTTCTGGGCCTGTTTTGGCGGCTGGTCGCTGGACGCTCTGGAAGTGCAGATGTTCGGTCTGGCCATTCCCGCCCTGATTGCTGCGTTTGCCCTGACCAAGGGCGATGCCGGGCTGATCAGCGCGGTGACGCTGGTAACGTCGGCGTTGGGTGGCTGGGTGGGCGGGACGCTGTCCGACCGCTATGGCCGGGTGCGCACGCTGCAGTGGATGATTCTGTGGTTTTCCTTCTTTACCTTTTTGTCTGCGTTCGTGACCGGTTTCAACCAGTTGCTGATCGTCAAGGCGCTGCAGGGCTTTGGCATCGGTGGTGAGTGGGCAGCAGGCGCGGTGCTGATGGCCGAGACGATTCAGTCCCGCTACCGCGGCAAGGTCATGGCCACCGTGCAAGGTGCGTGGGCCGTCGGCTGGGGCCTGGCAGTGGTGCTGTTTACTCTGATTTATTCGTTTGTACCGGAGGATATTGCCTGGCGGGTGATGTTCTTTGTCGGCCTGCTGCCTGCCCTGATGATCATCTGGGTACGACGCAATGTCGAAGAACCGGAGAGCTTCCTGCGCAGGCAGAAAAGCGCCGCGCCGAAGGTCAACTTCTTCAAGTCGATGGCCGGGATTTTTCGCCCCGAGCTGCTGCGCGTTACCTTGCTCGGTGGCTTGCTGGGGCTCGGTGCGCACGGCGGTTATCACGCAGTCATGACCTGGTTGCCGACCTTTCTCAAAACCGAGCGCAACCTGTCCGTGCTCAGTTCAGGCGGCTATCTGGCGGTCATTATCGTTGCGTTCTGGTGCGGTTGCGTGTGCAGCGGTCTGTTGATCGACCGCATTGGTCGACGCAAGAACATCATGCTGTTCGCCTTGTGCTGCGTGGTCACCGTGCAGTGCTACCTGATGCTGCCGTTGAGCAACACACAGATACTGTTTCTCGGCTTTCCGCTGGGCTTCTTCGCCGCAGGCATTCCGGCCAGCCTCGGCTCGTTTTTCAACGAGCTTTATCCGGCAGAGGTGCGGGGTGCCGGGGTGGGCTTCTGCTACAACTTCGGGCGCGTGCTGTCGGCGGTGTTCCCGTTTCTGGTGGGGCATATGAGCCAGTCAATGTCGCTCGGCAGCGCCATCGGAATCGACGCCGGCATCGCCTACGGCGTGGCAATGATTGCCGCTTTCTGTCTGCCGGAAACCCGTGGGCGCAACCTTGAGACCACGCTGCCGGTTGCCAAACCACTGGAGAAGGGCGCAGCGCAGCGGGCTTGAAAACCTTTCATTCGCGGTGTTGCGGCGCCGTGCTGACTTCTTATAGACGAACCCATGACTGATTCCTGTACCACGCCAATACGGGGCATCGATGCCCACGCACATGTCTTCAGCAAGGATTTGAGCCTGGCGTCAGGACGGCGTTACAGCCCGGACTACGACGCAACGGTGCAGGCCTATCTGGCCAACCTGAGCGAACATGGCCTGAGCCACGGCGTTTTGATCCAGCCCAGTTTTCTGGGCACTGATAACCGGTTTCTGCTCAATGCCCTGGCGCAGGCTCCGGACCGCCTGCGCGGTGTGGCGGTGGTCGACACGAACATCAGTCGCGGTGTGTTGCAGCGTATGGCCGGGCTGGGCATCGTCGGCATCCGCCTGAACCTGATCGGCAGGCCGCTGCCAGACTTTGCCGCGCCGGAATGGAAGACGCTGTTCAAACACATCTGGACGCTAGGCTGGCATGTCGAACTGCACCGCGAGGTCGCTGACCTTCCGGGGCTGATTCGGCAGTTGTTGCCGTTCGGTTGCAAGCTGGTGATTGACCATTTCGGGCGGCCCGATGCGCGCCTTGGTGTTGATGATCCGGCGTTCCAGGCCTTGCTGGAGTTGGGCCTTAGCGGGCAGATGTGGATGAAGATTTCGGCGATCTATCGTCTGGGCGGCAGTGTCGAGCAGAACGCGACGTTTGCTCGCGCCGCATGGCCGTTGCTGCTGCAAAGCTTTGGTCCGCGCCGACTGGTATGGGGCAGCGACTGGCCGCACACCCAGCATGAGCACGTGGTCAGCTATACCCATGTGATCGAGCAGTTCGGCGCGCTCGAATGCCCGGACCCGCTCAAGCGCATCATGTTGGTCGAGGCCCCGCAGGCGCTGTTCGATTTCCTGCCGGTGGAAATCTGACCTGCTAAACAGCAGGTGGCCTGATCCGATAGCTGACCATATACAGCGCCGGCAGGAAAAACAGGGTCAGCAGGGTGGCGATGGCGATGCCGCCGATCATCGCAATGGCCATCGGCCCCCAGAACACCTCGCGGGCAATCGGGATCATGCCCAGGCTTGCGGCCGCTGCGGTGAGCATAATCGGTCGGCAGCGATGTTCGGTGGCCTTGACCACCGATGTCCAGGCGCTTTCCCCGGCGGCAATGAATTCATCGATCTGCGTGACCAGAATCACCGAGTTGCGGATGATGATGCCGATCAGCGCCAGCACGCCCAGAATCGCCACGAACCCCAGCGGATAGCCGGAAATCAACAAGGCTGCGACCACGCCGATCAGGCCCAGCGGCACCACGCTGACCACCAGCAGCAGTTTTTTCACGCTGTGCAACTGGATCATCAAAAAGCTGACCACCAACAGCAGCATCAACGGCACGACCTTCAGGATCGGACCCTGTGAGCGCGCGCTGGCCTCGACTGCGCCGCCGGTGGCGACCGAGTAGCGTAACGGCAGGCGGGCGCTGAAGGCATCGACGTCGGGCTTCAATTGCCTGACCAGCGCTGCCGGCTGCAAGGTGCCGAGCACGTTGGCTTTCAGGGTGATGGTCGGCAGCCTGTCGCGGCGCCAGACCAGCGGCTGTTCCTGCTCGTAACTGAGTGTGGCGAACGCCAGCAGCGGCACGCTCGCACCGCCGGGTGTCGGGATCTGCAGGTTGGCGAGGGTCTGCACCGAGCTGCGTTCGTCGCTGTCGGCGCGTCCGACCAGGTCGATCAGATAGGTGCTGTCACGCACCTGAGTGATGGTGGTGCCGCTGACCAGGCTGTTGAGGATTTGCGCCACGTCCTCGGAGGACAGACCGAACTGGCGCACCTTGTCCTGCGCGATGTCGATCTTCAGCACCTTGCCCGGTTCGTTCCAGTCATAGATGACCTGACCGATATTGGGGTTGGCATCGAGAATCGCCGCCAGCGCCATGGCCTGGCTGCGCACCTGTTCGATGTCCGGCCCGCTGACCCGGTATTGCACCGGCCAGCCCACCGGCGGCCCCATGTTCAGCGGCTGAACGTAGCCACCCACGCCGACGTAATCGTCGCGAAAGCGCTGACGCAAGCGTTCGGTCAGCCGGTCACGCGCTTCGCCACCCTGGCTGACGATCACCAGCTGTCCGTAGAACGGGTTGCTCAATTGCTGATCCAGCGGCAGGTAAAAACGCACCGCGCCCTTGCCCACGTAAGAGCTCCAGCGCAGCACATCGGCGTCCCCTTTGAGCGCTGCTTCAAAGCGGTCCATGGTCTGGCGGGTACCTTCGATGGAGCCGTTTTGCGGCATGTAGATATCCACCAGAATTTCCGGCCGGTCGGAGTCCGGGAAGAACTGGTTCTGCAGCAGCCTTCCTGCAAACAGCGACCCGATGAACATCAGCACCGTGATGCCTATGACCCATCCGCGGTGCTCGAGTGCCTTGACCAGCAGACGGCTGAAACCACGCATCCAGCGCCCCGGCGCGGCGTGTTGCGCCGACGCCTTGAGGATGTGCACGCCAATCAGTGGCGCGAACAGTACCGCCACCAGCCAGGACAGCAGCAACGCTACGGCAATGACGGCGAACATGGTGAACACGTATTCGCCTGCGGAACTGGAGTTCAGGCCGATGGGCACGAAACCGGCGACCGTCACCAATGTGCCGGTCAGCATCGGGAACGCGGTCGAGGTGTACGCGAAAGTGGCGGCCTGCGGTAGCGAATCGCCGCTTTCAAGGCGAGTGACCATCATCTCGACGGTGATCATCGCGTCATCCACCAACAGCCCCAGGGCGATGATCAGCGCGCCCAGCGAGATACGTTGCATGGTGATGCCGCTGTACTCCATGAACACGAAGACCAGCGCCAGCACCAGCGGGATCGAACAGGCCACTACCAGACCGGCACGAATGCCGAGGCTGATGAAGCTGACGACCAGCACAATCAGGATCGCTTCAAAGAGTGCATGGGTGAAGCCGCCGATGGCTTTTTCGACCACATCGGCCTGACTGGAAACCAGGTGCACGTCGATGCCCAACGGCAATTCAGTGGTCAGATCGTCGATGCGTTGCTGCAACTGGTTGCCGAATGCCTGGATGTTGCCACCTTGCTTCATGGCCACCGCAAGGCCGATGGCTGGCTGGCCATTGAAGCGGAACAGTGAGGAGGGCGGATCGGCATAACGGCGCTCGATGGTCGCCAGATCGCTGAGGCGAAAGAACCGGTCACCGAAGCGCAGATTGACCGCCTCGAGGTCTTGTTCATTGCTGAACTGCCCGCTGGCCCGCACCGCAATGCGTTCGGGACCGGCCTCCATCACGCCAGCAGGCGTAACCGAGTTTTGCGCTTGCAGGCTTTGCAGCACCTGGCGCTGATCGATGCCCAGCGCCGCGAGCTTGCGGATCGAGAAATTCAGATAAATGACTTCGCGCTGGGCGCCGAGCAACTCGATCTTGCCCAGATTAGGCACGCTGCGGATGTCGGCGCGCACTTGCTCGACGTAATCACGCAGTTGGCGGAAAGACAGGCCATCGGCGGTGAACGCGTAGATGCTGCCGAACACATCGCCAAACTCGTCGTTGAACGCAGGGCCCTGGATGCCGCTGGGCAGCTCGCTGCGCACATCGCTGATCTTCTTGCGCACCTGATACCAGGCCGCAGGGATGTCGGCGCTTCGGGTTTCACTCTTGAGGAAGACGAAAAGCGTCGATTCGCCAGCCAGCGTGTAGCTTTTCACGTAATCCAGCGCGTCGATTTCTTCGAGCTTCTTTTCCAGCCGATCAGTCACCTGCTGCAGGGTGTCGGGCAGCGTTGCACCCGGCCAACGCGCCTGAATGACCATGGTCTTGATGGCAAATGAAGGGTCTTCCTCACGCCCCAGATTCAGGAATGACCAACTGCCCATCAGCAATGAAACGAACATCATGTACCAGACCAGCGTGCGATGCCTGAGCCCCCAGGCCGACAGATTGAAGCGCTCCTTCACAAACTGACCTCTCGCTGCACACGGACCTTCTGACCGGACTGCATGCCGTTGACGCCGGCAGTCACTACTTTTTCGCCCTTGTGCAGCGCGCCGCTGACCCTTACCGTTGACCCCGATCGCGCCAGTACCTGCACCGCGCGCGGGACCAGTGTCGATGTCGTCGGGTCGATCACCCACACCTGAGACGTGCCGTCACGCTGCAGCACTGCGCTGCCGGGCAGGTCATGAAACGCCGGTGCGTCGCCACTGATCTCTACGGTGACGGTCGAGCCCAGGCGAAAGCTGTCCGGAGGATTCTGCAAGGCCAGGCGGACGCGCTGAGTGCGGGTCTCGGCATTGATTTGCGGTGCAAGCTGGCGGACATTCGCGGCCACTGAAAGCTGTTCGTTCAGTTGCGAAATCACTCTGATGCGGTGCCTCTCATTCAGCGAACCGAGTGGCAAGTCGACGAGCGCTTCACGGCTGTCCGGGCGCGCAAGGTTGACCACTGCCTGACCGGTCGCCATGACCTGGCCGACCTCGGCTTGCCATCCAGTAATCAGGCCATCGAACTCGGCTGACAAGCGTGTGTAGGACACATGATCAGTGGCCTGCTGCACGGCGACGCGTGCCTGATTGCGCAGCGCGTCCTGAGTGCGCAGGTCGCTGTCCAGTTGATCCATTCGCGCCCGCGAGCCGATACCGCGCTCATAGAGTTGCTGGTAGCGCGTCAACTCATCGCGTGCCTGTTGCCAGGCGGATTGGGCTTTGCCGAGTTCGGCCTGGCGGGAGTGCAAACGGTGTTGCTGGTCGGCGGGTTCCAGGGTGGCGAGCAGATCGCCCTTGCGCACTTGATCGCCGATCTCAGCGTGCCGGGTTGCCAGTCGCCCGGCGACACGAAACCCCAATGCCACTTCATACTGCGGCTGGATGACGCCGGCGAAGCGGCCATAAGAGGCGCTGCGCTGATCGACTATTTCGGTGAACAGCACCGGGCGTGCGACAACCTCGCGAAGCGGTTTGTCGCGGCAGCCCGGCAGTGCCACGATCAGAATGCAGATCAGCCAGCAGCGGGATCTCGTTCGTGGTTCTACGCACGAGGTGCTCATTGCGCAGCTCCCGATGACGTCAGCGAGACGCTTTGTTCGGCTTGCGCTTGCCCTGCGACCTCTACCCGTTGTCCCGGGTAGAGAAACTGCAGCCCCCGGGAAACTACTCGATCACCTTCGGACAAGCCCTCTGAAACAATGACCTGGCCCTGTTCGTAACGCAGCACTTTCACAGGCGTCAGCCTGACCTTGGCCTGAGCGTCCACCCGCCAGACTGCCGGTTGTCCTTGTGTACGGCTCAAGGCGGACCAGGGCAGGGCGAACACCGATTGCGACTGCGTCTGCAAGCGAGCGCTGACCACGGAGCCCAGTGCGAGCGACGCAGCGGCACCCTGCAGAGCAACGCGCACTCGCAACGTGCCGTTCGCGGCGGAGACGATAGGGGTGATTTCCCTGATGATGCCGGTCAGCTGCATCTCCGGCTGGCCCAAGGGGCTGACAGTCACTGCAGCACCGGTCTGATCGGCGCGCAGCAGCGATTCGTACGCGGAAAACACCGCTTCGCGCTCGCCATCATGAGCGACGCTGAAAATCGCAGTGGCGGCCTGAACCACCTGACCTTCTTCGGCATAGCGCGCCGTCACGACGCCATCGGCTGCGGCGAACAGCTCGGTGTAACCGACCTGATCACGCGCGTTGGCCAGCTGTGCCTGCAGTGCGGCCAGATCCCCCCGCGCACTGTCGAGCCCGGAGCGTGCCTTCTGGTATTCGCTGAGGTTGGTATAGCCCTTGGGCAGCAGCATTTGCTGACGCTGGTAGTTCTGTTCGGCGAGGTGCAGCCGCGACTGTCGTACGGCGACTTCGGCACTGGCTGACGCCAGTTCGGTGTTTTGCTCGCGTGCGTCGAGTCTGGCCAGAACCTGTCCGACCCGCACTCGATCCCCGACATCCACATAGCGCTTGATCAGCTTGCCGGAGACGCGAAACGATTGCTCAGTTTCCTTGCGGGCCTGGATATCGCCCGTCAGCGTCACACTGCTGGCAACGTTCAGTAGGGCAACCGGTTGCGCGACGACTCGCACCAGCGCCTTTTCTGCGGGTTTTCCTGCAGAGCAAGCGCTGAGCGAGAGTAGCGAGATGAACCCCAGCACCACGCCGGGCTGAGTGTACAGGGAGTGCAACGGCCGGATATTTCCGGAAACACGGCAGCACGAACGCCGGAGCGTTGCAAAGGGAAAAGTCATCAACGAATAGCACTGCCCGATCAGAGAAGCCAACATCATCCATGAGTCACAGCGTCAGGCCGGAAAAGCGCAAGGGCTTCCCGGGCCAGGCGAGCGAGCTTCAGGCCATCGCGGTGACGCTGGGCCATACCTCTTGGGTCGCTTCAGTGCCCAGAAATGTCAGTGCGGTTCTTTGCGAATGGTGCCATGCCGCCTTGCTTTCCAGGTCCAGAAAATGCCCGGTGTCCGGAACTACGTTGAAACTGCTTTTGGCGATGTAGTTGGAAAACATGCGGGCATCTTCAACAGTGGTGTATTCATCTTTTTCACCGTTGATGAACAGCACCGGAATGTTGATCGAGGAAAAACGCTCGACGTAATTGCTGGCGCTTAGTTGGCGAATCTGGCTGATGTGAAAGTCGATCTGGCGATATTCATGCTCGGCAAGACTGATCAGGTGCTTGTAGTTATAGAGTTTGAACAGGCGCGGCAGGTACTTGCCCACGGTGTCGTTGAGCAGTGAGCCGATCTTGCGTTTTTCGCGGGCGGCGAGGTAGATCTGGGCGTTATCGATATAGTCGAGCATGGCCTCGTTGAGGACCGGCGAGAACGAGCTGATGATGGCCTTTTCCACGGATGGAGGGCATTCGGAGAGGGCCAGCAGGGCCGAGACACCGCCCCAGGAGACTGACAGCAGGTGGTTTACCTGATAGAGATCAATCAGTTGCAGGAGAATGTTTACTTCATCTTCCTTGCTGACAATCATGTCGTCCGGGTTATGCGCTCGGGATTGTCCTGAAAACGGCAGATCGAACAGCACCAGGTTGTAGTGCGGTTGCAAGTACTTGACCGTCTGCCCGAAAGAGCCAGTGGTCGACAGTGCACCGTTGACCAGCAGAATGGTCTTGGCGTCGCTGCCTTTCCAGTAAGTCTCGGCGTAAACCTTGTACTTACCGATGGTTAGAATCTTCGATTGTGCGCCCATAACAGCCTCCCAGCTAAAATTTTATCCAGCAATTAGTACAGCGTTCTCTGCTTCGGCAGCCATGCCAAAGCCTCGCCTGGTAAGTGGCGAAATCCGGTGAGTTATTATTCTGGGTGCAGCGGAAACGTTACCGCAGGAACTGTGTTTGCCCGGACATAGATAACGCAGTGCCAGCATTGCGACAAGTCACTGACGTCATAAAAATGTCTAGTTGCTCACAATTCACCTTGGCGTTTGGCCATCATCTTTTGCACAAGAGAAGGATTTAATCGGGGAAAAACGCCGTATCGAGCCTGAAAAGCGTATTTATTGGGAAGAACTTGTCAGTGCTGAAACCGTCAAGCTGCGTGCAGATTTGCAACATCTAGTTACAAACTTACGCTTGGCAGAACGCGCCAGATTAATATCGAAATCGCTGAAACCCTTGAGCCAGACGCATTAATCTCGTCAAAAAGCAGGCACGATCGTGCAATCAAGGGCTTGGAAGGTGCCTGAATCTCAGGCCAGCGTATTCACTGTGCGGCATTCCAGCAGCAAGCTTGCGCCGCCGTATTCGCTGGTGCCTATTTGCAGTGTAAAACCGTGCAGATTGACGATTGCGGCCACTACCGAGAGACCGAGGCCGAAGCCGCTTTGCTCGGTGCCAGCCTCACTGCGATAGAAGCGCTGGAAGACAGCGGCGCGCTCGGCGACGGGGATGCCAGGCCCGGAATCCTGTACCTCGATGCACGGCGTGGTGCCGCCTGCGGCAGGGTAGGCGCTGACTTTGACGATTCCGCCGCCGGGGGTGAACTTGATTGCGTTGCCCAGCAGGTTGGTCAGTGCCTCGAACAGCAGGGCGCGGTCGCCTACCAGGGTGGGTAACGTTTCATGCAGGTCGAGTATCAGGGTGATCTGGTCTTCTTCGGCCAGTGGCAGATAGAAGTCATGCAGCTCCTGCAGCAGTGGACGCAGTTCCACTTCAACGAATGCCGAGCGCCGTTGGCGGTCTTCCAGCTCGGAAATGCGCAGCAGTCCACGGAAGCGTGCCATCAGCGTGTCAGCTTCGCTGATGACCTGGGCAATCTGTGTGGCATGGGTCGAATCGTGGGCTGACTGCTGCTGAATACGGTAAAGCTGCGCACGTAAGCGGGTCAGCGGTGTGCGCAGGTCATGGGCGATGTTGTCGCAGACGCCCTTGACCTCGTTCATGAGCTTTTCGATGCGGTCCAGCATGGCGTTGACGATCACCGCCAGCATGTCCAGTTCATCGCGCCTGTTGGAGACCGGCAGACGGCCGGCCATGTCGCCGGCGATGATCGATTCGGCGCTGGCCTGGATCGCACGGATGCGCCGCAACGGCCGACGGCGCAGCAAGTGCCAGCCGGCAACCCCGGGAATAATGGTCAGCGAGATGCCCCACAGCAAGGCATGCAGGATCAGCGTGCTCACCGCAAACAGCGAGCCGTTCTCGCGAACCAGCACCAGCCAGCGGCCGTCCGACGTGCGATTGACGATCGCATCGCAACTGCCTTGCGGCATGCCTGGATCGTCCGATTCGATGCAATCGTTCAGCACATGAATCTGGCCGTCGATAGGCAGGTTTTTCGGGACGCTGGTGATAGGCCCGGCAACCGGGCCGAAGTTCTCGTCGAACAGACCGTAGGCATCCACCGAGCGGGTATCGAAGGTCATGCTGGTGGCCAGAGCGTCCACCAGACCCTGGCCCTCGAAGCGTGAAAACAGTTGCTGGCGATGGGTTAGCGACTGGCGGGCGAGGGTGTCCAGATAGGACGTCACCTCCCAATACAGCACGCCAAGCAGAATCACGCTCCAGGCTACGAACAGCGAGCTGTACAGCGCCAGTAATCGACTTGTGGATGATCGCCAGCCGTCAGACGGGTTCGGCAATGACATAGCCGGATCCTCGCACGGTCTGAATGAGCTGTGCGGTACCGGGTTGGTCGATCTTCTTGCGCAAACGGCCGATGTGAACGTCGATCAGGTTGGTGCCCGGATCGAAGTGGTAGCCCCAGACTTCCTGAAAAATCATCATTCGGGTGATGATCTGTCCGCTGTTGCGCATCAGAAACTCAAGCAGCTTGAATTCGGTGGGCAGCAGGATCAGCGGCTCGCCGCCGCGACACGCTTCCCGGGTGATCAGGTTCAGTTCCAGGTCGGCAACCTGCAAGACCGTCTTGGCGGCGCTGACCGGGTTGCTGCGTCGCAACAACACCTCGACGCGTGCGGCCATCTCATCCGACGCGAAGGGTTTTGGCAGATAGTCGTCCCCTCCGGCACGCAGGCCGCGAACGCGCTCGTCCACGTCGGAGAGGGCGCTGATCATCAGGATCGGCGTGGAAATGCCCTGGGCGCGCAAGTGGGTGACGATGGTCAGACCATCCATCTCCGGCAACATGCGGTCCAGAGTAATAAGGTCATAATCGCCACTCACTGCACGCGCCAGGCCGTCACGGCCGTTGTCGACCCAGTCCACTTCCAGCCCGTGGCTGCTGAGTTCGGTCACGATTTCCTTTGCAGTGATGGCATCGTCTTCGATTGCCAGAATTCGGGTCATGGTCCCTGCCTGAATAGATGCGTTCAAAGAGTCATTCTGCCTTTAAAATCCGCCGCGTTTCCTGAAAGAAAGTTTAATGATAGGGATCATATTTCTCGCTTTGCCGCGGAATCCTCTTCCTTGAGCTTCTGCGCTTTCTCCAGACGACGTTTTTCTTCCTTGTTTTTGCGATCACGCTCCATTTTCTCTGTGGTGTCTTTTTCACTGCGGATCTGCGCATGGCTGATCAAAGCGAAAATAAAACTGCCACCGATAATGTTGCCCGCCAGCGTGGGGCCTGCGAACGCAAACCAGAAATCCTTCCAGCCCAGCTCACCCGCGAACACAAGATAGGATACTTCGGCCGAACCCACCACGATGTGCGTGAAGTCGCCGAGCGCCATCAGGTAAGTGATAAGCACAATGATCGCTATCTTGGCGTTTTCCATCGACGCGATCATCCAGACCATGGTCGCAATCATCCAGCCCGAGACGATGCCCTTGGAAAACATCTGGGCCATGTCGTTTTCCATGACCTTGTGGCCAATTTCCAGAAACGCCTTGTCTGTGCTGGTATCGAAAATCGGCAGATTGAGCATGACATAGGCCACCGTCAGCGTACCGACCAGGTTGCCGGTCAGAACCACACCCCACAAACGCAGCAGCCGCCCGATATTGGCCAGGTTCAGCTTGCTCATGACCGGCAGCACAGCCGTGATGGTGTTTTCAGTGAACAGTTGCTGGCGCGCCAGGATCACCGCCAGAAAACCTGCCGAATAACCGAGGCTGCTGATCACATGACTGCCGGGGATGCCTTCGAGGCGCGAGTTCAACAGCCCCATCGCCATCAGCGACAGGCCCATGGTCAGCCCTGCAGCCAGTGCCGACCACCACAGCGCGGCTACGCTGCGCTCCAGTTCATGGTCGCCCTGCATGCGAATGGTTTCGTGCAACACCGCCGCGCGGGGCGGCTGATTCTCATCAATCTCGCGCTCTTCCTCGGCTGACAGGCCGGGGGTCTTGCCATCTACTTCGTGATCCATACAACGTCCTCAGCGCCAGTGATGAAATGGACCGACGGGGGCAATGTCGGGCCGATGGTTCAGACAGGCGCCGCGCGCTGTCGTTCGCCAGCGGCGGAGCGTATCGAGAAATGTTTGAGCCAGTTAGCAGAATGTGTCGGTCTAGCCCAGCAGATCGGCGCTCTGCACGCGTTCGATACCCATGCCCAGCATGGTCTTCCAGGCCTGCTCCAGCGAGCCGTTCATATCGATGGCGCGACAGGCGTCTTCGACCACAAAGGTGTTGAAACCGGCACTGCGTGCATCCTGCGCGGACCAGGCGACACAGAAGTCCAGCGCCAGCCCGACCACGAACAGCGTGTCGATGCCGCGCTCTGTCAGGTACCCGGCCAGCCCGGTGCGGGTCGTGCGGTCTGCCTCCAGAAATGCCGAGTAACTGTCGATGTGCGCATTGCAGCCCTTGCGCAGGACCAGTTGCGCGTGAGGCAGATCGAGGTCGGCATGTAACTGCGCACCGCGACTGCCTTGTACGCAATGATCCGGCCACAGCGTCTGCGGACCGTAGGGCAGGCTAATGCTCTCGAACGGCAGGCGCTGCGCATGGCTGGACGCAAAGGAAATGTGCCCGGCAGGGTGCCAGTCCTGCGTGATGACCACCTGGGGAAAGCGCGCACCCAGGCGATTGATCAACGGCAGCAACGCATCGCCGTCAGCCACCGCCAGTTGCCCTCCGGGCATGAAGTCGTATTGCATGTCGATTACCAGCAAGGCGCAACGAGGATCGGCAGGCTTGTGGGAAAGGGGCATCGTGGGTTCTCTGGTAAGGAGCAATAAGCGCAGTTTGCCTGTTTATCGCCACATTGGCTAAGCGTCATGTCTGGCCTGTGCGAGAGTATTTTTTGGGAATTCGTATCAGGCGTTAATACGAATCTGTACTATTCGCAAAAAAATCCTGCCGGGTCCCAAGAGGCCTGGTTTCTTGCCAAGGGCTGCATGTCGATGCGTCGTACTCTCGTTTCATTTTGCGTTATCCAGGCTATCTCTCAAGGGGCCTGGGCTGATCAGGTGGCTGGCGTCCAGCCTGCCATGGAGTTGCAGAATATCGATATCCAGGGCGCCGCCAATGCCGAAACGGCGCAAGGGCCGGTCGATGGTTATCGGGCTACACGGTCTGCCAGCGCAACGCGTACCGATACCTCGCTGCACGAAACCCCGCAATCGGTCAGCGTCGTGACCCGCGAAGCGGTCGAGGACATCGGTTCCACACGTTTGCAGGATGCTCTCGACTACGCGGGTGGCGTCGGGCGAGCCAACAACTTCGGCGGCCAGGGGCTGACCACCTTTACGGTGCGTGGCTTCACCACCGGCGAGTTCTACCGCAACGGCTTCCCGATCAATCGTGGTTATCCGAACATGCCGGACGCCAACACCATCGAGCGCCTTGAGGTGCTGCGTGGTCCGGCCACCACGCTCTATGGTCGCGGCGATCCGGGCGGCACCTTCAATGTGGTTTCCAAACAGCCGTTGGCCGAGCCTTCCGTAACGCTGGGCAGTCAGCTCAATGATCAGGGCATGAAGCGCGGAACGCTGGATGCCTCAGGGCAACTGGATGACGAAGGGCGTTTCGCCTATCGGCTGAATGTGGTGGGTGAGGGCGGCGATACGTTCCGTGACCACGTCGAAACCGAGCGCTATGGCGTGGCGCCGGTATTGAGCTGGCAGGTCAACGACGCCACGCGCATCACCTTCGAAGGCGACTTCATGCGCAACAACGCGCCGCTGGATCGTGGCCTGACGCGGTATGCCAATCAGACGGGTACCGCTTCCCGCGACACGTTCTTCGGCGAGAAGAGTGTGGGCAAGCTGCATAACGACAACAACATGGCACAACTGCGCTTCGAGCATGACCTCAACCCGGACTGGACGCTGGGCGGTGGCGTGCAGATCCTTGATGGTTCCCTGCAAGGCGATGCCATCGAGGCCAACGGGCTGGCGGCGGACGGTCGCACCCTCGGGCGCAACTTCAACTATCGCAAGCTGGAATGGACCGATCGCGATGTGCAGCTGAATCTGACCGGGCATTTTTCGGCGGGCGGTTTCGAGCACACGCTGCTGACCGGTGTCGAGTACGAAGATTATGACTACAAGTCGATCATTCAACGCTCCAGCGGTGCAGTCAGTGCCTACCCGATCGACATCTTCAATCCGGTCTACAGCCAGGCTCGTCCGGCACTGACCCGAACGACAACCCACGACAAGGAGAACCTCAAGACCTGGGCTGCCTTCGTGCAGGATCAGGTGGCCCTGACCGAGCGCCTGAAGCTGCTGGGCGGTGTGCGTCTGGAGCGTTTCGAACACGATTACGATTCTTTCCTGCCCGGCACCAGCAGTTGGACTGCCAGCGATAACGCGGTCACACCGCGCCTTGGCCTGAGCTACGACCTGACCGACGACCTTGCCGTCTACGCCACCACCGCTCGCTCGTTCAAGCCCAACAGCGGCGCCAGCCGACTGGGCGGCGGGTTCAAGCCGGAGGAGGGAAAATCCTATGAAATCGGAACCAAGTGGGAGGCGCTGGACGGGCAACTGAGTGTCGACACGGCGATCTATCAGATCGAAAAGCGTAACGTGCTGACCACCGACCCGGTCGATTCAACCTTCAGTGTGGCGGCGGGCGAGGTGCGCAGTCGCGGCCTGGACCTGAACGTGGTCGGCAACCTGACGCCCGAGTGGCGGGTAATGGGCAGCTACGCCTACGTGGACGCCGAGGTTACCAAGGACAACACGCTGCGGTCCGGTACACGGCTGATGAACATCCCCGAGCAAACGTTCAGCCTGCTCAACGTCTACGAGTTTCAGGACGGCGCCCTGCGTGGTCTGGGCCTGGGCGGCGGCGGTCGCTATGTCGACCAGCGCGCCGGGCGTACGGCCAACACTTCTTTCTCGATGGACAGCTATACAGTGTTTGACCTGCTGGCCTATTACAAGGTCAACCCGCACGTGAAGCTCAATCTGGACCTGAAGAATGTGTTCGACACGGACTATGAGGAAGGCTCGTTCGGCAATGTCTATGCCTATCCGGGGGCACCACGGACGGTGCAGGTGGGGATTGCCTATACGTTGTGATGCCGTGTGCCGGTATCGGGTTCTGATGGAGAAAGCCTGACCCTTTCAGGGGCAGGTTCAGCAGCGTGCGTAATGGGCGCCGGCCCTTGCGCACACGCGGCCTTGCATCATCAGTACTGATCGGCCGTTGAAAAACCGGCACGATGGCGAAGTTTGCCCCCTTGGAACTGTTCCTTGCCGGGCAAAATATCCGCTCCGGCTGCTTTGAGAGCGCTCATATTATCCCGCAAGGCATTGGTGGCGGCGTCCTTTTGCTTGAAGGTATTGTTTGCTGTCAGGTTGGCATTACCCACTTCGCCAATCTGGAATTTATAGCCAGCCTCTTTCAATGCCTTGATCTGGCTGGCGAGTCGCGAAGAGGCTTCGCTTTCTCTGGCATACACATGAAAACTTCCAATCAAGGCTGGGTTGTCGTCGCCATTGGCAGCCTTTAATTGAACGGCAAACTTGACCAGGCCGCTTTGCGGACCTGCGGTCAGACCACCCCCCCAATTGCTGTCCTCGACAACAATACTTCCTTTATAACCGGCATCGCGCGCGGATTTAATTAACGTGGTCTGCATGTCGGCCCATTCCTGACTTGCGCTTTTACCGCCCTGATGGAAGGTATCCAGTACAAAGCCTGTACGACTGCCAAACCTTTTGACAATGGTACTGATGTCGGCCGAGGCCTGCTTCAATTTGTCTCCCGTCAGCACGTTTCCGCTACCCTGGTTCGCATCATCGCGGAACGTGAACTGAACTTTTACACCCTGTTTGCCCCCTTCACTGAGCAATGCCCTGAGCTTATCCAACTGCCTGCTGTCCTTGATCTGATCGTGCGTCATCTGAAAGCGCAAGGTTCCGCCTCCAATCGCTTTCAGGTCCTGAATCATCTTCGTGGCAGCGGCAGGTGTGGCGATATCATCAGGATTGACGTTGGCTCCCCCGCGCAAGACGGGCTCGGCGGTTTTGACGGGCTCGGAAGCGGAAAGCTTGTCTTTGTCTTTGACTTTTGTATCTGGCTCGGCAGAGGTCGTGTTGTCTTTGACAGTGGCCACGTCATTGAGCACGGCCTTGGTATCGTCCTGACTGACGCGCGTTTTTTGACTGGCAAGTAACGCCGTGTCCGACGAGGATGCTCCATTCTCCAGCGATTGAGCATTTCGCTTGAACATTGCTCTGGTATAGACCGGAGAGGTTTGCGCCGCTTCAGCGGAGCGCCTGTCGGAAGGGGTGTAGGTATCGAGTTTCGTCTGCGTATCCGAAGTTGCACCCGTCGTGCCAGCGCTCGCCGGTTCCGGGGGCCTGTCTGCCACGACAGGTTTCTCGTTAGCTGCCATGAGGCTGTCATGTGGCCTGGCTGAGCGGATATTCATCGGATGTCTCAGTGGTCTGTGCGAAAAGTGACTGCGCCTGATAAAGCAGGAGAATGAATATCGAGGCAGGCGATAATGTATGGAATGACAATGTTCATATGAGCACGTCGGAAACTTAATATAACGATTGTGCAGCTGTTTCCATGTTTCTGTTGTTTATCGATACTCGGGCTCATCAGGGTGCAATTATATTCCGAGCATTGTCCATCGGGCGAGCAGGTTCGCATAGAACTTATTTTCCGTGCAGCAAAGTCTTCACGGTTAATGCGGTTCTTTTTTTTTGCCCGAAATACTGGTCGTTTACTGGCCTGGAAATGGGGGCCGACCGCGAGACTGGTGGTGAGGCTTTACAGGGGGCGACACGCAACGCCCGGACGCAGCGTGGCACCCATAGGTTACAGCGTGATGCTGCATGACTCTTCAGCCAAATACCCGGATCGGCGACCCCGCATGCCACGCCTGGATATCTTCGATCATCTGCCCGTAGAAAGTCCGGTAGTTGTTCTCGGTGACGTAACCGATGTGCGGGGTCGCCAGCACGTTGTCCAGCGTGCGGAACGGGTGATCGGCCGGCAGTGGTTCGATGTCGAAGACATCCAGCGCTGCGCCGGCGATTCTGCGCTGTTGCAGTGTTTCGATCAGCGCGGCCTGATCGATGATCGGGCCGCGTGACGAGTTGATCAGATAAGCGCCGGGCTTCATCCAGTTCAGTGCTTCTGCGTCCACCAGGCCGCGGCTGCGATCGCTGAGCACCAGGTGCACCGACAGCACATCGGCCTGCTCGAACAGTTGCTGTTTGCTGACATAGGTGACGCCGGACTCGGCAGCAGCCTCTGGCGTCAGGTTCTGGCTCCAGGCAATGACTTTCATGCCGAATGCCTGCCCGTAGCGGGCGATCCACTTACCGATACTGCCCAGACCGAGAATGCCCAGGGTTTTGCCATGCAGATCGCTGCCTATTCCGACCTGCCAGTTGCCGGCACGCAGCGAGTTGGCCTCGGCCACCAGGTTGCGGGTGATGCCCATGATCAGCGCCCAGGTCAGCTCCGGTGCCGCATGCTTATAGCTTTCAGTTCCACACACGACAATGCCCTGACGCTTGGCCGCAGCGGTATCAATCGCCGCATTGCGCATGCCGCCGGTGACCAGCAGTTTCAGCGTCGGCAGCTGGCTGAGCAGCGCCGCATCGAACAGGGTTCGCTCGCGCATCACGCAAATGATGTCGAAGTCTCGCAGGCGCTGCGCCATGGTCGATGTATCGGCAGGGTAGTCATGCAGAAAACTGACCTTGCCCACTGAATGGAGCACGGACCAGTCCACTACAGTGCTGGCGACGTTTTGCCAGTCATCGAGTACCGCTATTTTCAATGGGGTCATCGTCTGAAAGCCTCTTGATGGGGTTGTTTTTCAAGGCCAACGCTAATTGAACAGGCTGGCGGCGATGTTGATCGAAAAACCCAGAATCGCGGTGTTGAACACAAAACAGATCAATGACTGGCCGAGCACGACCTTGCGCATTTCACGCGTCGCTACGCCCACATCGGAGGTTTGCACTGCAACGCTGAGGGTGAACGAAAAGTACAGAAAGTCCCAGTAATCAGGGTTCTTTTCACCGCCCACAAATGCCAGTGCGGGCTCTTTGCCTTTCCAGGTGTAGAACATGCGTGCGTAATGCAGGCTGAAGATCACGCCGATCATCAGCCAGGAGCCGATGACCGTCAGGCCGGTGAAGGCGTGGTGAAGCATCTTGGCGTCGTTGGAAAGGCCTTTGCTGTTGGCGATTTCAAAAATGATCGCGGCCAGGCTGGCCAGCGCCGCGACGCAGACCGTGACCAGAATGACGCCTGCGTTTTCGTCTTCCCTCATCGCGACTCGCCGCACATCGTCGGCGTCGCTGCGCAGCGTGCGGATGAAAATCATGATCAGATAAAGCCAGACCCCCGTGTCCCAGCCAGTCAGCAGGCTCTGGGTCAGCGTCGAGTGGGGGATGAGCCAGGACCAGGCGATGCCTGCGGTCAGGCCGACCAGAGCGGCAAGGGTGAGGCGAGGGCGGGTGCGGGCGAGATGGCGCATACGGTCTAATCGTTACTGGACATTACCAGACAGTAGCATGCCGCTTCGGCAAGCCAAATTCGATTAAAAAAACGGCGCGCAAGGGGGTTGCGCGCCGTGTGCCAGCCAGAGAGTGAACAGGCGGCGAGTCAACTGCGAATGTCAGACCGATTCAACGCACCAGACAAGGCTGCTTGTTGTTGAATTTCCAGTCCGGGATCAGAAACTGCATGGCCACGGCGTCGTTACGCGCGCCCAGGCCCATGCCTTTATAGAGTTCGTGAGCCTTGGCCAGCTGGTCCATGTCCAGTTCGACACCGAGCCCTGGTTTCTTCGGAACCTCGACCTTGCCACCGACGATTTGCAGCGGCGCCTTGGTCAGACGCTGGCCGTCCTGCCAGATCCAGTGCGTATCGATCGCGGTGATAGTGCCCGGCGCTGCAGCGGCCACGTGGGTGAACATCGCCAGGGAAATATCAAAATGGTTGTTGGAGTGCGAGCCCCAGGTCAGGCCCCACTCGTTGCACATCTGCGCCACCCGTACCGAGCCCTGCATGGTCCAGAAGTGCGGGTCGGCCAGTGGAATGTCCACTGACTGCAGCTGAATGGCGTGACCCATTTCCCGCCAGTCGGTGGCGATCATGTTGGTGGCTGTCTTGAGTCCGGTAGCGCGGCGGAATTCGGCCATCACTTCGCGACCGGAATAACCGTTTTCTGCGCCGCACGGGTCTTCGGCGTAGGCCAGCACATGATGCTGATCGCGGCACAGGCGGATCGCTTCCTTGAGCGACCAGGCACCGTTCGGGTCCAGCGTAATGCGCGCCTCGGGGAAGCGTTCGGCGAGTGCGGTCACCGCTTCGATTTCCTGGTCGCCGCTCAACACGCCGCCCTTGAGCTTGAAGTCCTGAAAGCCGTAACGCTGATGCGCGGCTTCGGCCAGGCGCACCACGGCCTCTGGAGTCAGTGCTTCTTCATGGCGGATACGGAACCAGTCATTATCGGCCTCGGGTTCGCTGCGGTAAGCCAGATCGGTCTTGCGCTGGTCGCCGACATAAAACAGGTAACCGAGCATTTCGACCTGATCGCGCTGCTGACCTTCGCCCAGCAATGCCGCAACCGGTACTTCCAAATGCTGGCCGAGCAGGTCGAGAAGCGCCGCTTCCAGCGCGGTGACCGCATGAATGGCAATGCGCAGGTCGAACGTCTGCAGGCCACGGCCACCGGAGTCCCGATCGGCAAACGCCTTGCGTGCCTCGTTGAGAATCTTCTGGTAAGTGCCAATGCTGCTGCCGACGACCAGCGATCGCGCGTCTTCCAGCGTCTGGCGAATCAGCTCGCCGCCAGGCACTTCGCCCACACCGACATGCCCGGCATTGTCCTTGAGAATGACCACGTTGCGGGTGAAGTAGGGGCCATGTGCGCCGCTCAGGTTGAGCAGCATGTCGTCATGGCCAGCCACGGGCACTACCTGCATTTCGGTAATGACGGGGGCCTTGCTGGTGATATTGGATTGCTGAATGTTCATGACGGGTCCTTTAAACGTAAGGCCTTGAAAATATGACCGATGAAAAAGCGGCTGCGCACGTGTATCAGTGGGTCGCCGGCGTCTGAATGGCGGCGACCGGCGTCGCGCCAGGCTTGGGGTTATTGCGCGCGGCGAAAACGATGATTGCGGCGATGATCGAAGTGGCTGTCAGGCCATACAGTCCGCCCTGGATCGAACCGGTGTGTTCTTCCAGCAGGCCGAAGGTTGTGGGTGCCACGAAGCCGCCGAGGTTGCCCACCGAATTGATCAGCGCGATGACCGCAGCGGCGATCCGCGCGTCCAGATAGGCCTGCGGGATCGGCCAGAACAACGAAGAAGCCGACTTGAAACCCAGTGCTGCAAAGCAGATGGCGACGAAGGCGAAGATCGGACTGCCGGTGGTCGACATGAACATCCCGGCAGCCGCAATCAGCAGCGCAATGGCTACCCAGGCCTGCTGGCGTTTCCACTTGGCGGACAGCGTGGCGAACACGTACATGCCGATAATCGAAAGCAGCCACGGAATCGAGTTGAACATGCCGACTTCGAAGTCAGTCAGGCTGCCCATTTTGCGGATGATGCTCGGCAGCCAGAACGTCGCTGCGTAAATCGTCAGCTGGATGAAGAAGTAGATCAGGCAGAACAGAATGATCTGACCGTCCTTGAGCAGCTTGCCGATGGAGGCCTTGACCGGCGTCGCCGCTTCACGGGCAGCCTGTTCGGCATCGATGGCGTTGACCAGCGCATCCTGTTCTTCGCGGGTCAGCCACTTGGCATCGTGCGGTTTGGAGTCCAGCCAGAACCAGACGAAGAAGCACAGACCGACCGAGAACATGCCTTCGATGAAGTACATCCACTGCCAGCCTTTCAGGCCGAAACCGGTGATTTGCAGCAGCAGGCCGGACAACGGGCCCGAGATCAGCGAGGCAATGGCCGAGCCGCTGAGGAAGATGGCAATCGCCTTGCCACGCTCGACGCCAGGCAGCCAGCGGGTGAAGTAGTAGATCACGCCTGGAAAGAAACCGGCCTCGGCCACACCGAGCAGAAAGCGCAGGATGTAGAAGTGGGTTTCGGTCTGGATGAAGGCCATGCAGGCGGCGACGATGCCCCAGGTGAGCATGATTCGCGTCAGCCAGATACGCGCGCCGACTTTCTGCAGCAGGATGTTGGAAGGGACTTCGAAAAGGGCGTAGCCGATGAAGAACAGTCCGGCACCCAGGCCATAGGCTGCAGCGCCAATACCCAGATCATGCTCCATGTGCGAACGCACGAAGCCGATGTTGACCCGGTCGATGTAGTTGACGATGAACATGATGACGAAAAGCGGCAGGACGTGACGTTTGACCTTCGATACGGCTGAATTCAGAACCGAACCTGTGCCGTCGGCCATCCTGGAATTGGATGTGCTCACAGTTGAATCTCCCACTCGTTGTTTTTATGCGGGTATGTGCGAAGTGTGTCCTTCGCATTGTCGGTCATCATACAAGTAAAAAGCCGTTGTGCAATCCCTTCGCAGTGATGATCTGCGAGATTATTAAACCGGAGGCACTCGCCTTTGTGCAGGTGTGCCGGACGTACGTGACCGCGTTTAATTAAGGTTTTGACCAATAAATGCTGGGATTTTGCTTGCGTGCATCAGTTGAGGGTGGCGGGTGCCATTGAGCGCAATGGCTGACGGAAGGCAGGGTGGGCGGAAGCGGGCGCTTTGACAGGTGGGAATGCTTGTAATACAAGTAAGACAACTGCGCAGGGCTGTTAAACCCGGCTTCTGGCCGCTCCCGGCCCTGTATTCGCGCTGCCAAGGCCGTGATACGGCAGCATAAACAGACAAGTCAGGATCCGTTCATCATGCAAGAGCCTGCCAGCACAGCGCCCAAACGCCGTCAGCACAGCCTGGCCACCGATCTGGTCACCGAACTGAGCCAGCGCATCCTGCTTGGCAAGATCGCTCCCGGCCAGAAGTTACCTTCCGAGAACCAGATCGTCCGCGAGCATGGCGTCAGCCGCACCGTGGTGCGTGAAGCGATTTCCAAGTTGCAGGCGTCCGGGCTGGTGGTGACCCATCACGGCATCGGCACATTCGTGCTCGAGCGCAGTGACCAGACGGGGCTGCGCCTCAAGGTCGAGACCGTTTCCAGAGTGCGCGATATCATCGAACTGCGTATCGGCCTGGAAACCCAGGCCGTGGCGCTGGCAGCAGTGCGCCGTACCGATGAGCAACTGGCGGCCATGCGCCAGGCGCTGGATGATTATCAGGACCTGCTGGCCAACGACGACAGCTGCGTCGAGGCTGACAAACGCTTTCACATGTTGATCGCCGAAGCCACCGGCAACCCGTATTTTCTGGAGATCATGCAACACCTGGGCAGCGCGGTCATTCCGCGCAGCCGCATTGCATCGAGCGAGCGGGCAGGCAACAACCTTGCGCATCAGGGCTACCTGGCCAACCTCGAACACGAAGCACTGCTCAGCGCCATTCGCCGCAAGGACCCGGATGCCGCGCGTGCAGCGATGTGGACGCACCTGAGCAACAGCCGTGAGCGGCTGGTTCCGCTGGAGTAGCCGCGAACGTGTTTGCTCGCACAAGGGGCCCCCATGCTTGAGCGTAGGGTAAAAATGTAGGAGCTAACGTGTTCGCGAAAGGGCCCGCACAGCCGCAGAAGATTTGGCGTTCAAAACGACGCCTTAGCGAACAAGTTCGCTCCTGCAAAAGCCTGGCTCCCCGGTATAGACGATACAAGGGCGGCGGTTGCGTACTACGGCGTTGCGTTCAGCACGCCGAGCATCACCTCGGTCTGCCACTCGAAATACGGGTTGAAGGTCAGCCGCGCATGGATCTTGCCCGGCTCGTTATAGCCCCAGTCCGAATACCACACCGGCTCGCCGGCCATGCACTTGGCGGTGTCCGCCGTGCTCTGGCCGTTCCAGCAGATACGCTGGCTGCCGGATACGCCGTAAAGCGGATTGTCCGTTGAAAAAAGCAGGCCCATGTGTGAAAAGCGGCTGATGCGGTATTCCGGCAGATAGTCCTTGCGCGCCTCGACGCGCGGCGTATTGGCCGCCCGGGCGGGCAGGTCGCCGTACCAGATCAGGCGACTGGCGGGATTACTGAAGCGCTGGCTGAAATTATCCAGCACGTAATCAGTGTCGAGTACCGAGTCGTGCTCGGCGATGGCGATGAACACCGGCTTGTCATAGCGACGCTGATGCAAACGGTCCTGGGCCAGCGCGCTGCTGCGATAGAACTGCGCAAAACCATTGGTGGGCATGTTCATGTAACGAACCGGCGTCTGCATTGGGCGCAGGCCTTCGTTCGGCGCGGCAAGCCAGGGTCGTGCCCAGCCGATCCACGGGGTCAGCCAGGCATAGCCGCTGTTGGAGCGAAATGCCGGCGAGAACAAGAGCAGGCCGGCGATTTCGTCATGACCATAGGCGTAATCGAGGACCAGATTGGCGCCGGTCGAAAAACCGCCCAGATAAACCTTCGGCACTTCGCGGCCGAGCAGTTGCGCCTGTTCGCGCACTACTTGCTGCCACTGTTCGAGGCGCACGTCGAGCATGTCTTCGGGCTTGGTGCCATGCCCCGGCAATAGCACGGTTCGGACCAGATAGCCCTGAGCGGCGAGCGTCTGTGCCACGTCATGAAACGACCACGCCGAATCCCCCAGGCCGTGCACCAGCAGCACGCCGCCCTTGGGTGTCCCGCTCGGGGTCCACTGGCGCGGCGCGTTCCAGTCCAGTTCGGCCTGGTGGTCGGCGGTCTGGAAGTTGCGCTGGTTGCGGATCAGTTCGAGGGTCTGCTGACGGTAGTCTTCAAAGCGTTGTTTCGGCTCATCGCTTTCCGCCATCGACGTGCAGGCTTGCAGGGTCAATAGCGACAGCAGGCTGGCGAGTCGGAATTTGATCAAAAGGGGGCCTGTGCACACATATTCGAGGATTCAAAAGGTCGACACGGGCACTCTGCCATGTACGTCGCGCCCGTGCCTACTTTCAGGCACACTCGGGCGTTCTATAACTTCAACAAAATGTATCCATATGCTCAAGCATTGCAAGCCTCGCCACGCGTCAGGAGTCGTTCATGTTCGCCCTTGATCGAGCGCTGGCTCAGGACATCGTCGACCGGGCCATGGCCATCCTGCCGTACAACGTCAATGTCATGGACTACCTGGGCATCATCATCGGCAGCGGTGATGCCGAGCGATTGTGTAACCGTCATGAAGGCGCGCAGCGAGTGCTGGCCAACCGGCAGGTGGTGGAAATCGATTCCCTGGCGGCGTCGCAACTCGGGGGTGTCAAGCCCGGCGTCAACCTGCCGCTGATGCTCGACCATCAACTGGTGGGCGTGCTCGGTATCACTGGCGAGCCGGACGAGGTCCGGGTGTATGGCGAATTGGTGAAGATGACTGCCGAGATGCTCATGGAGCAGCGTCGTCAGCAGGCTGATCTTCAATGGCGGGCGCAGCGCAGCGAAGACCTGCTCGCTCGCCTGCTGTTGCCGGAGTGCCCCGACAGCCTGGTGGATGAAGCACGACAGCTGGGTTTGCAGCCGCACATGGCGCGTCAGGTGGTGCTGCTGCAGTTTGGCGAGGAGGGGCTGGCTGCCAGCCAGGTTGCCAAATGGCTTGGCACGCGCTACGCCGACAGCTGGTGCGTGCTGCGTGAGCCCACGTTGCTGTACTGGTGCCGCGCCACGGGCAAGGAGCGTGACGATGCGCTGCTGCTCAAGCAGTTCGATGAACAACACTGGCCAGTGCAGCGTATGGCCACCGTGGCGCAATCGGCGGACCTGCCCACCCTGCGCCAAGCCTGCGCCGCAGCGCGGGATCTGCTCGACTACGCCAGCCAGGCAAGGCCGGCGCAGCGCTTGCTGCGTCTTGAAGCGTATCGGTTGCCGGTGCTGTTCTGGCGCTACCGGCATGACTGGCTGGCGGAACACGTCGCCGAGCCATTGGAGCGTCTGCACACGCACACGCAACTGCTCGACACCTTGTGCAAATGGTTCGAGTACAGCGGCGAAAGTCAGGCCTGCGCCGAAGCGCTGGGTATCCATCGCAACAGCCTGCGCTACCGGCTGGAGAAGATTGGCGAGCTGACGGGCTGCGATCCCTACAAGACCGACGACCTGCTGCGGCTGTACCTGGGGGCGCAGATGATCACTCGCCAGACCTGAAACCGGGTTTTGTTCAAACGCCCGATGATAGCGACGGATCATTGTGCGAGCGGCAGGCGGAAAGCACGGTTTGGAATGAGAGCATTCGAGTACCGGATCTGGAGAACAACAATGAAAATAGTCATCGCCCCCGACTCGTTCAAAGACAGCCTCAGCGCCCAGGCAGTTGCCGACGCGATCGCCAGTGGTCTGGCCGAGGTCTGGCCGCACGCAGAACTGATCAAATGCCCGATGGCAGACGGCGGGGAGGGCACCATCGAGGCGCTGCTGGCTGCCTGCAATGGCGAGCTGATGAGCGCCAGCGTCAGCGGTCCGCTGGGCGCCCCGGTCAATGCCCAGTGGGGCTGGCTGGCGGAGAGCAGGACCGCAATCATCGAAATGGCCATGGCCAGTGGCTTGCAACTGCTGACCCTGGCACAACGCGACGCCTGTGTGACCAGCACGGAAGGCACCGGCCAATTGATCTCGGCGGCACTTGATGCGGGGGCTCGTCGGGTGATCCTGGCCATCGGCGGCAGCGCAACCAATGACGGCGGCAGCGGCATGCTTTCAGCCTTGGGCGCGCGCTTTCTGAATGCTGACGATCAGACTCTCGCGCCGGGTGGGCTCGCGCTTGCCGACCTGGCGCGTATCGATCTGAGCGGTTTCGATCCACGCTTGTCTGACGTGTGCGTCGAAATCGCCGCCGACGTCGATAATCCACTCTGCGGACCGAATGGTGCCTCCTCTGTCTTCGGCCCGCAAAAAGGCGCATCGCCCGAGCAGGTCATGGCGCTGGACGCCGCACTCGGCCGTTTTGCCGACCATACGGCTCAGGTCCTCGGTCAGGACTTGCGCGATAGCCCCGGCAGCGGTGCGGCAGGGGGCATGGGCTTTGCCGCCAAGGCCTACTTGAAGGCCTCGTTTCGTGCCGGGGTGGAAGTGGTGGCCGATCTGACCGGGCTGGAGCAGGCGTTGATAGGTGCCGATCTGGTCATCACCGGCGAAGGCCGTTTCGACGCGCAAACCCTGCGTGGCAAGACCCCGCTTGGGGTTGCGCGAGTCGCCCAGCGTCGGCAAGTGCCGGTGATTGTGCTGGCGGGAACCCTGGGCGAAGGCTACGAGCAGATGTATGCGCACGGCATCGGCGCAGCCTTTGCTCTGGTCAGCGGGCCGATGAGCCTTGAGCAGGCCTGCCGCGATACCCGCCGCCTGTTGCACGAGCGTGCGCGTGACGTGGCGCGGCTCTGGCAGATGGCTTCGGGCGGCTGATGACTGGGCTGTGATCAGCGAACACCGGCCCGGCAATTGGCCGTTATTTTAAGTAACCCTGCAAATGATCGCAGGCCGTCCTAAAGAATTGCCTGATCAGGGCGATATGCTGTCGGTTGTCTGACAACTTCGCGTCGGACACTGCCCTCAAAAAAATATAAAGAGCCTTGGCCATGAATCTACGCAAACTCACTATCGCTCGTCGTGCCGGTCTGGGTTTTACCCTCATTTCCCTGTTGGTGGCTTTGCTGGGGTGGTTTGCGCTGGCGCAGATGTCGACCATTCGCCAGAGTGAAGTGGCGGTGGAGACCAACTGGCTGCCCAGCATGCGAGTGGTCAACGATATCCGCGAAATCATGCTGCGCATTCGGACCATTTCCTTGCGCATGGCGCTGGACACCGATCCTGCGAGCATTCCGACCTACCGTGGCCAGATGGATGTACGCCTGGGCGATCTGGACAAGAAGCTGGCTGTCCTCAAGACCTTTGTCGACACCCCGGAAGAGAAGTCGCTGACCGACCAGTTCATGGTGACCATGGGCCAATACCGCAGTGCGCTGGACCGTTCCTTTGTGCTGGCTGGCCAGGGTGATAGCGTAGGGCTGAACAAGCTGCTGCTGGTCGACATGAAGCAGATCGTCGACGGCTCCGGCAAGCAACTCGGTGACCTGGCGGACTTTTATGTCACCAAGGTCGATGCGGAAGGCAAGTCTGCCGAGGCCCAGTACGACAAGTCGCGCGACATCGTCATTATCTTCGTGGTGATTGCTGCGCTGTGCACCATCGGCCTGGCGCTCTGGCTGACCCGCAGTATCGTCGGTCCGCTGCAGCGTGCGGTAACCGCTGCCGAGCAGGTTGCCAACGGCGACCTGACCCATAGCATCGAAGTCGATGGCGAAGACGAAGTCACCCGACTGTTGCGTGCGCTGGCGATGATGCAGGTCAATCTGCGTGAAGCCATGCGCCACATCGGCAGTTCGGCCACTCAATTGGCGTCGGCCGCCACCGAACTCAACTCGGTCACTGAAGACAGCTATCGCGGCTTGAACCAGCAGAATGCGGAGATCGATCAGGCCGCCACGGCGATCAACGAAATGACCTCGGCAGTAGAAGAAGTTGCGCGTAACGCCGTGTCCACGTCGGACGCCTCCAACCAGTCCAGCACTTCGGCGCTGGCAGGCCAGACGCGGGTGATCGAGACGGTGCAGTCGATCCAGACGCTGACCGACAACGTACAGGCCACTTCGACGCTGGTGCAAAACCTTGCCAATCAGTCGCAGGACATCGGCAAAGTGCTGGACGTGATCCGCTCGATTGCCGAGCAGACCAACCTGTTGGCACTCAACGCCGCCATCGAGGCGGCACGTGCAGGCGAGTCGGGCCGTGGTTTCGCGGTGGTGGCGGATGAAGTCCGGGCATTGGCGCATCGCACCCAGCAGTCGACCCTGGAAATCGATTCGATGGTCAGTGCCATGCGCAGCGGTTCGGCGCAGGCACTCGACTCGATGAACACCAGCCGCGATCGGGCCGACTCGACGTTGGCGCTGGCCAAGGGCGCGGGCGAGTCCTTGAGCGAAATCACCTCGTCGATCAATCAGATATCCGAGCGCAATCTGGTGATTGCCAGCGCGGCGGAAGAGCAGGCGCAAGTCTCGCGTGAGGTCGATCGCAATATCGTCAACATTCGCGATCTGTCCATGCAGTCGACTCAGGGTGCCAACCAGATCAGTGCGTCGAGCCACGAATTGTCGCGTCTGGCGGCCGATCTGAGCCAGGTGGTCTCACGCTTCAAGGTGTAAAACCCTACATTGATACAGGTTGTGTCCGCTTGCCGACGATCGACCGGACGCGCATTATGCCCTCGGTCGAAATGACCTCCGGTACAGTCTGGGCACAACCTTATCGAAGGGGGCGGCATCGCTTCATGAATAACAATAATCAAACCTTCAGCAGTTGGCTGCGCTCGCCAGCCCATCACCAGTGGCTGGCACTGGAAGGCAATCGTCTGTTGACCTTCGCCAAGGCTTCCAGGCTGGACAACGGCTTTGGCAGTCTTGATGACTACGGTCGGCTGATGGTCGGTGCCACCGCAGGAGCCATGAACACGGCGCGCATGACCCACTGTTTTGCCATGGCGCATGCGCAGGGCATTCCCGGCTGTGCTGCGCTTGTCGATCACGGTATCGCCGCACTGCGCGGACCGTTGCACGATGCCGAGCACGGCGGCTGGTTCAGTGCCGCGCTCGAAGACGGCGGCAAGACCGACAAACAGGCTTATCTGCATGCATTCGTCGCACTGGCGGCCAGTTCTGCCGTGGTGGCGGGGCGGCCTGGCGCGCAGGCATTGCTGTCCGACGCCATCCAGGTGATCCAGACGCATTTCTGGAGCGATCAGGAAGGCGCCATGCGTGAGTCGTTCGCGCGGGACTGGAGCCATGAAGAGTCGTATCGCGGCGCCAACAGCAACATGCACAGCACCGAAGCGTTCCTCGCGCTGGCCGATGTGACGGGTGACGCGCAGTGGCTCGACCGGGCGCTGAGCATTGTCGAGCGGGTTATCCACGAGCATGCCGGTGCCAACAACTTTCAGGTCATCGAGCATTTCACCCAGAACTGGCAGCCGTTGCCGGATTACAACCGCGATAACCCCGCCGACGGTTTTCGGCCCTTCGGTACCACGCCGGGGCATGCCTTCGAGTGGGCGCGTCTGGTGTTGCACCTGGAGGCTGCGCGCCGTCAGGCCGGACGCGCCAACCCCGAATGGTTGCTGGACGACGCCCGCCAACTGTTTGCCAATGCCTGCCAGTACGGTTGGGATGTCGACGGTGCCCCGGGTATCGTCTACACCCTCGACTGGCAGAACGAACCGGTGGTCCGTCATCGCCTGCACTGGACCCACTGCGAAGCGGCCGCTGCTGCTGCCGCATTGCTGCAACGTACCGGCGAGCAGCAGTATGAAGATTGGTATCGCTGTTTCTGGGAGTTCAACGAGACCCTGTTCATCGATCAGGAACATGGCAGCTGGCGCCATGAGCTGAACGAGCGCAACGAGCCCAGCGCAGACATATGGCCCGGCAAGCCGGACCTTTATCACGCCTATCAGGCCACGTTATTGCCGGTGTTGCCGCTGGCGCCAAGCCTGGCCAGCGCTCTGGCGGGACTGGAATAAACCACTGGGTCAAGCCTGGGCTGTCGCCTCAAGCCTGAAATCGGCAACTCAAAGCGCAGGGATGCGTTTGTCGGTCAGGCGGATGATCTGCCGGGCCAGGAAGCTGCCGGTCAGGATCACGCCGAACAGGCGCAAGGTCTGCATCGCCAGTACGAAACCGACGTCGGCATGTGTATCGATGGCAATAATGGCCATGGTGTCCAGGCCGCCCGGGCTGGTCGCCAGGTACACCGAGAGATAATCCTTGCCCAGCATCACGGCAATCAGCCAGGCCGACACGGCGCAGAGCACGATCAACAGCAATGAGGCCAGAATCATCATCGGCAGCCGTCTCCAGACGTACTGCACCGTCGGCCGGTCGAAACGCAGGCCGACGTAGCAGCCTATGGCACCGTAAGCGATGGGTAGCAACCAGGCCGGAACGGTGATCTGCATCACGCCACTCAGTTGCAGCGCGCCGCCCAGCATCAGTGGCACCAGCAGGGCACCTGCCGGGAGGCGCGAGCCGAGGGTCACGCCTGCGGCAATCACTGCCAGGCTCAGCGCAAGGTCGACAAGGTTCAGGCTGGGCAATGCCGCTGCGCTGGTGTGCAGGGCCGCAGCGGAATCCGGTGCGCCGATGAAATGGCTGACCAGTGCGCCAATGGTGACCACGCAGACGACGCGCACATATTGCATGGTGGCGACGATGCGCGAGTCGGCACCGTAATCCTCGGACATCGCGACCATTGCCGAGGCCGCGCCCGGTGACGTGCCCCAGGCTGCGGTGTTGCTCGGGATACCGGCAAAGCGCACCAGCACCAGCCCAACCGCCGCGCTCAGCACGACCGTGAGGATGGTCGCCAGCAGCATGACGTGCCATGAATGAAGGGCGGTGAGCAGCACACTGACCGACATGGCATGCGCGATCAGCACGCCAACCGTGCCCTGACCGAGTTGAAAGGCCCGCTTGGGCATGCGGATGCTGGCCCCTGATACGCCAAAGCCGATGGCGACCAGCATGGGCCCGAGGAACATCGCAGCAGGCATATCGAACAGTTTGAGCAGTTGCCCGGCAATGCCGGCCATCAGGATCAGACCCGCCCATTGCGTCAGCGGGGAAAGGGAGGAAAGCGAAAAGCGTGAAGCGTTTGACAAGGACGTTCTCCTTGATTGGGGTAAATCACATGCACACAGTATCGACTTCGCAACCCATCAAGTCTATTTTCTAATAATCATGAATTGATAACTTTGGTTGATAGATATGGACTTGCGCGATCTCACCTATTTCGAAACCATTGCCGAGCTGGGGCACCTCGGACGCGCTGCTGAGAAGCTCAATCGCAGTCAGCCAGCGCTGACCAAAAGCATTCAGCGCCTCGAGGAATCATTCGGCACGCGACTGTTTCAACGTGACGGCCGACGCATCAAGCTGACCCCCGTAGGTGAGCTGCTGCAGGCGCGTGGCAAGGAGTTGCAGCAAAGCATCGCCCAGACCCAGCGCGAGATCCGGGATTTCGCCAGTGGCATGGTAGGCAACATACGGGTCGGCTGCGCCGCGACCATGGCAGAATATTTGATGCCGAAACTGACTTCGGCCTTGTTGCAGCGTACCCCCGACGTCACTTTGAAACTGGTGATAGGCCAGGATGACCTGCTGCGCGAATCATTGCGCTCGGGGCAGCTGGACATGATCATTTGCGCGCTGGCACCCGACAGTGAAGACGTCACCAGCTTTGCCATACTGCAGGACGAAGCTGTGGTGGTGGCCAGCAAGAATCATCCGATTTTCAAGCCGGCATTGAAAATGAGTGACCTGTGCGCGTATCGCTGGGTACTGCCGCCGGTGAGTGTTTCATCGCGCAAATGGCTGGACGCGACCTTCGCCGCTCACGGCCTGCCGCTGCCGACGGTGCAGATCGAAGCGAACTCGATCTCGCTGTTGCCGGGGCTGATTGCGCGCAGCAACCTGTTGAGTTTCATTGCCCGCGAGTCGCTGGAGTTCGGCAAGACCATGCAGCACCTGCGTGAAGTGCCGCTGGAGCAAACCACCCTCAAACGCACCATTGGCGTGACGCTGCGCAAAGGCGGTTACCTGTCACCCGCGGCAGAAGGTATGTTGCAGATGCTGCGCGATAATGGCGGAGACTTTCTGGGTTGGGGCTGACAGCCTGCGCTCAGCCGCTCGCCGGCAGGGCCTGAAAGCCACTCAGGTACTTTGCCAGCGCCTCTGCGCCCAGCTCCACGGTCGAGCTGGTGCCCGCCCAACTGCAGGCGAGCATCAGGTTGCGCGGCAAGTCGAAGTCCTCAACCATAAAACCATTGGCGTCGAAACCGTTTTCATCGTGGGGAACCAGTTCGCGCAGCGACGCTACCGGTTCAAAGTACGCCCACACCGGCTTGTTCAGTGCGACCGCCATACCGACTTCGAAGGCCGTGCCCGAATCCGGCTCCAGGCCGCGGAACACGTTGAGGTTGACCAGCATCGCCGAGCAGCGGTGGATCATCGCGACATTCATCGAGTAAATCTGCTGCGCGGTTTCATGCGCTGCTCGTCCGTGCGTGACCTCATTGTCAAACGGGTACAGACCCTCAAGCCCGTGTGCGGCGCACAGAGCCTTGAGATAGCGTCCATGTTCCACGGCGTCGGTCCTGAACACGTCGAAGCCTGCGAGATAAACCAGTGGCGCGTGCATATTCGTCTCTCGGCTGCAGATATTATCGCGCCGATTCTAAGGCTGACCGCGTGCCGGCGATACATGCCATTGATCGGCCGAAACACGATCAGCAGGCGTTTGCGCTGGAATCTGTACGGATAACCAGTATCCTTGTTCAGTCTGCTCATTTTTCATGTGA
Organism: Pseudomonas syringae pv. coryli str. NCPPB 4273; assembly: GCF_000972175.1. Lineage (NCBI taxonomy): Bacteria > Pseudomonadati > Pseudomonadota > Gammaproteobacteria > Pseudomonadales > Pseudomonadaceae > Pseudomonas > Pseudomonas syringae pv. coryli. The sequence goes on along the minus strand of NZ_AWQP01000004.1, from coordinate 377,394 downwards.
ACGCTGGCCTTGAATACTTCGCCCCTCGACAATCCGTTTTATTACCTGGAAAACTTCCGGCAGGTCCTTGACTGGATTGCCCGGCGCTACGATGACCTGCTCGATGCGAGCGAGCGTCGCTTCATCAGCGAGTTTGCCGAGCTGCCGGTGCCCGCCCAGGGTTTGCTGGTGCGCATGGTGATGCGCAAAGGCGTGTTGTTTCGGGCCAGCAAACTCGGTTATGTCGAGATTGGCGACCCTCATGACGCGGTATTGCCGCTGCTGGCGCGGGAGTGGGTCGACAGCGCTCCGCCGCTGGGCCTGAGCGAGCTGTTCCAGCTGCTGCGTCGGGATGAGTTGAGCCACTGCTTCAAAGACCACGCGGTCAAGGGCCCTGAGCGCAAGCAGGAATGGTTCGAGCGCCTGCAGCCGATGTACCCGTCGCCGCAGTCCCTCGAACAATGGCACCCGACCTTGTCCGACGCCGTATTCGGCCTGAAGATCATGCCGCTGTGCGATCGCCTGCGCTTGCTGTACTTCGGCAATCTCTACCAGGAATGGTCTGAGTTCGTGCTGGCTGACCTGGGCATCTACCGCTACGAAAAAGTCGAGTTTTCGCTGGAGTCGCGCGGCATTAACCAGCGTGCCGACATTGACGTGTGCCTGCAACTGCATGCCTGCCGGGAAGCGCTTGAAACCTGCCTGGAACTGCATGCGCTGGCCGAGCGTGTCATTGCCATCGAGTGCGGCAACCCGTGGTTGCTCATGCGGCGCGGCAAACTGCTATTCCGTATCGGGCAACAGGCCGAGCGCATGCAGGACTGGCCTCTGGCGATGGCGGTGTATCGTCAGTCGGGTTACCCCGGCGCGCGCTCGAGGCAAATCCGCGTGCTGGAGCGCAACGCCGAGTATGCAGCGGCGCTGGCGTTGGCGGAACAGGCCCGTCTCGCCCCGGAAGGTGATGCGGAGGCCCAGCACCTGTCACGCGTCTTGCCACGACTGCAACGCAAGCTCGGCCTGACTGCCGCGCGCAAGCGCACGGTGCGGGCCATTGCGCGGCTGGACGTGCAGGTCACGCCGGTGTCGGGGATGAGTGTCGAGCGTCTGATACGCTTGCACCTCGAAGAAGAGCAGGGCGGGGAGGTGCATTACGTCGAAAATGCGCTGATCAATTCACTGTTCGGGCTGCTGTGCTGGCGGGCCATTTTCGCGCCTTTGCCGGGTGCATTCTTTCATCCGTTTCACAGTGCGCCGAGTGACCTGTACAGCCCTGACTTCTATCAGCGCAGGGCGACGCTGTTCGATGCCTGTCTGATGCAACTGGAGTCGGATGAATACCTGGCGACCATTCGTGAGCATTTTCAGAGTAAATACGGCCTGCAATCACCCTTTGTATTCTGGGGAGCGCTGACGCCAGAGCTTCTGGAGCAGGCACTCTACTGCCTGCCGGCAGAGCACCTGCTTCGCTGGTTTCGTCGGCTGCTGCAGGACATAAAAGCCAACCGGACAGGAATGCCCGACCTGATCCAGTTTTTTCCGGAACAGCGTCGATATCGAATGATCGAGGTCAAGGGGCCGGGTGACCGCCTCCAGGACAACCAACTGCGCTGGCTGGACTTCTGTGCCGAGCATGGCATGCCGGTGGAGGTGTGTTACGTGCAATGGGCGGCTGACGACAGTGTCTGTGTCAGTAGCGACCTGTCAGACTTTCAAGGGGCCTTGTGCCCGTCCTGACTGTCCTGGTGATCCGCATCATGAGGTTGTTTCGAATCATGAGGCTTGTCATCCGCACTGCCGTTCTTTCCAGGCAAGGGGTCCATGCCTTTGGTGCCGGGGCTAGTGCCTGGCGCGCCGGGGCTGGTTCCATCGACGTTCTTTTCCGTTCCGGTGCCAGGCACCTTCGGACCGTCGCTGACCGGGTTGGTCGGGCCGGTCGAACCCGCAAATGCATTGGTGCCCGACAAGGCCAAAAATGCCGCGAGGCTTATTGCCCCCAATCTATTCCTGATCATGATGCAACCTCCGTAAGTACTGTGACTGAAACGGTGCCGCGAGAAGGGTAGACCCGCGGGCAGGGCATGGTCCTGCCCGCGTAAGACGCCTGGTTACTGAGTCTTGGTCTTTTCTGTAGTGGTGCTCTTGTCGTGCGTACCGTGGGCCGCCTTGTTGTCGTGCTTCATCGAACGCTCGGCTGCCGCTTCCTTGCTTTCAGTCTGCACGCCTGGAGTCTCGGACGAAGTGCGGTCCATCGGCTGGGTATTGGTGCCCGGCAGCTTGGTCGCATTCTTGTTGATCGGGGTTTCAGGGGTGGTGGTCGACTCGGCGAAGACGGCACCCGAAGCTACAGCCATCAGGCCAGCAAGAGTCAGGGCAGTCAGTTTGGTCTTGATCATGGTGCTTACTCCGTTGTTTTAAAGTACTCACGTTGGTCATTGGCCAGTGGCCATAGGTGCCGTCGAACCCGACGAACGGTAGATATCTTCGATGCATCAAGGCTTACGCCGTTGCTATCCACCTTGAGAGTGATCGCGCGCTTTTTTCGGTCATTCATGCACCTCTTAGCACTGTCGACAGCAAAGTTTTAAGTTGATTTAGCTATAACGTGACCGCTCGGTCATTTACAACGATTCTTAAAATCACACTTTCTTACATTTTTATAACGAAGCTGGCACTCCGCTATCTGATGAGTGGTGGCAGAACGCTATTTTGCCTGGCGCGACGCGAATCCCCCGTAAACATTGGCTTTAAAAGGGGTTTTCATCGCCAGCGACGTAGGAAATCACTTACAAAAAAGTTCCCTTACCGACACGATTCGTTGGATTGTCATTAAACAGCAACATTTGAGGTTTTAAATCCGCCTCGGGCCTCCTTAAGTGGACCACCACACAATCTCCTGGACTGAGGTATTACCGTGATTCTGCTGACTAAAAAACGCTTGTCGCTTCTGATCGCATCGCTGTGCCTTAGCGGTGTGGCTCACGCGACTGATGTAACAGGCGCTGGTTCGAGTTTCGTCTACCCGGTTATTTCGGCGTGGTCCCAGGACTACAGCAAGAGCAAGGATAACCGTATCAACTATCAGTCCATCGGTTCGGGTGGTGGTATTGCCCAGATCAAGGCGGCGACCGTTGACTTCGGTGCATCCGACGCCCCGATGTCTGCAGAAGACCTGCAGGCCGGCGGCCTGGGCCAGTTCCCAAGCGTGATCGGCGGTATCGTGCCGATCGTCAACGTCGAAGGCATCGAAAGCGGCGCACTGAAGCTGGACGGTCCAACCCTCGCCAAGATCTTCATGGGCAAGATCACGAAGTGGAACGACCCTGCAATCGTCGCGCTGAACCCTAGCTTGAAAGATCACCTGAAAGATGTCGCCATCACCGTCGTTCACCGTTCGGACGGTTCGGGCACCACGTACAACTTCACCAACTACCTGAGCAAAGTCAGCCCGGAGTGGAACACTGAGCTGAAGTTCGGTTCGACCGTACAATGGCCAGCAGGCGTGGGCGGCAAGGGTAACGAAGGTGTTTCGGCCTACGTGAAGCAGATCAAGGGTTCGATCGGCTACGTCGAGTACTCCTACGCGACCACCAACAAGCTGTCCTACACCCAGCTGAAAAACGCTGCCAATAACTTTATCAAGCCTGATGCCAAGGCATTTGCTGCTGCCGCTGACACTGCCGACTGGGCAAGCGCCAAAGACTTCAACCTGATCATGACCAACGCGCCGGGTAAGGATGCATGGCCGATCACCGCGACCACCTGGATCATCATGTACAAGAAAGCCAAGAACGAAGAGAAAAGCACGGCTGCTTTCGACTTCTTCAAATGGTCCCTGGAAAACGGCCAGAAGCAGGCCGAGAAACTGGAATATGTAGCATTGCCGAAATCGCTGGTTGATCGCGTGGAAAGCTACTGGAAAACGGAATTCACCAAGTAAGTGATTCAACCCGTACCACCCCTGTCATCAGCCGCGATATCGGCTCGGTGACAGGGGCTTTTCCTTGCGAGTGGCCTCAACATGACTGAAAACACCCAATACCTGTCCGCTAACGTCTCCGCTGGTGAGTCCGAGGGCGAGAAGCGCGCCAAACGGGATCATCGTCATGACCTGTGGTTCAAGCGTTCATTGCAGGCTGCAGCGATGCTGGTGCTTGCTTTGCTGGGTTGTATTGCCTTGTCGACCCTGTGGGGCGGCAGTCTGGCATTCCAGACTTTCGGGTTTGGCTTTCTGACCAGCACCGAGTGGGACGTGAACGCCGGCAAGTTCGGCGCCCTGGTTCCAATCTACGGCACCCTGGTTACCTCTTTTCTGGCTTTGCTGATCGCCGTACCGGTGAGTTTCGGCATTGCAATCTTTCTTACCGAAGTAGCGCCGCCGTGGTTGCGCATGCCGATCGCCTCGGCCATCGAGCTGTTGGCCGGTATCCCTTCGATCATCTACGGCATGTGGGGGCTGTTTGTCTTCGGCCCGTTCATGGCTGAACACCTGTCGCCGTGGATCACCGAAAACCTCGGAGCACTGCCGCTGATCGGTCCGATGTTCCAAGGGCCGCCGCTGGGTATCGGCATGCTGACTGCCGGTATCGTGCTGGCGATCATGATCACGCCGTTCATTACCTCGGTGATGCAGGAAGTCTTCCGCACCGTGCCCGTGGCCCTCAAAGAGTCGGCCTATGCACTGGGCGGTACAACCTGGGAAGTGGTCTGGGACATCGTGCTGCCTTACACCCGTTCGGCCGTGGTCGGCGGTGTGTTCCTCGGGCTGGGACGCGCGCTCGGCGAAACCATGGCGGTAACCTTCGTACTGGGCAACGCGCATCAGTTCTCGGCTTCGCTGATGATGCCGAGCAGTTCGATCGCTTCGGTGATCGCCAACGAGTTCAACGAGGCATACACCGACTTGCACCGTTCGGCACTGATTGCCCTTGGCTTCCTGTTGTTCGTCGTCACCTTCATCGTGCTGGCCCTTGCACGCCTGATGCTGTCGCGCCTTTCGCGTAAGGAGGGGTTATGAGTAAGGATGTGACCGGCAGCGAGCACCTGTATCGGGTTCGCAGTTTCAAGAACAAGATTGCGATGGTGCTCAGCTGTGGTGCCACTGCCTTCGGCCTGCTGTGGCTGGTGTGGATTCTGCTGACCACCATCATCAAGGGCATCGACGCGCTCAACCTGCAACTGTTCACCGGCATGACTCCGCCGCCTGGTACCGAGGGTGGCCTGGCCAACGCGTTCTACGGCAGCGTGCTGATGTCCGGCATCGGCCTGCTGATCGGTACGCCGATCGGCCTGATGGCCGGCATCTGGCTGGCCGAGTTCGCCCGTTACACCAAACTGGGCAACACGGTTCGCTTCATCAACGACATCCTGCTGTCGGCACCGTCCATCGTGCTCGGCCTGTTCGTCTACACCGTCGTGGTACTGCCACTCAACGCGGTGACAGGCCATCAGGTGGGCTTTTCGGCGATTGCCGGTGCGCTGGCCCTGGCATTGCTGGTGATCCCGGTGGTGGTGCGTACCACTGACGAAATGATGCAACTGCAACCCTCGACCATGCGTGAAGCTGCGCTGGCGCTGGGTGTACCGCAATGGAAGCTGACCCTGCAAATCGTCCTTCGCGCGGCCAAGGCTGGTGTGGTAACCGGCGTATTGCTCGCATTGGCACGCATCACCGGCGAAACCGCGCCGCTGCTGTTCACCGCTTTCGGCAACCAGTTCTGGAGCAGCGATCTGCTCAAACCAATCGCCAGTGTTCCGGTGGTGGTTTTCCAGTACGCCATGAGCCCGTTCGATGACTGGCACTCCCTGGCATGGGCCGGTGCGCTGGTCATGACGTTGTTCGTACTGATACTGAGTCTGCTGTCTCGCTTAATTCTTCTGCGCAATAGGGCGTCCTGATGAACAACCTTTCCCTGGCCAACGAAAAAACCAAGATCCAAGTACGCGGTCTGGAGTTTTTCTACAACAACCAGAAGTCGTTGAAGTCCATCGACATGACCATCCCCGAGAAGCGCATCACTGCGATCATCGGCCCGTCGGGTTGCGGTAAGTCGACCCTGCTGCGCGTCTTCAACCGCATCTACGCGATGTACCCGAAGCAGGAAGCGCGCGGTGAAGTGCTGCTCAATGGTGAGAACATCCTGGCGCCAGGCTATTCGATGAACCGCCTGCGCAGTCATGTGGGCATGGTGTTCCAGAAGCCGGTGCCGTTCCCGATGTCGATCTACGACAACATTTCCTACGCCATCAAGCACCACGAAAAACTGTCGCGTCGGGAAATGGAAGATCGCGTCGAGCAGGCCCTGCGTGGCGCGGCTTTGTGGGACGAGGTCAAGGACAAGCTCAAGCAGAGCGCGACCGGCCTGTCGGGTGGTCAGCAGCAGCGTCTGTGCATCGCCCGCACCATCGCGCTGCGTCCTCAGGTCCTGCTGCTCGACGAGCCGACCTCCGCGCTCGATCCGATCTCGACTGGTCGTATCGAACAGCTGATCACCGAGCTTAAAGAGCAGTTCACCGTGATCATCGTGACCCACAACATGCAGCAGGCGGCGCGTTGCTCCGACTACACCGCCTTCATGTTCATGGGTGAACTGATCGAGCACGGCGACACCGATACCATCTTCACCAAGCCCTCCAAGACCCAGACCGAAGATTACATCACCGGTCGTTTCGGCTGATCATCCGGCCAGGGCGGGCGCTTCCTGGCGCTCGCCCATGAACTCCTCGATCCTGCTGCGCAGCCAACGCTCGGCAGGGTCGCTGTCCATCACACTCAGCCACGTCATCGACAGGTCCAGCCCCGGCGTGCGGAAGGGCAGTGGCTCGTCATACAGCAAACCCAATGCGCCCATGGCCTTTGCCGCATAGTCGGACAGCCCCGAAATCATATCGGTGCCGGCCATCAAGGCGGGCAGGGTGGCGAACTGCGGCACCGACAACACCACCTGACGCTTGCGCCCCAGCGCGGTCAGCCACTCATCGGCGAAACTACTGACACTCGCGACGTGCGACACCACGACGTGCGGGCGCGAGCAGTATTCGTCCAGGCTCATGGGGCTGGCAGGCTTGTCGGCGCGCACCAGCCTCGGCTGCACGTTACGCAGGGTCTTGCGCTTGGCGTTGGCCGGCAGTTCACGGGTCAGGCAGACGCCGACGGTGATGTCGCCGGACATCAGCACCTCGGAAATATTCAGGTAGTCGACATGCTTGACCACGATCACCACGCCGGGCGCTTCTTCGCGGATGGCCTTGAGCATCGCCGGTAACAGGCCGAATTCGACGTCATCGGTCAGGCCGATGCGAAAGGTCATCTTGCTGACCGACGGATCGAAGTCGGTGGTCAGGCTGAGCGCCGTGGACATGGCGTCCAGCGCGGGCGTCAGGTGCTTGAGAATCTCGTGAGCGCGTGCGGTGGGTTCCATACGATGGCCGACGCGGATGAACAGCGGGTCGTTGAGCAGACTGCGCAGGCGATTCAAGGCAGCGCTTATCGTGGGTTGGCCGAGAAACAGTTTTTCGGCTGCGCGGGTGACGTTACGCTCCTGCATCAATGTTTCGAATACCACCATCAGGTTGATGTCGGCCTTGCGCAGTTCATTTCGATTCATTGCTGTTCCTTGGCATCAGACCTGGACGGCCAAGTCTAGGCAGTCCGCACAGAAGGCGTCCAGCATTTTGCCTCTGCATGATGAAACGTCTGCTTACGGTTCTTCAGGCAGGAAAAGGGCGAATCTGTAGGGGGAAACAGGGTCTACTGGCGGGCCTGCGGTTTAACGTAAAACCGCCGCAGATTCCCGAACCCTAGCTACAGGAGGTGCCCCCTTATGCGGGCTGCAAAGATTGCCGGCATGTTGATGTCGTTGACGCTGTCAGGCGCAGCACTGGCTGAGACGCCCGGTTATGGCCAGCAACTGGAAGGTTTCACGTACCCCCATGCGCTGCACAAATTCAGTTTCCAGTCCCAGGGCCAGACGCTGGAAATGGGTTACATGGACGTCGCGCCCAGCGGCAAGGCGAATGGCCGCACCGCAGTGCTGCTGCATGGCAAGAATTTTTGCGCTGCGACCTGGGAAGACACCATCAAGGGACTGAGTGCCGCGGGCTATCGCGTTGTCGCACCTGATCAGATCGGTTTCTGCACCTCGACCAAGCCGGAGCACTATCAGTACAGCTTCCAGCAGTTGTCGATGAATACCCATGCGCTGCTGGAAAAGCTGGGTATCGACAAGGCCTCTGTGATCGGTCACTCCACGGGCGGCATGCTCGCTACGCGTTACGCGTTGATGTACCCGAAACAGACCGAGAAGCTGGTGATGGTCAACCCTATCGGCCTCGAGGACTGGAAAGCACTCGGCGTGCCTTACCGCAGCGTCGACCAGTGGTATGAACGGGAACTGAAGACCACCGCCGAAGGCATTCGCGCCTACGAGCAGAAGACTTACTACGATGGCCGCTGGAAGCCTGAGTATGACAAGTGGGTCGACATGCTGGCCGGTCTGAACAAAGGGCCGGGGCACAAGATCGTGGCCTGGAACTCGGCGTTGATCTACGACATGATTTTCATCCAGCCGGTTTTCTACGAGTTTCCCAGGTTGCAGGTGCCGACGGTACTGATGATTGGCGATGCCGATACCACTGCCATCGGCAGCGATATCGCGCCGCCTGAGGTCAAGGCGAAGATCGGTAATTACAAGGTATTGGGCAAGCAGGTGGCGCAGATGATCCCAGGCGCCAGGCTGGTGGAGTTCAAGGGCAAGGGCCATGCCCCGCAGATGGAAGACCCGCAGGGCTTCAACAAGTCGTTGGTCTCCGAGCTTCAATAAGCTGCAAGAAATGCCACGCAGCAACCTGGTCCGACAGCGACCAGGTTGTCTGCGACCGGCATTGTCGATTAAACGGCAATCTCTACCTGATCACCCTTGAGCCTTACCGGCCAGACGTCGAGCCGCTGTTCCGGGTATTCGATGCAACTGCCGTCGTGCAGACGAAAGTGCTGCTTGTACAGCGGCGAAGCGATGACCAGCTCGCCCGCGATCTGCCCGATCAGACCACGACCGATCACGTTGGCCCCCGATTTGGGGTCGCGGTTGTCGATAGCAAAAAGCTGCTCGCCCTGCGCGGTTTCGGGCAGGTAGAACAGCGCGACCTGCGCGCCGTCCAGCCACGCCACGACGCCTGAATTGGCGACCAGATCCGCGCGTCCGCACAGGGTTTGCCAGTGAGGCTGCGCTGCCGTGGGCGCGTTTTCGCCAGCGAGTATCGTCTGAGACACGTTCATCACACCACCTCCTGGAACAACGGGATAAGGGCCAGCTCTTCGGGTTTTGCCGGACGACGCTGGGCGCGTTCCTTGACGAACTGCACGTCGGGGTCAGCACGCCCGTCGTTGACGAAGGTGCGGAAGCGCTTGAGTTTTTCCGGGTCCTTGAGGGCGTTGGCCCATTCGCATTCGTAGCGGTCGACCACCAGTTGCATTTGCGACTCCAGCTCTGCGGCCAGGCCCAGGCTGTCGTCGATGATGACCGCCTTGAGATACTCGAGGCCGCCTTCCAGCGTTTCACGCCAGACCGAAGTACGCTGCAGCTTGTCGGCGGTGCGGATGTAGAGCATCAGAAAGCGGTCGATGTAACGAATCAGGGTTTCATCATCCAGGTCGGTGGCGAACAACTCGGCGTGACGCGGACGCATACCGCCGTTGCCGCACAGGTAAAGGTTCCAGCCGTTCTCGGTGGCAATCACGCCGACGTCCTTGCTCTGTGCTTCGGCGCATTCGCGGGTGCAGCCGGACACGGCGAACTTGAGTTTGTGCGGCGAGCGCAGGCCCTTGTAACGGTCTTCGATGCGTAGCGCCATGGCGACGCTGTCCTGTACGCCGTAACGACACCAGGTGCTGCCGACGCAGGATTTAACCGTGCGGGTCGACTTGCCGTAAGCATGGCCGGTCTCGAAGCCTGCCTCGATCAGCTCGCTCCAGATATCCGGCAACTCGTGCAGTTGCGCGCCGAACAGGTCGATGCGCTGGCCGCCGGTGATCTTGGTGTACAAGTCGTATTTTTTCGCCACCGCGCCAATCGCAATCAGGCCGTCCGGGGTAATTTCACCACCCGGAATACGTGGCACCACTGAGTAGGTGCCGTTTTTCTGCATGTTGGCCATGAAGGTGTCGTTGGTGTCCTGCAGTGGCACCAGCGAAGGCTCGGTGATAGGGCGGTTCCAGCACGATGCCAGGATCGAGCCGACTGCGGGCTTGCAGATGTCACAGCCATGCGCGCCTTTGCCATGGCGAGTCAGCAGCTCGTCAAAGGTCTCGATGCCTTCGACGCGCACCATCGAGTACAACTCCTGGCGGGTATAAGCGAAGTGTTCGCACAGGCTTTTGTCGACCGACACGCCGCGAGCCATCAGTTCATGCTCGAAAACCTGTTTGAGCAGTGCGGTGCAACCGCCGCAGCCGGTGGCCGCCTTGGTGCAGGACTTGATTGCGGCCAGATCGGTGCAGCCATTGTCGATGGCCGAGCAGACGGCGCCTTTGCTGACGTTATGGCAGGAGCAGATGGTCGCTGTGGCGGGCAGGGCATCGGCGCCCAGCGTCGGAGCGCCTTCGCCACGCGGCAGAATCAGGCTCGATGGGTCGGCCGGCAGCGGGATGCCGTTCTGCGCGTACTGCAGCAGCGTGTCGTAATAGCTGTTATCGCCGACCAGCACCGCGCCGAGTACCTGCTTGCCATCGGCCGACACCACCAGGCGACGGTAGCTGGCGGTGGCTTCGTCAATGAAGCGATAACTGACGGCCCCGGCCAGCGCACCGTGCGCATCACCGATGGAGCCGACATCCACGCCCAGCAGTTTGAGCTTGGTGGACATGTCGGCGCCGAAGAACGCGTCAGTATCCTGTTCGCACAACTGCGCTGCCACGCCACGGGCCATTTGATAACCGGGCGCAACCAGACCGAACACACTGCCGTTCCAGGCTGCGCATTCGCCGATGGCATAGATATCGGCGTCGCTGGTGCGGCAATGCTCGTCGATTGCGATGCCACCGCGTGGGCCGAGCGCCAGTTCACACTGACGGGCCAGGGCGTCTTGCGGACGAATACCTGCGGAGAACACGATCAGGTCGGTTTCGAGAAACTCGTCATTGGCAAAGTTCATGCGATAGCGGTACTGCTTGCCGTCGCTGATCGACTGCGTGGCGCGGGACAAATGCACGCCGACGCCCAGCGCTTCGATACGCGCTTTCAACGCAGCGCCACCGAGCTCATCCAGTTGCACCGGCATGAGACGCGGCGCGAACTCGACGACATGGGCTTCCAGCCCCAGCGATTTAAGCGCATTGGCCGCTTCCAGCCCCAGCAGACCGCCGCCGACCACGACGCCACGGCGGGCTTTAGTCGCGGCATAGCGAATGCTGTCCAGGTCCTCGAGTGTGCGATAGACCAGCCGGGAATTGCCCCGGGCGCCTTCGATAGGCGGTACGAACGGGTAGGAGCCTGTGGCCAGGATCAGTTTGTCGTAATTGAAGCAGCCTTCGGCAGTGATGATTTCGTGACGATCACGGTCAATTTCCAGCACCGGTACGCCGAGGTGCAGCGTCAGGCCGGGTTGTTCATAGACAGACATCTCACTCATGGCCAGCGATTCGGCGTCGCGGCCCGTGAAGTATTCGGACAGGTGCACGCGGTCGTAGGCGCGCTGTGTTTCCTCGCCAAAGACGTGGATGCGATAGCGTTCGAGTGCGCCGCCTGCGATCAACTGCTCGACGCAATGATGCCCGACCATGCCATTACCGACGACGATCAGGGTTTTTACATCGTTGAGGGGGAAGACTGTGGTGTTCATAGCGAGTCCCGGCCGAGGCCAATCAGGTTTTTCAAAGCAAAAAAAAGCGCCCGGAACCGTTCGGTTCCAGGCGCCTTTGCCTGTTGTCTTATTGGGTATTCGGGGGTGTCATCGAGCCACGTTGCCGGAAGCACCCGAGTAGCCCTCTGGTCTTTGCGAGACTGGCGATCCACGTCGATCAACCGGGGCGGCCCGACCACATTCATGGTGGGGTTGTTGAGGATTATGCAGAGGTTGTGCCAGCTTGCGCCGGCAGCGCTTCAAGCCCGAATGGGCAACGCCTGCAAAGCTGCGCAGCATTTACAGCGGCGTCTGGCGCATGATTTTTCCTGCCTTGCATTGGTGCGCATCAAGGGGGCTGCGCTGTAAAGCTGTGCGCTGTACGCTGAGCGTTCCGGGTGGGAATGCCTGTCGTGACGCTCCGCGTCACAATTCTGCGCCGCGCCGCCTGCTCTATAGTTAAGCCGTGCGTCCAGAAGCCCAAGTCTGGCGTAACATTTGTATCACCCTGCAATTCGCCCAATAAGTCCGTGCTCATGAACATCACTATCACCGAAGTACACCCCTCCGAAATTCCGCACACCGTCGATTTCGTCATGCGTGCGCGCGCCGGGATCTTCCCCTTGCTCGACACCGTCACCGTTCCGCCCGATCTGGCCGGTTTCGAGCAGGTGTATCTGAACGGTGAGGACGGCAAGTTTCTGATCGCCCGCAGTGAAGGGCAGATCATCGCGGCTGTGGGCTACCTGCCATACGATCATCGTTTCCCGCAGTTCGATTACCGCGGGCGCAAAACCGTCGAGATCGTACGTCTGTTCGTCACGCCGGAGTTTCGTGGCGACGGGCTGGCCAGCCGCTTGTGTCAGGCGCTCTGGGCCCATGCCGAGGCAGGTGGCATAGAGGTTTTGTACCCGCATACCCATCCGTTTCTGCCCGGCGCGATCCGTTTCTGGGAGAAGCAGGGCTTTGCTGTAACCGATGTGGAGAGCGATCCGGTGTGGAACACCACTCATATGGAGCGCGTTATTTAAGAGGCCTTTATCAGAAGACAGAAAGGGGCTGGCAGGGCGCCAACCCCTTGTACCGATCAGTGCGGAGAACGCTGACGCGCAGTCTTGAGCAGGTCTTCCGGCGTGATGTGGCCGACCACCGATTTGGCCGCCGCGCTGCCGGGGAGCGGCAAGTCGAGAATGTGACCTTTCATCTTGCCGATCACGTGCATTTCGCAAGGCTTGCAATCGAACTTGAGGGTCAGCACTTCATCACCGTGCACCAGTTGCATCGGCTCGACCTTGGTGCGCACGCCTGTCACACCTTTGGCCTGTTTCGGGCACAGGTTGAACGAGAAGCGCAGGCAATGCTTGGTGATCATCACCGGCACTTCGCCGGTCTCTTCGTGGGCCTCGTAGGCCGCGTCGATCAGCTGTACGCCGTGGCGATGATAGAAGTCGCGAGCCTTCTGGTTGTAGACGTTGGCCAGAAAAGACAAGTGCGACTCCGGGTACACCGGTGGCGGGGTGGTCTCGGCCTTGCGTCCGCCGCGCGGATGAGCCTTGATGCGGGCTTCGGTCAACGCCTCGATGGCGTCGCGACGCAGGGTCTTGAGCTGCGAGTTGGGCACGAAGAACGCCTGTGGCGCGTCAAGCCTGACGTCCTGAGCATGATAGATCGTGGTGCCCAGTTGGGTGAGCAGGTCACGCAGCTGATCCAGCGCCTGCTCGGGCTTGTTGGCCGTTCCGAATGGCCCATCAAGACCGACCGTGACGCTCACGCCTTCTTCGCTGGTGGCTTTCAGGCTCAAGTGATCTTCGCGCAGCGTGACCTGCCACTGAACGCCGATACGACGCTCGGCCGAGGTCTTGAGCAGTGCTTGTTGCCAGTTGTGGTCCAGGTTGCGGTTCAGCGGATGATTGGGGCGTAGGCTGGAAAGGGCCGCTGGCATCTCGTTGGGCTCCACGCGATAGCGCCAGCGTTTCTGGCCGTCTTCTTCGAACTCGCCCTTGAGCTCGGCGATGTTGGCACGGAAGCCCACCACTTCACGCTTGATCTGCACATTGAGGCCATCGCCGTTGGACAGCGGCTCATGGGTCACAGCGATCAGATCGCGCTTGCCGAGCTTTTCAACGGTGCCCACCGCCAGACCAGTGAAGGTCGGCGTGTCGAACGCGCCGATGTCGATCTTGCGGTCGCTGACGAAATAATCGGTGCTGCCGCGATGAAAGGTCTTTTCCGGGTCCGGCACGAAAAAGTGCGCGGTACGGCCGCTGGAAGCACGTGCCAGGTCCGTGCGGTCTTCGAGAATCTCGTCCAGACGCTGGCGATAATAGGCCGTGATGTTTTTTACGTAGCCCGCATCCTTGTAGCGCCCTTCGATCTTGAACGAGCGCACGCCGGCGTCCACCAGAGCACGCAGGTTGGCGCTCTGGTTGTTGTCTTTCATCGACAACAGATGCTTTTCGAAGGCCACAACGCGACCCTGATCGTCCTTGAGGGTGTACGGCAGGCGGCAGGCTTGCGAGCAGTCACCACGGTTGGCGCTGCGGCCGTTTTGCGCGTGGGAAATATTGCACTGCCCGGAGAACGCCACACACAGCGCGCCGTGGATGAAGAATTCGATGGCCGCGTCGGTCTCGTCGGCGATTGCGCGGATTTCCTGCAGATTCAGTTCGCGGGCCAGCACCAGTTGCGAGAAACCGGCCTGATCGAGAAACTTGGCCCGGCTCAGGGTGCGAATATCGGTTTGCGTACTGGCGTGCAGTTCGATGGGCGGAATGTCCATTTCCATCACCCCGAGGTCCTGCACGATCAACGCGTCCACGCCGGCGTCGTAGAGCTGGTGAATCAGCTTGCGCGCAGGCTCCAGTTCGTCGTCATGGAGGATGGTGTTGATGGTGGTGAAGATCCGCGCGTGATAGCGGTGCGCGAATTTGACCAGCTCGGCAATGTCACTGACCTCGTTGCAGGCGTTGTGCCGCGCACCGAAGCTCGGCCCGCCGATATAGACCGCATCGGCACCATGCAGGATGGCTTCACGGGCGATGGTCACATCCCGTGCAGGGCTGAGCAATTCCAGGTGGTGCTTGGGTAACGACATGGCAACGGGATCCGGCTGCGGGCAAAGCGCGCATTGTAGTGCCACAGACCGCGCGGTGCACCTGTTGCAGATTGCAGCAGGTGCCGGACTGACCATCGGCGCGGTTTCAGCGCGAGCGCAGGCGCAGAATCTTCGCCCCGTCACTGGGGTCGGTCAGCCAGTGCGCCACGACGCCGAAGGTGCTCAGCAGACGTTCCGGGGTCAGCACCTCGAGCGGCGCACCCAGCGCGACCAGCCGACCCTTTTCCATGACCGCCACACGGTCGCAGTCCAGTGCCTGATTCAGATCGTGCAGGGCAATCACGGTGGTCACCGGCAACGCCCTGACCAGACCGAGGATGGTCAGTTGGTGCTGGATGTCCAGATGATTGGTCGGTTCGTCCAGCAGAAGGATCTGCGGCCGTTGCGCCAGCGCCCGGGCGATGTGAACGCGCTGCCGCTCGCCACCGGACAAGGTGTGCCAGGCGCGTTTTTGCAGGTGCAGCATGTCCACATCCTGCAGCGCCTGGCGAACGATCGCATCGTCCTCGGCACTCCACGGCTCGAGTGCCGACAGCCAGGGCGTGCGGCCCAGTTCGACAGCATCCAGCACGGTCACGGCGTCGCTGGTTTCAGCCTGTTGCTCGACCACCGCCAGCAGGCGCGCCACGTCCCTGCGGCTCAAGGCCTCAAGTGCTTGCCCGCCCAGGCTGACCGAGCCGCTGACCGGCTTCTGAATGCCGGCCAGTAGCTTGAGCAGGGTGGATTTACCCGAGCCGTTGGGACCGACCACGGCCAGGGTTTCACCTGCGGCAATGCTCAGGTCGACATCGCGCAGCAGCGCCGCGCCACGAACCGAATAACCCAGACCGGAACAACCGAGCACCGGTGCACTGAGCGGATGAGGTGAGGCATTCATCGCGTGCTGTTGCCCCGGATAAGAATCAAAGCGAAGACCGGTGCGCCGATCAGTGCGGTAATCACCCCGATCGGCAGCGCCTGCCCCTTGATCAGTGTGCGCGAAAGGATATCGGCAGCGATCAGGAACAGTGCGCCGCTCAAGGCGCTCAGCGGCACCAGCCGTGCGTGCCGGACACCGACCAGCATGCGCACCGCGTGCGGGATCACCAGCCCGACAAAACCGATGGAGCCGACAATCGAGACCATCACTGCGGTGACCAGCGCGGCGGTAGCGATCAAGATGATCTGCACGCGCCGTACCGCGATCCCCAGTGATGCCGCCGAGTCGCTGCCGAAGGTGAACGCGTCCAGCGCTCGCCGGTGCCAGAGGCACACCAGCAGACCGACCAGCACCGTCGGCACAGCCAGCCACACAGAGTGCCAGCGTACGCCGCTGAGGTTACCCAGCAGCCAGAACATGATGCCGCGTGCCTGCTCGGAGCTTGCCGATTTGGTGATCAGAAACGAGGTCAGGGCATTGAATAGTTGCGAACCGGCGATCCCGGCCAGAATGATTTGCCCGGCTGCCGTGGTGCCGCGTGAAGAGTGCGCCAGCAGGGCGACCAGCGAAAATGCTGCCACGGCGCCGACAAAAGCGCCCGCCGACATCGAGATCGCACCTGCACCGAAGCCCAGAATGGCGACCAGTACTGCACCGGTCGAGGCCCCTGCGGAAATCCCCAGCAGATACGGGTCTGCCAGCGGGTTGCGCAATAGCGACTGCAACACCACGCCACAGATCGCCAGCCCGGCCCCGCAGGCCGCTGCGACAATGGCGCGGGTCAGCCGGTAGTTCCAGACGATGCCTTCGTCGATAGGGTCGAGCACATAGCCGGCGGCCCAGAGTTTGTTGGCCAGCACCTGAAAAACCACCTGCAGGCTGATCGAGGTTTCGCCGATCGCGGCCCCGATCATGATCGCCAGCACCAGCACCGCCGAAACCCAGAGCACATGAACCAACGCTATCGGCAATCTCATTTGGCAGCGTTGAAACGGTTGGCGGCGTCAGCCAGTTCCTCGAACCCGGTGAACAGACGCAGGCCGGCCTGCATGCCCTCGGCGTCGATGATCACGATCCGGTCATGCTTGACCGCGTCCATGTTGCGGGTCACCGGATCGGTCTTGAGGAATTCGATTTTTTTCAGGTAATCGTCGGCCGGGAAACGGCGGCGATCCATGCGCGCAATGACCAGAATGCTCGGGTTGGCCTTGGCGATGGTTTCCCAGCCCACGGTTGGCCACTCTTCGTCGGACTGGACGATATTGCGCATGCCCAGGCTGTTGAGCATGAAGTCCGGAATGCCTTTGCGGCCTGCCACGAAAGGGTCGCTGGCAAGGTCTGAGCTGGAGAACCAGAACAGCGCCGAGACGTCGTTGGCCTTGTTCTGCCTGACGTTGGCAATCGCTGCGCTCAGGCGGGCCTTGAGGTCGGTGACCAGCGCGTCGCCGCGATCCTGCACATCGAAAATCTGCGCCAGTTGCCCGATGCTCTTGTAGATGGTCTCGATGCGGAATGGCTCCATGCGTGTGCCATCGGCGCCGACCAGATTGTCCTTGCCTTCGCAGTCGGACGGCAGGATGTAGGTGGGTATCTTCAGGTCATGGAACTGCTCGCGGGTGCCGACCACGCCCTGTTTGCCGACCATCCACTCCAGCTGCACGGCCACCAGTTCCGGTCGCTTGCCGATCACTGCTTCGAAACTGGGCTCGTTGTCGGCCAGGCGTTCGACCTTGTCGTTCTGCGCCTTGAAGCGTGGCAATACGTTGTTGAACCACAGCGAAGTGCCGACCAGTCTGTCACCCAGACCCAGCTCGTAAAGCATTTCGGTGCCGGCCTGGCCAATGGTTACAGCCTTGGTTGGCGCATGCGTGAAGGTCAGGGTCGCGCTACAGTTTTCAAGGGTCAGCGGGTACTGAGTAGGGGCGGCGAGGGCCAGGGTGGACAGCGTCAGGCTGGCAGCGAGTGCGGCGAGGCGGGGCAGCGACATGAAATGCGGTCTCCTTTGGAGCAGGTGCCAGGGCGCAATGCACATCAGGAAACACATCCCCGGAAGATAACCGGGCACGGCAGGAAACGCCGACGCGTGCGGATGTCCTTCCCGGACACCCCGCCGGTTAGTGGGTTGAATCGGGTCGGCAGGTCTCCTGACTGACACGTCATCGCCAGGCTCCGGCCTTCCCGGATCACGATCCAGTGGCAGTCATGGAGCAGGCTCGGTGCCTACAGTTGCGGGGGCAGTTTCGTTTTTCGCCTGGTGGAAAAAGGCGCGCGAATTCCCTGTTAGTTCCTCTCGGAAACCGACGCGCGGCATGGTAAACGATAAGCGTTTTAGTGGCTAATCCTTTGCAGCGCCGCTGCAGCAGACGGTCGGCCAGTTCAAAATCGTCCTGATGAGCACGGAACTTTCGGCAATAACGCTTAAATTATCTTCATGTTCACGCCCGTAAAACCGCAAACCCCCATTCCAGAGCGCTCGCGTGAAAAACATGGCGCTGGGCCACAACACGTTTTTCACATCTTCTTCACTGCATCGGGACGATGCTGAACCTATCTTGCCTGCATGGGAGCAGCGAAGACCTCGGGCACTCCCTGGGTCAACGCCACACATAGGTTCATGGCAGGAGTGGTCCCTTGACCAACACGATAATCAACAAGAATGTACTTCCCCGTTCGGGCATCAGTCAGCGCTACAAATTGCATCGGCACATCGTATCGATGTCCGTTGCCGTCGTGCTGATGGCTATCTGCGCGTGGTTCTACTCGGCGTTCTCCGGCGTGCATGTAGTGGACCTGGGGGTCGGTAGAAACCTGAGCGTATCCGGCCTTCGCGAGCACTGGCGACAAGGCAATGTGGTGGTGATGATTCGCCACGCCGAACGCTGTGACCGCTCGAGCAACCCGTGCATGAGCGACGCCGACGGCATTACCTCCAGCGGCCGCGATACCGCGCTGGCGGTGGGTGCCGGGTTGCAGAAGATGGGGATGGACCACGCACGCATGATCGCCAGCCCCAAGACTCGCACGCAACAGACTGCGCAACTGCTGGCAGGACACGCGGTGGTCGCTGAGGACTGGATCAACGACTGTGACAGCGGCTTCATGAAGGCTGTGCAGGCCCACAAGGTCAGCGGCGAGAACATGGTACTGGTCACTCACAGTGGCTGCATCGACCAGTTCGAACGCAAGGCCGGCGTACCTGGCGGCGAGCGCTCCAGTGAGTACGCCCAGGCGTTTTTCGTACAAATAGACGGCAGCCACCCGCCGAAAATTCTCGGCTCCCTGAATGCCGGGCAATGGGCAAACCTCAACAGCGAGCAATTCAATTGACGACATCTTCCAGCGCCAGGCTGCGGTTTTATGGCATAAACCTGGGTGTACCGGTGTTTTTCGCTCTACTGGTCTTCGTTACTTTCGACCTGACTACGATCGACCGGCAACTGACTGACCTGTTTTTTGATTCAACGGCCGGGGTGTTTCCCATCGGCCAGAGCCATCTGTTTGAGAACATCACGCACAGATGGGCGCGGATTCTTCCGAACTGGACCGGGGAACTGGCGATCATCGGTGCGATGCTGTCCTTTGTCTGGCCGTTGCTGGAAAAATATGATGATTCGCGCCTCGCGAGGCGGCTGACGGGCTCTCGGTTGGGCACCTTTTTGCGTTTTGCGCGCAGGCACCGGCTGGACTTCTTTTTCGTCATCGTCGCCTTTGCGCTGAGCACCGGCATGATCCATTACCTGAAAAGCCATACCAGCGTTTACTGCCCCGTCGAGACCACCTTGTACGGTGGCAGCCAGGCGCACATCGAGTGGTTCAGGAACTTCAACCTGCTCCACGAGGCCGGCGCCGGGCGATGCTGGCCGGGCGGTCATGCGTCAAGCGCGTTCAGTCTGCTGGCCCTGTATTTCGTGGCTCGTCGCTATTGCTGGCGGCACTCGAATATCCTGCTGGCGGCCATTCTTCTGCTCGGGATGATCTACGGCACCACGCGGGTGCTGCAAGGCTGGCACTTTATGTCGCACACCTTCTGGGCGGGTATCGTGGTGTGGCTGAGCACGCTGCTGGTTGCTCTCTGCTTCTATGGCCGATCGAGGTTGCAACAGCCGATTAGCCGGGCAGTGGCCGTCAACAAACCTGATGCATTCGGCACTCGGCCTGCAGACGCATTGGCAGCAGATGCCCGGTCGGCCGGGTAGAAAAATAACAAGGCGCGGCAATGAACATTCTGGTTATTGAAGACCATCGTGATATCCACGACAACCTGCTGGAGTTCTTCGAGCTCAGGGGGCATGCAGTAGAAGGGGCGCTGGACGGCCTGAGCGGGTTGCATCTGGCCGCCTCGAAACGCTACGATGCGATCATCCTCGACATCATGCTGCCCGGCATCGACGGCAATCAGATCTGCCACAGCCTGCGCCAGTATTCGAAGTCGGAAGTCGCGATTGTGATGCTCAGCGCGCGCGATGAACTGGATGACCGGCTCACCGGTTTCAAGGTGGGGGCCGACGACTACATCACCAAGCCGTTTGCAATGTCCGAAGTGCTCGCCAGGGTAGAAGCGATCGTCAGCCGACGGCAGCGCCAGGACAACCGGACGATGGTGGTTGCGGACCTGCAGTTCGATCTGGACACCCTGGAGGTCACCCGCAAAGGCGTGCCTTTGAAGCTCAACCCGACCAACATGAAGCTATTGGAACTGCTGATGCGCAAAAGCCCGCATATCGTCAAGCGAGCCGAGCTGGAAGAGGCGCTTTGGGGCCGTGATGCCCCGAACAGCAGCAGCTTGCGCAGCAACATCCACGTCCTAAGACGGGTACTCGATGGCGGTCACGATACGCCGTTGCTGCACACCGCCCATGGCCTGGGTTACAAACTGTGCGTGCAGCGCTGAGGCGCGTTCAGTCGAAATTGAACAGGCGCTGTATCAGGGTCGGCGTGCTGCCAGTCCAGCGTTTGAACGAGCGGCGGAAATTGGCCGGATCGTTGAAGTTCAGGTAGTCCGCCACAGCTTCATTGCTCATCCCCTTGATCTGATACAGGTACAACGCGACGTGCTTGCGGGCCAGATCGTGCTGCGCCTGAAAGTGCGTGCCGTGCTTGTGCAACTTGCGCTTCAGCGTGGCCGGACTCATGGCGAAAGCGTGAGCGACCTGTTCCAGGCTGGTGGCCTGTCGCACATGTTCACGCAGGTGCTGGTGCAAGCGGTCCAGCAGACTGAACGACATGCCCAGCGCTGCTAGTTGCCCGTCGGCTTCCTGTTGCGCGACCTGCACGGCGATGGGGGAGGCGCCAGGCCAGGCATGGGTGAGGTAATGCCTGGGCAGGCGCATCATGTCCAGCGGGCGGCCAAATGCCGTGTTTTCGCCCAGATGAACCCAGTACTGCTCGATGTAGCGTGGCTCTTCGTGACAGAAACTGCATTCCCATGGCAAACGCTCGCCGCTCAGCGACTGACTCATCGCCACCAGTGCGGTCATGCCGGCTTCGAGCAGGAAGCGCTGCTGCTCGCCTGCACCACAACTGTCCAGCCAGTAGAGATAGGCGAACTGTTCGTCCAGCTCCAGACGCGGTATCAGCAGCGGGCTAAGCAGCGCCTGTTGGCGGATCAGTATCTCCAGCGCCTGATGCAGGTTTTGCGCATGCCGCAGCGCGTGACTGGCCGCGCCGTAGTGGCCGGGAAACAGCCGCTGGCCGAACAGGAAACTGGTGTCGTCGGCTTCCATCTGACGTTGCGCGTTACCGATCAGGACGAAGAACTGCTGCGGACTCAGGCGCGTTTTGCCCGCAACGATGTCCTCGTAGAACAGCCCGGTGCCTTTGAGCAGACGATGGCTGTCAATGCCGCGCGACAAAGCCAGATCAATCAGCGTCGCCGGCTGGTAGTGGCCGGGGATGAAGCGGCTGTCGATTTCATACCAGTCACTTTTAAGCGTCATGGCAGGCGCTCAGGCAGTGCAGGTCAGAGGGCGTCGGGCGCGGGCCAGCGACAGATTGAGGCGGCGCAGCAGGTTGTCCGGCGTTTCATTGAGAGCCATGACGACCGCCACGCTGGCCGACAGGTGAATGCGTTCGCCCTGTTGCCGGGTCTTGTGCGCCAGACTGGCGACCGCCTGCTGCAACTCCAGCGCCAGCAGCTTTGCCTGGCTTTCTCCGGTGTTGGGCAATAACACCACAAAGCGGTCGCCAGCCAGACGGCAGAGCAGGTCCTGGCGGCGCAGATTGAGTACCAGCAAGTGGCTGAGCGCCGACAGCACCTCGTCGCCTTCGGCATGCCCGAAGGCATTGTTGATCGCGCTGAAACCATCCACGTCCAGCGCCAGCAGCGACAGCGGCTGTTGTTGGCAGACACTCTGTTCCAGGCTGACCACCAGTTGGCGTTTCAGGTAGTCGGCGCTGCCCAGCGGGGTGAGTTTGTCGTACAGCCGGTGTTCCCGGAAGCCGCGCTCGCGTTTTTCCATTTGTGCGCTGATCGCCAGTTGTTCGCGATGCCAGTGGTAGATGCCCAGGGTCAGCAGGATCAGGCCGACCGGCATCGGGCCGGATTCCAGCCAATGATCCCATTCGATCGCGGCGGGCAGGCGGATGAACTCATCGAGCGCGTCGATCCACCACGAGAAGAACACGCAGCTCAGGCCGATCGACAGGTAATTGGTCACCCGGCCGGCCGGTCTGCTCTTGAACACCAGAAACAGCCAGACCAGCGATAGCAGGGCAGAGCCACCTTCACCGACGATGTCCAGCCATTGCCATTCGCTGACATGTTTGAGCGTGCCGAATGCCAGAAACGCCAGCAGGCCGAGATTGGAGGCGACCATCAGCACGGCGAGTTTCCAGCGATGAGGTTGGATGATCCTGAACATGAACAGACGGCTCCCGAGGTGCTGATTATCGGCCAGCAGAACAGATGCACATGACACTTAGGTGACGGGTAACGCGGACCGCGAAAGGTCGAATCAGCTCACGTGTGTTGCAGGTTTTTGCTTCGCATCTGACGTGTACGCCACCCCGGATCAGCGCGAGGACTCAGCCGTCACTTACGTCGCACTCTGCGTCGTCAGTGCCATCGCGTTCGAAAAATACTGCCTTGGCAGCGGTTGCGGTTAACGCATGAGGTTGTGTCGCATCAGAGTCACCTACATGTCGGCGTTTGATTCTGGCCAGCGGCCGTGGGAGCTTGCTCGCGATCTGTCGGGAACCGACAGTGGAATCGGCGCATACGATGTGCCAGACACACCGAGCCTCAGTAAGACCTACAGCTCCAGCCCCGCCGGAAAGTCAAATCAGCTCATTTACTTGCCCCATTCCCGTCAAACCCCCTGTTTTCAGCCCCTGAGCCCGTTACCTGTCACAGAACCGTCACTGCACGACTCTAGCTTGCGCCTCCAGTTGCCGGGCCATTTGCCTGGTCTGTCGGGTTTATGGGGGAGGACTTACATGCACAGGCGTCGCAGCAGGGCCCAACTGGTCGGTTTCACACTCAGCGCGCTGGCGTTTGCAATCGGCAGCGAACGTTTGCAGGCCGCCGAAGCCGATACCACCGAGCACGTGCAAGTGGTCGGGCAGGCGGCGAGCATCGACAACGCGCTCAAGGAACAACGCAGCTCCGACAGCATCAAGAGCGTGGTGCATGCCGACGGTGTTGCGCAGTTACCGGACCAGAACGTCGCCGAAGCGGTGCAGCGCCTGCCGGGCGTCAGCGTCGAGCGCGATCAGGGTGAGGGGCGCTTTGTCACCGTTCGTGGCCTGGCCCCCGACCTGAACAGCGTGACCATCAACGGCACCATGGTGCCCGCCCCGGAAAGTGATCGACGTGCCGTGGCACTGGATGTTCTGCCCGCCGAACTGGTGCAGTCCCTGTCAGTGATCAAGACCCTGACCCCGGACATGGACGCCAATTCACTGGGCGGCACCATCGATGTCGAGAGCCTCTCGGCCTTCGACCACAAGGGTCTGTTCTACACCGGCAGCAGCGAGGCCAGCTACGACAAGAACACCCTTCAGACCAGCCCCAAGTTTTCCGGCGCGGCAAGCAATCGTTTCAGCCTCGGCGACGGCATCGACAACTTCGGCGTGGCGGCAGCGCTGAGCTGGCAGAAGCGTGACTTCGGCTCCGACAACGTCGAAACCGGCGGTGACTGGGATGGCGCACGGCTGCAATCCTTCGAACAGCGCGACTACGACATCAGTCGCGAGCGCGCCGGTGGCGGGCTGAACTTCGATTACCGGCCCGATGACGTCAGCAAGTATTACCTGCGCACCCTGTACAGCCGCTTCAAGGACGACGAGGTCCGCACCACCAACGGTTTCGAGTTTGCCGATGCGCAGAGCGCAGGGCAGACAGGCGATGCCGAGGGCACGCGCAAGCTCAAGGCGCGTACGGAAACCCAGGAAATCCAGTCCTACGTGTTCGGTGGCGAGCGCATGGTCGGCCTGTGGACCCTCAGCGGACAGGCCGGTTACAGCGAATCCAGCGAGGACAGCCCTGGCCATATCGCAGGCGCCACGTTCGTCGGCAACGATGATTTTGCCGACAGCGGTTTCTATGACCGCGACAAGCCGCGGCCTATTGTCGGCTCCGCGTTCTACGACAACTCGAACTTCACCCTGGACAAGGTCGACTGGGAAAAGCAGTACACCAAGGACACCGAGAAGAACCTGCGTCTGGACCTGGCCCGCGATTACGATTTCAAGGGCTATGCCTCGCAGTTCAAGTTTGGCGGCAAGGTCAGCCGCCGCGAAAAGAGCAACGACCTGGAAGTCTGGAAATACGAGGATTTCGATGACCTGGGTTTCAGCGACCAGCAACTCAACCTGACGCAGTTCCAGAAAGGCAACATCGACTACCGACTGGGTAACTTTGGCAGCGGCATCAGCCCCGGTGCAATCAAGGGGCTGATCGGTGGCCTGAACGCTGCCGATGCCTACGACGAGGCGGAAAGCCGGGCCAATGACTTCAAGATCAACGAAGACATCAACGCCGGTTACTTCATGAATACCCTGGATGTCGACAAGTGGCGCTTCATCGCCGGCCTGCGCTATGAAGGCACGGAAATGGACGCCAAGGGCACCGGTGTGCGTGATGGCGCGTTTGAGTCCAGTACCACCAACCGTCGCTATCACCACTGGCTGCCGGGCCTGCATGCCCGTTATCAGATCGACAAGAGTACCCAACTGCGCGCCGCGTGGACCAAAACCGTGGTACGTCCCACCTTCGGGCAACTGGCACCGGGTTTTGTGATCGACGATGACGAAGCGTCTTTCGGCAACCCGAATCTCAAGCCGCTGGAGTCGAGCAATCTGGACCTGGGCATCGAACACTTCATGGGCCGCGCCGGCACGGTGTCGGCGTTCGTGTTCTACAAGGACATCCAGAATTTCGTCTACAACACCGACCTGGCAGGCACCGGGCAGTGGGCGAACTTCTCCGAAGCCAACACCTTTGCCAATGGCGACAAGGCCAAGCTGTATGGCCTGGAGCTGGCCTACTCGCAGAAGCTCGACTGGCTGCCTTCGCCGTGGAACGGTTTGCTGCTGGGCGCCAACGCCACGTTGAGCCGTTCCGACGCCAGCATCAACGGTTTCGACCAGAGCACCGGCACCAATCGCAAACGCGATATCGACCTGCCCAGCCAGTCGAAAACCGTCGGTAACGTCATGCTCGGCTGGGAGAACGACAAGCTCAGCCTGCGTCTGTCCGCCAACTACAAGTCGGCCTACCTCTACGAGCTGGCGGCGATCGGCGACAAGGACCATGACCAGTACGTGGACGCGCAGACCTTCGTTGATTTCAGCGCGCGCTACTCACTGACGAAGAACCTCAAGGTCAGCTTCGAGGCGCAGAACCTCACCGATCAGCCGTACTTCGTCTACAGCGGCCATCGTGCCTACAACGGCCAGTACGAAGAGTACGGCCCGACTTACAAGGTCGGCCTGACCTTCACCCATTTCTGATCGATCTGAAGCGCTCATTCAAAGGATTCAACCGTTCATGATGATTTCGCTATCACCCAAGCCAGTGTGCCTGGCGCTCTTGCTTTGCCTGGCAGCCGGGACTGCGCAGGCCGCGTCGCCGATGGACCTGAACCTGACGCGCTGGGCTGAAAACGCCTCGTTCAAGGCTCAGTCTGTCGCCTTCTTGCCGGACAGTGACGGCAGTCGGCGTCTGGCCGCGAGCGTCAAGGCCGGCCTGTTGCTGCTGGATGAACAGGGCCGCGAACTGGCAAAAATGCCGGGTTCATTTCAAGGGCTCGACAGTCGCTCAACGGGCGACAACGTCCTGGTCGCGACGCTGGACAACACACGTCAACAGGCACTGCTGACCCAGCTCGATCCGACGAACATGCACTGGTCGAAGCCGGTCTACCTGCCGACACGCGACTATTCAGTGGCCGGCCTGTGTCTGTACCGCGATGATGCCAGCAACCTGTTTGTGTTCCTGGTGGGCGAAGAGGGCAAGGGCGAGCAATGGCTGATTGGTGCGAACAACCGGCTCAACGGCGAGCCGCGCCTGGTGCGCAATCTGCCGCTGCCTCCCGACGCCGAGTTTTGTCAGGTCGACGATGCCGCGCACAGGTTGTTCGTCAATGAAGCGAACATCGGCTGGTGGGCCTACCCGGCGCATCCCGAGGCCGATGTCGCCCGGCAGCCGGTGGCATTGCGCGAGCCGTTTGGCGAGCTGAAACAGGCCGCCGGGGCGATGGCCGTGGTGCCTGGCGGTCTGCTGGCGCTGGATCCGAAGGGCAAGTCGTTGCATCTCTATCAGCAGCAGGATGATGAACAGCAGGCAGCCTGGACGCCGGTGGCCGATCTGTCATTGATGAACCTGAAGAAGCCCGAAGGTTTCTCGGTGCATCAGGACCAGGGCGGTTTGCAGGTGCTGGTCAACGACAAAGACGGCGAGCGTCTGTATCAGGGGGCGCTGAACTGGGCGCCTAAACCGGTCGCGGTTGCTGCGCCGCTGCCGAGTGTCATGCCGGCCAGCCAGAGCCAGTCGGTCGGGCGTCAGGGTGACGCTGCCGACGACCCGGCGATCTGGGTCAACCCGAAAAATCCGGCGCTCAGCCGGGTGCTGGGCACCAACAAAAAGCAGGGTCTGCTGGCCTACGACCTGAGCGGCAAGCAGTTACAGGAGCTGCCGGTCGGGCGTTTGAACAATGTCGATGTGCGCCCCGGTTTCATGCTGGGTAGCAAGAACGTCGATCTGGCGGTGGCGAGTAATCGCGATCGCAACAGCCTGAGTCTGTTCAGCATCGATCGGGCCAGCGGCACGCTTCATGAGGCGGGGGAAATTGCCACGCCATTGGCGGAAATCTACGGCGTCTGCCTGTTCAAGCCAGCCAGTGGCGAGCTGTATGCCTTCGCCAATGGCAAGGACGGCAGCTTTCTCCAGTACCGGCTCAGTGCACCGGACGGCAAAGCCAAAGGCGAGCTGGTGCGCCGCTTCAAGGTCGACACCCAACCGGAAGGCTGCGTGGCCGATGACCAGCGTCAGCGCCTGTTTCTCGGTGAAGAAGACGTTGGCGTCTGGGAAGTCGATGCGCGGGCGGATCAGCCTGCGACGCTGTCCAGTGTGATCAAGGTGGGTGAAGTGGTGCACGCCGACGTCGAGGGGCTGGCGCTGTACCAGAGTGATGGCCATGACTATCTGCTGATTTCCAGCCAGGGCAACGACAGCTATGTGGTGGTGGATGCCGAGCCGCCTTATGCACTGCGCGGCGCCTTTCGGGTCGGCCTGAACGCGAAGGCGGGGATCGACGGCACCTCGGAAACCGACGGCATCGAAGTGACTGCCATGAACCTCGGCGGCCCCTGGAGCAAAGGCATGCTGGTGGTTCAGGACGGACGCAAGCGCATGCCCGAGCAGGCGCAGAACTTCAAGTTTGTGCCGTGGGCCGAGGTCATGAAGACCTTGAAGCTGCCGTAAGTCGTTTGTCATCAAGCGGTGCTAATCATTCGTTCCATTACAGAGGACTACCCCGATGCACGCCACTCTCGAACACATGACCATCTGGGGCCTGATCAGTGATGCCAGCCTGCTGGTCAAGGCCGTGATGCTGATTTTGCTGCTCGCCTCGCTGGTCAGCTGGTTCCTGATCATCCAGCGCAGCCTTGCGCTGCGTCATTACGAACGCTCACTGGATGCCTTCCAGCAACGCTTTCGCAGTGCCGCCGACCTGGCGCCGCTGCAGGCCCAGGCATCCGCTGCGCAGCGCGATGCGGGCGGGATCGAGGACGTGTTTCAGGCGGGGTACGCCGAATACATGCAGCTCAAGCAGCGGCCGGGCATCGAGCCTGATGTGGTGCTCTCCGGCGTCGAGCGCTCGCTGCAGGTCGCCATCAGCGAGCAAGAGCTGCAATTGGAAAAAGGCCTGCAGTTTCTCGCCACGGTAGGCTCGGTCAGTCCGTATATCGGCCTGTTCGGCACCGTCTGGGGGATCATGAACTCGTTCATCGGCCTGTCGCAGGTGCAGCAGGCTACGCTGTCGACGGTGGCGCCGGGTATTGCCGAAGCGCTGATCGCCACCGCCATCGGCCTGTTCGCGGCCATTCCGGCGGTGATCGCCTACAACCGCTTTGCCGCCCGTGGCCAGACCCTCACGGCGCGTTACTACAGCTTCGGCAACGAACTGCAGGTGCGCCTGAACCGCACCCTGCAAGGCCTGACACGCAACATGGCCGCTGCGGCCTGAGGACTTGTCATGCTGGTCAAACCGCAACGCAAACATGGCCCGAAGGCCGAAATGAATGTCGTGCCTTACATCGACGTGATGCTGGTGCTGCTGGTGATTTTCATGGTGACGGCGCCGATGCTCACCCAAGGCGTGAAAATCGAGTTGCCGAAAGTCGCCAGCGAAGCGCTCGTCACCGACACCCGGCAGCGTATCGTGACGTTATCCGTCAAGGCGCAGGGCGGCTACTACTGGAACCTGGGCGACACCGTCGACACTCAGGCGCAGACCGATCAGGCCGCGAGCCTGGAGGACATGCAGGCGCGCATTGCTCAACTGGTGGCCGAGCGCAACGACACGCAAGTGTTCATCCGTGCGGATGATAAAGCCGATTACGGTCGTGTGGTCGCTGCCATGGCGGCTCTGCAACGCAGTGGCGTGGCGCAACTGGGGCTGGTGACCGAGGCGCCGCAATGAACACCCTGACCCTCGACTATCAGCCGCCGCGCCGCGAATGGGTGACCGGGCCCTGGCTGCGCCGCAATGGCCTCGCGGCGGCGTTCGCGCTGGCGTTGCATGGCGCACTGCTGAGCGGTCTGATGCTCGGCTGGAGCGCCCGGGAAAAACCGCCCGAACAGGTCAGAACCCTGACCACCCAATTACTGATTCTGCCGCCAGCGCCAGCGCCCGCACCTGAGCCAGTCGCGGTGGCGGCGGCACCGGTAACCGAGCCGGTGCAGGCGCCGTTACCCCCTGCACCGGCATCGTTGCCGGTCAGCAAACCGCTCGAAGCTGCGAAACCGCAGGCAGAGCCGCAGCGTCAACCTGAACAGGCTGCAGTGGCCCGCAAGCGCGTTGAAGAGCAAAAGCACGAGCGCGAGCGACTGCAGAATGCCCAACGCCTGCGCGAGGCCGAGCAGCGCAAGCAACAGGAACAGCAATTGTCCGCACAGCAACGTCAGCAGATCGAGCAGCAGCGTCAGGCTGAACAGGCACGCCAGTCCGCCGAGCGTGCCCGTCAGGCGCAGCAGTCAGCACAGCAACAGGCTGCCGCTGCCGACAGCAGCCAGTACCAGCCGCTGAGCAAGGAGGCCCCGGACTATCCCGAACGGGCACTGGACAAAGGCATCGAGGGTGATTGCACGGTGGTCTACGACGTGTCACCGCAAGGCACAGTGGTCAACCCGCAAGTGCAGGGTGCCTGCCACCCTTTGTTCATGCGCCCGTCACTGACCGCAGCGCAGACCTTTCGTTATCAGCCAAGGATCGTCGAGGGCAGGGCGGTGACAGTGTCCAGGGTGAAGAATACCTTTCACTACCGGATCAAGTAGGACTACCGTGTCTGGCAGGCAGTCTATCGAACTGTGCCCTGTATGGCCGGAAATGGCATCCGGATGAACGAGCAGGATTTTTTTCTGCTCTGCTTGACTTCCTTTTCCGAATCAGTAACATAGCGCTCATTCCGCGATAGCTCAGTTGGTAGAGCAAGTGACTGTTAATCACTGGGTCCCTGGTTCGAGTCCAGGTCGTGGAGCCAGACGATATTTCAAAGGCGATGTGTAAAGCCTTTGAACAAGAAAAAACCCGCCTAATGGCGGGTTTTTTCGTTTTGGCGCTAATGCAACGCGGCTTCAGCATTCCTGGCTCGCGGCGCCTCAATACGGCGAAATAGTCCCCAACAAACCCACCGCGATTGCCAACAATAAAAAACCTATCAAAGAAAGTCCGAGCTTGCCCATGAGCGTCTCCTGCTGATCGATCCGTCTGTAACGAGCCGCAGGCGCCGCTTCTGGCGGTTGGCCTGCGCGTTTGAAAGCGCTGCCATTATCGTGCTCATACAGATTCTGGTACAGATTCAGAAACGGCTTAAAAATACGGATCAGTTGCCTTTATGCAAGGCATGAAAACGCTCAGAACGACGCGATGATACGGCCCAGCATCGCCATGGCCTGCTCGCTGCGTTCGTCCCAGGGCGTGCCGTAGTTCAGACGCGCGCAATTCTTGAAGCGCTGTGACGCGGAAAAGATCGGGCCGGGTGCCAGGCTGATGCCCTGTGCTAGCGCGAGTTGAAAGAGCTGCAGCGAATCAACCTGCTCGGGGAGTTCGAACCACAGAAAGTAGCCGCCGACGGGGCGGGTGACGCGTGTCGCCGCCGGGAAATAGCGGGCGGCAGCGGCGAGCATCGCGCCTTGTTGCAGTTCGAGGGTGTCGCGCAGTTTACGCAGATGGCGGTCATAGCCACCGTGCTTGAGGTAGTCGGCGAGCGCGGCCTGGGCGGGGACCGAAGGGGAGAGGGTGGTCATGAGCTTGAGGCGGTCAATCTGCTCGGTGTAACGCCCGCCTGCCACCCAGCCGACCCGATAGCCGGGTGCGAGGGTTTTGGAAAACGAGCTGCAGTGCATCACCAGTCCGCTGCGGTCCAGGCTTTTCACCGGGTGAGGCGCCTTGGCGCCGTAATACAGTTCGGCGTACACATCGTCCTCGATCAACGGGATTTGATGCTGTTCCAGCAGGTCGTAGAGCCTGATCCTGTTTTCCTGAGTCATGCTCGCGCCCAATGGGTTCTGAAAGCTGCTCATGAACCAGCAAGCCTTGATCGGCAGGCGTGTCAGGCTGTCCTGCAGCGAGTCGAGGTCCACGCCGTCACGCGGATGCACGGGGATTTCGACGGCTTTCAGCTTCAGACGCTCCAGCACTTGAAGGCAGGCATAGAACGCCGGGGCTTCGATGGCGACCAGGTCGCCGGGCTCGGTGACGCACTGCAGGCACAGGTTCAGGGCTTCCATCGCACCATTGGTGATGACCAGTTCGTCCGCCGGCAAGCGCACGCCACTGATCATGTAGCGCAGGGCGATCTGTCGGCGCAGTTCGGGATTCCCGGTGGTCATGTCGCTGACGATGCCCGCAGGCGTCAGCGCACGCACAGCTGACGCCATTGACTTTGCCAGGCTCGCCAGCGGATACAGGTGCGGGCTGGGAAACGCCGAGCCGAACGGCACGGTGTCCGGGTCCTTGAGCGAGCCGAGCACTGAAAAGATCAGGTCGCTGACGCCCAGTTCGGTGCCTTCGCTGGTGTGTCTGATCAGTTCAGGCTCGGTCAGTGCATTGGCGGCATGCTCGCGCACGTAATACCCGGAGCGTGCGCGGGCCTGAATCAGTCCCTTGTCTTCCAGCATGTAATAGGCCTTGAAGACCGTCGCGGGGCTGACGGACCATGTGCGACTCGCGACGCGTACGGACGGGACTTTTTCCCCGGCGGGCAGGACGCCGCTGCGAATCATTTCCGAAATGTCGGCGGCGAATTTTTCGTAGCGTTTCATAAGCGGCTTCAAATGAGCAAGGCTGCATCATGAGCGAAACAGGTCATAACGAACAGAGACACAACAGCTGTAAAAAACAGTATCAGATGGCTTTTTTGCGTGTTTCAGGGTGTTGCGCCATCCGTCACTCAGGTCGTTCGGGGAGATGACTTGCCCTTGAATCACTCAAACGGATAGGTCTATGATGCCAGCGCCTTACGACCCATCGAAGGAAATAGACGTGTCCCGTTCCAACTGGCTGCCTACGCCGCCTTAGCGCTACGCCCCCCTCGCAACACCTGACTGCCTTCTTGCTGCAGTCGCCCGTTGCTGCGCCCGTTTTTTGGTCGCCGCCACTCCCACTCTGACTACTCAATCGAAAACCGATGCTCCTGCTCGTCCGGCAACTGCTGCCGTGCGTCTTGCTGCGTCTGTCACAGGTATTTCCATGCTCGAAAAAATCAAAGCTACGTGGTTTTCCAACGTTCGTGCCGATGTATTGGCCGGGCTGGTTGTTGCATTGGCCCTGATTCCAGAGGCCATCGCGTTCTCCATCATCACCGGAGTAGACCCGAAAGTCGGGC
Source organism: Pseudomonas syringae pv. coryli str. NCPPB 4273 (assembly GCF_000972175.1). Taxonomy (NCBI): domain Bacteria; kingdom Pseudomonadati; phylum Pseudomonadota; class Gammaproteobacteria; order Pseudomonadales; family Pseudomonadaceae; genus Pseudomonas; species Pseudomonas syringae pv. coryli. The sequence goes on along the minus strand of NZ_AWQP01000004.1, from coordinate 344,995 downwards.
TTTACGCGTCGTTCTGTATCTGCGTGGTCATCGCTTTCGTGGGCGGACGCCCGGCGATGATTTCTGCAGCTACAGGTGCGATGGCCTTGCTGATGGTGAATCTGGTCAAAGAGCACGGGCTTCAGTATTTGCTGGCCGCCACCTTGCTCTGCGGCGTACTGCAGATCATCGCCGGCTATCTGCGCCTGGGTGAGTTGATGCGCTTCGTTTCACGCTCGGTGGTTACCGGGTTCGTGAATGCACTGGCGATTCTGATCTTCATGGCCCAGTTGCCGGAATTGACCCATGTGACCTGGCCGGTTTACGCGATGACCGCAGCGGGCCTGGCAATCATCTACCTGTTCCCGCGTGTGCCGGTGCTGGGCAAGCTGCTGCCTTCGCCGCTGGTGTGCATTCTGGTACTCACCGCAATTTCCATTTACATGGGGCTCGATGTACGAACCGTGGGTGACATGGGCGCAATGCCTGATAGCCTGCCGACCTTCATGTGGCCGGACGTCGCGCTCAATCTCGACACGCTGCTGATCATCCTGCCGTATTCCGCCGCGCTGGCCGTGGTGGGCCTGCTGGAGTCGATGATGACCGCGACCATCGTCGATGACCTGACCGATACCACCAGTGACCGAAACCGTGAGTGCAAAGGGCAGGGCATTGCCAATATCGCCACGGGTCTGATCGGCGGCATGGCTGGCTGCGCCATGATCGGCCAGTCGATGATAAACGTGAAGTCTGGAGGCAGAACACGTCTTTCAACCCTCAGCGCAGGTTTGCTGCTGTTGATCATGATGCTGTTTCTGGGCGAATGGCTGGCGCGTATCCCAATGGCGGCGCTGGTGGCGGTGATGATCATGGTGTCGATCAGTACCTTCAGTTGGGGATCGATCCGCAACCTCAAGGAATACCCGCTCTCGACCAACATCGTGATGGTGGTCACCGTGGTGGTGGTCGTGGCGACCCACAACCTTGCCTACGGTGTACTGGTCGGTTCTCTGCTTGCCTCAATGTTCTTTGCCAGCAAGATCGCTCACTTCCTTGACGTCACGTCGCACCGTGATCCCTTCCACAGCCATCGCACCTACTACGTAACCGGCCAGGTATTCTTCGCCTCCGCTGACCGTTTCATGGCCTCATTCGACTTGCGTGAAAGCCTCGAGACACTGGTCATCGATCTGCGCGAGGCGCATTTCTGGGACATCACCGCTGTGGCCGCACTGGACAAGGTGGTTTTGAAACTGAGAAAGGCAGGCATCAGCGTCGACGTTATCGGCATGAACCGGGCCACCGCCACGCTGGTGGACCGGTTTGGTGTGCATGACAAGCCGGACGGCATCGACTCGTTGATGGGGCACTGATCTGCGGGGCCGGGCAGGCAGGCTCAGCCCGGAATCTCCAGGCGGATGACGGATCCTCCGCCTGGCCTGTTGCGGACCTCGATAGTGCCGTCATGCTCAAGGCAAATGGCTCTGGCGATGGACAGGCCAAGGCCGCTGCCTCCCGAATAGCGCGCCCGCGAACGTTCGGCACGCCAGAAACGGTCGAAGACCTGTTCGAGGTTCTCCGAATCAAAGCCGGGGCCGCGGTCCGAGACGGTCAGTTCCATGCGCCCAGCGCTGGTTTTGCCGACAATCAGCAGCTCTCTGCCCATCGCCGAATAGCGCAGCGCGTTATCGACGAGAATATTCACCACCTGACCGATCCGGTCACGGTCGGCGTTGACGGTCAATTTCCGCGGGATATCGATCGTCACGGCGACACCTGCCTCATCGAGCGGCGTGGCAAACCAGCTCAGACGTTCGACCACCAGTTTCTCAAGGGAAAACTCCGTCTTGTCCAGGGTCAGCTGACCCGCGCTGGCGAGCGAGAGCAGGTGCAGATCACTCACCAGCTTGTTCAACTGGCCGAGCTGGCGGTGGACCATTTCCAGTTGTGCCAGGTCACGCGGGAACACTTCGTCGATCATGCCTTGTATGCGTCCCATGGCCGCATTCAGTGGCGTGCGCAACTCATGGGCAATCATGGCGCTGGATTCGCTGACTTCCAGTTCGTAACGGCCGAGCTGAGTGGTCATGGTGTTGAAGTCGCTGACCAGCGCCTGCAATTCGTCCGGGCCGTTGGTGCTCATCGGCAGGCGCGTCTTGAAGTCACCCTGGGCGACCTGACGTGCGCCCCTGGCAATCGAGGAGAACTGGCTGGAAAGCGGACGGGAAAACAGAAAGCCGAAGAATATGATGATTGGGATCGCGATCGACACCAGCGCTGCCAGCACCCACCATTCCTTGTTGGCAATGCCCGGCAGCAGGTTTTCGATCGGGTAATACTCGAAGAACAGTTCGCGCAGCTTGACCATGTCCAGAGTGGGCTCGGCCTGCAGCCGCAGGAACTCCATGCGCACGTCGGCCGGCATGGCCTGCAGGGTGAGCCAGTCAGAGACCGTGACGTGCAGCCACATGCAGAACGCGATGACGATGACCGCACCGACGGCGAGCATGCTCATGCGCATGCCGACCCAGTGCCACAACGGTTTTTGTCTGTGCCTGAAAAAATGTCGCATGAGGGTCACCTGAACCGATAGCCGACCGAACGGACGGTGACCAGCACGTTGTCCACGCCATGGATCTCCAGTTTGCGCCGCAGGTTATGCACATGCGCATCGACAACCCTGGCCAGCGCCTCGCTGTCGGGAAGGCAGATTTCCAGCAGTTCTTCGCGAGTGAAGGCCTTGGACGGCGTTTTCAGCAGCGTTGAGAGGATCTTGAACTCGGTAGGTGTCAGGTCGAGTACGGTCTCTGCGCCATCCTGACCTTCAATGATCGCGGTGACGGCATCCAGCTCCACCAGCAGGTTCTGGTAGCGCAAATGACGCTCGTTGTTGCCGTTCTGCTGGGAGCGCCGCAGAACCGCATGCACGCGGGCCACCACTTCCCGAGGGTTGTAGGGCTTGACCACGTAATCGTCGGCCCCATAGCGCAAGGCACCGAGTTTTTCCGGTTCGTCGCCCATGGCGGTGACCATGATCACCGGCGTGTCGCTGCAGCGCCGGACTGCCGACAGCACGTCCGTGCCACTGACAAGCGGCAGCATGACGTCCAGCAGAATCAGGTCGGGTTTCCACTGACGGTGCATATCGATACCGCGCTGACCGTTTTCGGCCAGCCCGACGTTGAAACCGTCACGACGCAGGTAAGCCTCGAGAATGCTGGCACTGTCGGCGTCGTCTTCAACGATAAGAATGCGTTTTCCTGACACGAGCGCGCCTCTTGATCAAATCTTGATAATTCACGAACGGTTTGTTGAAAGTCGACGTTCAGGATGCTGTCCAGAGCCCACTGTCGCGGACAGATCCTATGCCGATGAGTACACCGCTGTCCAAGCGTATCCGCAACCGCCGCCGGTATTGCCTGGCCATGCTGGCGAGCCTGGTTCTTTCGGGCTGCTCGTTGATACCGGCCTATCAGCGTCCAGCGTTGCCGGTCCCTGTCGATCAGGTGTCTGCTGTGGTCGCGGCTGCGAATACCTCCACAGTCGTCGTGCTCAGTGCCGACGAAGAAGCGCTGGCTGGCGAGTTATCGCCGAAGGGCGAGCTGCGCGGTCTGCTGCAATCGGCGCTGGCGTTCAATCGCGATTTTCGTGTGGCGGTGCTGCGTGTGGAGGAGGCCAGGGCAATGCGCGGCATTACCCGCGCCGATCGCTTTCCGACCCTTGCCGCAGGTGTCGAGCGCGATCGTCAGCACTTCGATAATGCGGCCGCCGACGAGCGTTATGGCCAGGACATTTCCATCGCGTCGGTGGGCGTCTCTGACTTCGAACTGGATTTCTTCGGGCGCGTGCGCAGCCTGTCGGAGGCGGCGCGGCACGATTATCTGGCCAGCACCTACGGCCAGCAGGCGGCACGCAGTGCACTGATTGCGGAAGTCGCCCGCGCCTGGCTGGCCGAGCGTCTGGCCGCTGCCGTGCAGCAGGATGCGCAGGCGGTTCACGAGGCACGGCTGATGCTGGTCAAGGCGGGCGAAGAGCAGCAGCGTCAAGGTGCGCTTTCGCTGGACGATCTGATGGCACAGCGCCTCGACACCCTGAGCGCGCAACAGCAGGTACAGGATGCGGCAAGCGATCACGCCAACGCGTCGCAGGCCTTGTTGTTGCTCACCGGCTATTCGACAGCGTTGCCCGCGACTAAGCCAGATACCCCTGCGCTGAGCGCCGCGCTGGTCGAGACGCCGGCCTGGCTGTCTAATCTGCCGTCTCAGCGCCTGCTGGAGCGTTTTGACATCCGTCAGCGCGAAGAAGCCCTCAAGGCCAGCAATGCCAACATCGGTGCTGCCCGTGCGGCGTTCTTTCCGTCGATAAAACTCAGTACCGGCGTGGGCTTGCAGAGCGACAGCCTGCGCACCTTGTTCAGCAACGGCAGCGGTGCCTGGCTGTTCACCCCGCAATTGAATCTGCCGCTGTTCGACGGCGGGCGTAATCAGGCCAACCTGGATCTTGCCAAGGTGCGTCAGCAGATCGCAGTGGCCGAGTATGAAAAGGCCGTGCAGAACGCTTTCCGTGAAATGTCCGCCGTGCTGACCCGCCGTCAGCAGGCCCTGAACCATGTCCGCAACGAGGTCGAGCGGGTTGCGCTGGTCCAGGAAAAAGTGCGGCGCCTGTCCTTTGAACTCAATGCGGGCGCCGTCGAGCGTACTGCATTGCTGGTTTCCACTCTCCGTATTGCCGAAGCCGACGCAGCCGCTCGCAAGTCTCTCGACGCGCTGCAGCAAAACCGCGTCGATCTGTTTCGAGTGCTGCACGGAGCAGAACCGACAACCCCACCCCAATCCTGAATGAAACCGGAGTATCCCCATGAGCCCTGCAATCTCTCGTACTCACCTGCGGTCTGCGCTGCTTAAACCTGTGCTGACCGTGTTGATCACCTCTGCGGCCATGACCCTGGCCGGTCAGGCCTGTGCCCAGGACAGCACCGCTGAAAGCCAGTCGATGCTGGGTGACCGGTTCAACGTCAATTTCGGGCTCGGCATGGCCGTGCTGCCGCGCTACATGGGGGCCGATGAATACCGCAGTCAGGTGGTGCCCATGCTGACGGTCCAGCGCGGCATCTTCTTCGCCGACACCACACGCGGTCTGGGGCTGCAATGGCAGTCGGATTCCGGGTTCGGCGCCAGCGCTGCACTCAATTACGATTTCGGTCGTACCGAGAAAAACAGCACGAATCGGCCTGGTTCCAACGAGCTGAGAGGGATGGGCACCGTCAAGGGCGCGACCGTTGGCGACTTCATGGTTTCTCAGCAACTCATGCCGTGGCTGTCCGTCAGTGCCGAGGCCGAACTGCGGGTGGCTGGCGAACAACGTGGCAATCGCTATCGGTTGGGCTTCGAGGGCATCGCTTATCACAGCCAGACCGATACGGTGACCCTCGACATCGATGCGCACGCCGGTGACGGTCGTTACAACCAGACCTATTTCGGCGTGAGCCCGATCCAGAGTCAGCGCACCGGCTTCTCCCGTTTCAACGCAGACAGCGGCATTTATGCGTACTCGGCGGCGCTCGCCTGGCAGCATACCTTCGACGCCCACTGGTCAACCGTCGCCAGCGTCGGGGTGACGCACTACACCGATCAGACCCGTGGCAGCCCACTGGTCGAGACCGATGCCGAAGGCAGTGGCCTGATTGCCTTGAATTACGCTTTCTGAAGGGTTGAAGCCTGCCATGCGATTGAATCCTGATGCGTTTCTGGCTCTACGGCGGTGTGTGTCACGCGCTTGCGGCGTCGTGCTGATCACCCTGATGATCGGTGGCTGCGGTGATAAACAGACGGCCAGTGCTCCGCCTGTCCGGGCAGTCAAGGTTGAGACGGTGCGGGCGGGAGAGGGCGCTGCGCTGCGCTTCATCGGCACCGTTCGACAGCAGGAGCGCGCCAGTCTGGCGTTTGAATCGGCAGGCACCCTGACAGAGCTGCGGGTCGACATTGGCGATAGCGTCAAGCCGGGCCAGGTGCTCGCCCGCCTTGATCCGCAGCCTGCGCAGTTGCGCCTGCAGGAGGCGCAGGCCGCCTTGCGGCTGGCTCGGGCTCAGGCGCTGGAGCGCCAGCGTAACTACCAGCGTCAGCAAAACCTGCTCGCAGCTGGCAGTGTCGCCCAGAGCGTGGTCGAGTCGGCCCAGTCGTCCAGTGAACAAGCCAGCGCCGAGCTGATCCGCACGCAAGCCGAGCTGGACCTGGCCCGTCGCGAACTGGATCGCACCCGGTTGATCGCACCCTTTGCCGGGCGCGTGGTGGCCCGTCATGCACAACCGCAGAGCTTGTTGCCCGCCGGGCAGGTGCTGCTGGATATCGAATCCGCCGCAGAGCAACAAGTGGTGGCGGCTGTTCCGTTGGCACTTGCCGAGTCGCTTGAGCCGGGCGACCTCGCCAGCGCCTCCAGCAGCGCAGACGGTACGGTAGGGTTTGATCTCGCCCTGGAAGGCATTTCGCCCCGAGCTGATGACGGGCTGGTCAGAACGGCTGTGTTCCGAGTGCTGCGACCTGCCGGCAGGCTGCCCAGTGGCGTCACGCTGCTTGTGCAAATGCATCCCGCTGCCGACGCACAAGCACTGTCGGTCCCGGTGCAAGCGTTATGGATGGGGACCAGCAGCCACCTTGCCGAAGTCTTCGTCTACCAGTCGGGAGGAACAGTCGCCGTCCGCTCTGTCACGCTGGGTACGGTCAGAGAAGGACGGGCAGTGGTCGTCAGCGGGCTAACCGCTGGTGAGCAAGTGGTCACTGCCGGCGCTGCTTTTCTGCAGGACGGTCAGCCCGTCACGCTATTTCATTCAGACACTCGCCTGAGCGGTGCCGCGCAATGAACCTTACTTCCCGCGCCATGGGCGCAAGCCGCCTGACCCTGTTTGCCGCCTTGCTGATTTTGCTGGCCGGTGTCGCGACTTTTTTGAGCTTTCCTTCTCAGGAAGAGCCGTCGGTGACCGTTCGCGACGCACTGGTCAGTGTGTCTCTGGAAGGGCTGTCCGCAGAGCGCACCGAGGAACTGCTCGCCAGGCCGCTCGAAGAGCGTATCCGTGAACTGGCCGAGATCAAGAACGTGCTCACCACGGTCCAGCCTGGCCGAGTGATCGTGCAGGTCACGGCGTATGACAACGTCAAGGATCTTGGGCTGCTGTGGCAACGGCTCCGGGCGAAGGTGAGCGAAACGAGCGGTGGTTTTCCGCTTGGCACCCAAGGGCCGTTTGTCGATGATGATTTCGGTCGCGTGGCCGTGGCTTCGGTCGCGCTGACCGCACCGGGTTTCACCATGAGCGAGATGCGCGGCCCGATCAAACGCTTGCGCAATCAGCTTTATGCGCTCAAGGGCGTCGATCAGGTCCAGCTATATGGTCTGCAGGATGAACGTATCTACCTCGATGTCGAGCACCAGACGCTGGCCGCCGCCGGACTTTCCCCGCAACAGCTGCTTCAGCAACTGCAAGCCCGCAACCTGATCGCGACAGGAGGCAACCCGGTCATCGGGCAGCAGAGCACCACGCTTTCGATCAGTGGCGAGGTGCTTTCGCTGGAGCAGCTTCGGCAGTTCCCGGTGCAGTTGCCCAATGGTCAGAAGGTCGCGTTGCAGAACCTGAGCCGGGTATCGGTGAGCCCTGTCGATCCGCCGGAAACCGAAGCGATCTACCAGGGACAGGATGCTGTGGTACTGGCGGTTTCGATGCAGCCAGGCCTCAATGTGCAAACCTTCGGTGAAGCCTTGCGCAAGCGACTCGGTGAGCTGGAGCAGCAACTTCCGACGGGCTTTACCTTGCACGTGGTGACCTTCCAGTCCAGCGTGGTCGAGCACGAGATGAGCAAGATGTATCACGTCATGGCCGAGACGGTGGTGATCGTGATGTGCGTGGTCATGCTATTTCTGGGCTGGCGCACCGGCCTGGTGGTCGGGGTGATTGTGCCCTTGACCATCCTCAGTACGCTGCTGGTCATGCGCGCACTGGGGATCGAGCTGCAGACGGTGTCGATTGCCGCGATCATCCTGGCGCTGGGCTTGCTGGTGGACAACGGCATTGTCATCGCCGAAGACATCGAGCGGCGCCTGCATGCGGGGGAGGATCGGCGAAGTGCCTGTGAGGAAGCAGGGCGCACCTTGATGATCCCTCTGCTGACTTCTTCACTGGTCATCGTGCTGGCGTTTTCGCCCTTCTTTCTGGGGCAGACCAGCACCAACGAATACCTGCGTTCGCTGGCGGTTGTGCTCGCCACGACGCTAATCAGCTCCTGGCTGCTCAGCGTCACGGTGACGCCTCTGTTGTGCTTTCACTTCGCCAGAGTGCCGGCCGTCAAAGCGTCGGCGGATGAGGCCGATGAGTATGCCTCGGTGTTCTACCGTGGCTATCGCAAGGTCATCGAGGGGTTGCTGAATCACTCGCTGCTCTTCATCGCCTGCATGATGGGTTTGCTGGCGTTGGCGGTCGTGGTGCTGACCCGGGTGCCGTACGATTTTCTGCCGAAGTCAGACCGCATGCAGTTCCAGATTCCGCTGGTGCTGGAGCCCGGCAGCAGCTCGCGAGACACGTCGCGAGCGGTGCGTGATATCAGCCAGTGGCTGAGCAGCGATCAGGATGTGGAACACAGTATTGGCTATGTCGCCAGTGGCGGGCCGCGGATCGTGCTTGGACTCAATCCCCCGTTGCCGGCGCCGAATATCGCCTATTTCACTGTCAGCGTGCGCGAGGGTGCCGACCTCGATGCGGTGATCGAGCGCACACGGCAGTTTATCCTCGCGCAGCACCCCGAAATCGAAGCGCAGCCCAAACGATTCTCGATGGGCACCACCGAGGCGGGGATTGCGGTCTACCGGGTCATCGGTCTTGATGAGGAAGTGTTGCGCGGTATTGCCCGACAGATCGAGCAGGCGTTGTCGGCGTTGCCTGGAACCCTGGACGTGCACGATGACTGGCGGACCCGATTGCTGCGTTACGACGTTGTCGTCGATCCGTACAAGGCCCTGCAGGCCGGTGTCGCCACTCAGGACATCGCCCAGGCCCTGCAACTGAGAAACAGCGGGCTGTCCGTGTCGTCGCTGCAGGATGGCGATACTGCTGTCGCCATTGTGGCACGCGAGCAGAGCACGCTGAGCAAACCGGGCAATGATCTGGACAGCACATTGATTTATCCGGCTTCCGGGGGCGCGCCGTTGATGTTGTCGGCCATTGCCAATGTCGAGCCCAGGGCCGAGGCATCGACCCTCCAGCGGCGTAATCTGCAACGCGCGATCACGGTGGTCGGACACAATCCGTCAATGACAGCGACCTCGATCGTCGAGCAGTTGGCACCGCAGATAGCTGCAATCAGCCTGCCGGCGGGTTACCACATCGAACCGGGTGGCGAAATAGAAGACTCGGCCGAGGCCAATCAGGCGCTGTTGCAGTACATGCCACACGCGCTGGTCGCGATGCTGCTGTTGTTCGTCTGGCAGTTCAATTCGTTCCGCAAGCTGCTGATCGTCATCTCCAGCGTACCCTTCGTGCTGATCGGTGTGGCGCTGGCATTGGTGCTCACCGGCTATCCGTTCGGCTTCATGGCCACTTTCGGGCTGCTGTCGCTGGCCGGCATCATCGTCAACAACGCCGTGCTGCTGCTCGAACGTATCGAGGTTGAACGCGAGCACGGCCTGGCGGTGCGCGACGCAGTGGTCCATGCCGCGATCAAGCGCTTGCGGCCGATCGTGATGACCAAACTGACCTGCATCATCGGGCTGGTGCCGCTGATGCTGTTTGCCGGTCCGCTCTGGGAGGGCATGGCGATCACCATCATGGGTGGCCTGGCGTTGGGTACGCTGGTGACACTGGGCCTGATTCCGATCCTCTATGCGCTGCTGTTCGACCGCTTCGAGCGCTGGCGCAAGGCGAGCTGAACCATGACGGCCGGTACGTGTGTAGGGTATGGTCCTGAAAAAACCTCGATGATCGAACACAAGGATGAAACACATGCGCTCATTTTCCCGCTCGCCACTGGCCGCCCATCTCGCTCTGGCGCTTGCGTTGACAGCTCTGGCACCGGCGGCCATGGCCGAACCGCATAAGGCCATCCAGGCCGATGCCGAGCAATACAAGGACGAAGCCTTGAAGCTGCTGGAGCGTCTGGTGAACATCGACTCGGGTTCCGGGTATGTACCGGGCCTGACCAAGGTCAGCGACATCGCGATAGAAGAACTGAAAAAGCTCGGTGCCACCATCGAGCTCGTTCCAAATACGCCAGAAGCCAGCAACCACGTCATCGCCACCCTGAAAGGCACCGGCAAGGCGAAGATTCTGCTGATGGCGCACATGGACACCGTGTTCAAGGAAGGCTCCGCGGCCGAGCGACCGTTTCATATCAAAGACGGGCGTGCCTACGGCCCAGGGGTGATGGATGACAAAGGCGGCATCGTTGCGGCTATCTATGCGCTGAAGGTGCTGCACAACCTGAAGTTCACCGACTACGCACAGATCACGGTGTTGCTCGACGCCAGCGAGGAGACCGGCTCAGGCGTCGCTACCGAGCTGATCAAGAAAACCGCGAAGGAGCATGACGTCACCCTCAACCTCGAGCCGGGTCGTCCGGCCGACGGTCTGGTGGTGTGGCGCAAAGGCTCGGCAACCGCGCTGGTCGAAGTCAAAGGCAAGGCCTCGCATGCAGGCGTTGCGCCTGAGCTGGGACGTAACGCCGCGACCGAAGTTGCCCATCAGATCCTGCAACTCGGCAAGCTGGGTGACGAGGAGAAGAAAACCACCATCAACTTTACCGTGCTCAAGGCAGGGGATCGCACCAACGTGATTCCCGATCAGGCCAGCGCCAAGGCTGATGTGCGTGCTGCCGTACCGGAGGAGTTCGACCGCGTCGAGCAGGATCTGGCCAGGGTGTCGGCCAACAAGCTGGTGCCTGATACCGAGGTCAAGACCAGCCTGGTCCGTGGCCTGCCACCAATGTCACAAACCGCGCAGTCCGATGCATTGGTCGCGATGGCGCAAGGCATATACGGCGAACTGGGTCGCACCCTGACCATCGAGGGCAGCGGCGGGGCGGCGGATTCAAGTCTGTCTGCCAGCGTGGGTACACCGACGCTGGACGGCTTCGGGATTGTCGGCGGCAATATCCATACGCCCGAAGAGTATGCCGAAGTGGGCAGCGTGGCGCCGCGGATCTACTTGCTGTCGCGAATGATCATGAAGTTGTCCGGGCAACAGTGATTCTACAAGCCTCCCGTGCGTGGCGCGGGAGGCTTTAGGGTGAATTGATTTTTCGGCGTTGATGCATTTAATGTCGATAACTCGATAAAAAGAGTTGGGGATAAACATGCAGTTTACAGGCTCATTTTTGATTTATAGCAGGGGCATCAAATAAATATTTCCTTGATCAGTCAATACGTATAGACAGCATTTTCCTGTTCTGGCAGACGGCTTGTTTTTAATTTCGTCACTTGTTATCCGTAGCAACCCCACTCCGGACACCCCCGTCCCAAATCATCCGAACCCCACTCCGCAATACCCACCCCTCAATAAACTAAACTACCCAGCGGCACCCGCTCGCTGTCCGGGCCTGAGGAAGTTGTCAGCCTTATCCTTATCGTTCTACGCACCTGCCAATGCTCGGTTTAAAACATAACAGAACTACCTATTCGCACGAACCGCATAAGGATAAGGCTTGGATGACAATGACTCCAGTGGATGGATCGGCTACCTTCGAGGTTAACAACCTGTTCAGAAAACCCAGGATCTGTTTTGACTGGGAGGACCTGCGTTACTTCGTAATGTTTTCCACGGTCAGTTCCCTGAGTGGCGCTGCAAGGATGCTGGGTGTGGAGCACGCCACTGTTTCGCGCCGTATCGCTTCGCTGGAGAAGTCTCTGAATGTAAAGCTTGTCGACCGTCGCAAGCGTTTGTATGAACTGACTGATGAGGGACGGCGTGTAGCGGCGATCGGGCGACAGATCGAGGCGCAGACCCAGGCCGTTGGCCGTCTCGCGGTTGCGGCTCAGGTGGTGCAGGGTGTGGAAGTGACCATCAGTGCGCCGCCGTCGGTGGCGGTCGAGAAGCTGGTGCCACAATTGGGGGCGTTTCGGGCGATGCATCCCGGCATTGTGTTGCGCTTGTTGGGCGATCACCAGTATTCGTCGTTATCCAGTTGCCAGTCTGACCTGTGCATACGGTTTTCCAAACCCGTTGAAAACGGCATCGTCGCGCGGCGCATTGGCACGGCTTCCTTTTCATTTTATTGCGCACGTTTTTATCTGGAGCAGCGCCCTCCGGAGCATTACGAGTTTATTGCTTATGACAATGAACTGATGAGTGACAGTCAGAACGGTTGGTTGAGGGATATCGTCGGTCATCGACCCTTTGTGCTGGAGGCCAAAACAGTGGAGTTGCAAATTCGTGCTGCCGAAACCGGTGTGGGCATCGCGTTACTGCCCAGTTTTGCCGTAGAGGACAATGATCGTCTGTGCCGGGTGGAGTTATCGGCTCCGCTGGAAGTTGATGTCTGGCTGGGCGTGCATGAAGACCTGCGCGCGGTGGCTTCCATCCAGGCTGCCATGAACTATGTGGAAAGCTGTTATCGCTAGCCAGGCCTGAGTTCGCGCTGGTCATGTTGACGGTAAACAGTCTTGCGGTGAAAAAATTCCCATCCCCTCATCAAATATCGACAGTTTACAAGTTCGGCTGTTTTGACGAGGATCAATGTTGAGTGGAGCAGTTCATGACTCGAAACTCCGAGACGTTAAGGTGTCGGCTCGGCAAGGTTTGTTAGATGGCGCGCTGTTGGATAATTATAAAAACTCATGCAGTGGCAAGATCATCTCAAGCACCCTGGTGACACCCTAAGGACAGCCGGAGATTCTCATGGCCGACGTAAAAATTCTCGACGTTACCTTGCGTGACGGTGGTTATCGTAACAACTTCAACTTCACAGAAGATCAGGCGCAGATAGTGGTCGCTGGCTTGGCCAGTGCGGGTGTCGACCTCTGCGAAATTGGTTATTGCAAAGGGTCCTTCGTCCCGAAAGGCGAGCACGGTCTGACCAGTGATGTAGGCGCAGGCTTCATTGAAAAGATTGCGCAGGCGGCCAACGGCCGTATCGAACTGGCCGTCATGGTTCACCCCAGAAACATCACCACGGATGACTTCGCCATGCTCAAGGAGCAGGGCGTTTCGATGATCCGCGTCTGTTTGAGGCGCGATCAACTGGATGAGGGGCTTGTGACCTTGTCGCTGGCTCGCGATTACGGCTTCAGTGTCAGCGCCAATGTGACGCATGTCACCTCGCAGACGCCAGGCAGCGTGCTTGATACGGCAGTGCGCGCGGAGGGGGCCGGCGCAGATATCGTTTGCTGTGCGGATTCCAATGGTCACATGTTGCCAGCCGATGTAGATCGACTGTTCAGTCGCCTCTCAAGCCGGCTGTTGGTGCCGCTGGGCTTTCACGCGCATAACAATCTGTCGTTGGCGCTGGCCAATGCAGCGGCCGCTATAGAAGCCGGCGCTGAATACATCGACACGTCCATATGCGGCATGGGCAAAGGGGCCGGCAATCTTCACCTGAGTATGCTGGTTGCCTACCTGGAGCGTACGGGCGTCAGTCATGGTTATGACCTGGTGAAAGTGATGGAACTGTCGGAAGCCACGGCCCGCGCGGTACCGCACAACAATATGCCCAGCCCGCTGATGGATGTCATTCTGGGCACTTACAACTTCCCCTATGACAGCAGTCAACGCGTGCGGGACACCCTCGAGCGCTTTCAGCTGACCTCCGAGTACCGAGCGATCGAGGTCATGTATCAGCAAGACAAGGTGGCGCGCCTTGCGCCGCGAGCGGTGTTGTCGACCAGCGGCCTGTCGAACAGCGCAAAAGGAGTCGCGCTATGACCACTCAAACGCTCAGAAAGCGCATCTGTGTCTTGCCCGGTGACGGGATCGGCATTGAGGTCATGGAGGCGGCGCTGCCGGTGATTGCGGCGTTGAACCTGCCGTTCGATCTGATTGCGGCGGACATCGGTTGGGAGTGCTGGAGGGCCGAGGGGGAAACCGTTCCGGCCCGGACCTGGGAGATCATGGCCAGTTGCGATGCGACATTGCTTGGCGCAATCACCAGCAAACCTCTGGCAGAGGCCGAAGCAGAGTTGCCACTGGCGCTTCAGGGCCAGAACCGCCGCTATGTCAGTCCGGTCATTCAGCTCAGGCAGAATCTCGACCTGTACGCCAATGTCCGCCCGGTCACTGACATGACTGGCGAAAACAGATTTCGCTTTGTCGTGATCAGGGAAAACACCGAAGGGCTTTATGCGGGGCTGGACTTCGGTTGTATCCCGGATGCACTGGTGCCGCTGCTCGAAGAGCGGGAAGCCCTCGGCGCGGCATGGCAGCGAGAAGGGCAGGACGATGCAACCGTGACGTTGCGCCTGCAGACGCGAAGTGGCCTGACGCGTATTTTCGAATACGCCTTCGAGTATGCCCGCAAGAACCATTTCACGCGGGTCACGTTTGTCGACAAACCCATGGTCCTGCGGCACAGCAGCGCCTTTGCACGGGGCATCTTCGAAGCAACAGCTCAGCGGTATCCGGACGTGACCGGGGTCATCGAGAATGTCGATGCGGTTGCCCTGTGGATGGTGCAGCGTCCCGAGCGCTTCGGGGTGATCGTTGCCGAGAACATGTTCGGCGATATTCTTTCCGATCTCGGCGCCGGAGTCATGGGAGGTCTGGGGTTTGCGCCCAGTGGCAACTTCGGCAATTCAGGGGCTTATTTCGAACCGGTACACGGCAGCGCGCCTGCCCATGCGGGGTTGAACAAGGCCAACCCCGGCGCGATGTTCATGGCCATCGCGCTGATGCTGGAGCATTTGGGGTTCCCGGCCGAGTCGGCGTGTATCAGCCAGGCCGTCAGCCTGGTTTCTCGCACATCCACACGCACGTATGACCTTGGCGGTTCCCATACCACGGCTCAAGTGGGCGAAGCGATCGTTCAGCAGTGCATCGAGTTGCAGTCCCGCACGTTCGGGTATGGCAACGAACAGGTTGCAGCACAGGGAGAACGTCATGTCAGCGCACTTTGAAGCTGTACCCATTGCGCAAGCCGTGCTGGAGGCATGTGAACATCTCGACACTGCGTCCTTGTCTGACGCGCTGGACAGCCTGGGGATCGACGGCGGGCTTTCGGGTATTGCCTCGCAAGTCCCTGGCACTCGTTGCGTGGGCATCGCCTTTACCGTGCAGTACGAGCCGGTCGATGCATCTGCGGTCTTCAAGGGTGCTGCCAACTATATCGATCATGTACCGGCCGGTGCGGTGATTGTTTCCTCAAACAACGGACGCCAGGACTGCACGGTATGGGGCGACATCATGACCCACTTCGCGCTGGCAAACGGTATCAAGGGCACCGTGATCGATGGCGTGGCACGCGATATCGATACGGTCATCGAGTGCAGTTACCCATTGTTCAGTCGCGGGCGTTTCATGCAGTCGGCAAAGAACCGCGCTCAACTCCAGGCTGTACAAGTGCCTCTGCTCATCGATGGCGTAACAGTCCGGCCCGGCGACCTTCTGGTGTGTGATGGCAGCGGCTGTGTTGTGATTCCCCAGCAACTGGCTGTCGAGGTCGTACGCCGTGCCCAGGCGGTCGAGCAGACGGAGCGCAGCATCATCGAAGCCATATCAGCCGGCTGGACGCTGGAAAAAGCCCGCAGCACCTATCGCTACGACCAGCCTTGGCTGACTGACGCTGAAAAAATCAGCGTCGCGATGCCTTCGCAGGCGTGAACCGATCTGCCTTCCCACTTGAATGGAAATGATGATGAAAATGGAATTGTTCGACGCTCAATCCGTCACCGATGACAACGCGGTTTATCTGATCAATGTCGTACAGGTGAATGAGGGGGCTCAGGATCTGGCCATTCAGATTCTTGAAGAGACGGTCAGTTACGTGGCACGCACTTACAGTGCCTTCAAATGGAGCCGATTGATGAAAAGCATCGACGGCAAGACCGTCATCAATCAGGCGCAATGGAGCGATCGCAGCCAGTTCGAGTCGCTGTTTACCGACGCAGAGTTTCTGTCGCGCTACTCCCGGTTGAAAGAAACCGGCACTTGGGAATATCACCTGTACAACGTGGCCGAGTACATCACCCCTGAAATTGCCTTACAGAAGGCTGGCTGAGCCACGACCGGCAGAAGAGGGCGGCGCACAGGCCGCCTTCGTCTGATATTCACTCGGATTGCACAGGGATTATGCGATGACCACGATCAATACAGCACTGACCTCACTTCTGGGCATTGACCACCCGCTGATTCTGGCGCCCATGGGCGGCGCTTCCGGCGGGCGTCTGGCGGCTGCGGTTTCCCGTGCCGGTGGCCTTGGCCTGGTGGGTGCCAGTTACGGCGACCCGCAATGGATGGCGCGTGAACTGGAGATGATGCGAGAGGTGCAGCAACCCTGGGGCGTCGGCCTGGTGATGTTTACCGTGGCCAAACAGTTCGAATTGCTTCTTCTGGCGCTGGAGTATCGTCCGGCGGTGGTTGCCCTGTCGTTTGGTGATGTACGTCCTTTCGTCAGGCCCATCCACCAGGCCAATGCCAAAGTCATCGTTCAGGTGCATGACGTCGACCAGGCGCTTGAAGCGCTGGACGCCGGTGCCGATGCGCTGATCGTGCAAGGTGCCGAGGCGGGTGGTCACAGTTTGCGCCGCGCTTCATTGCCGCTGTTTCCGGCGGTCCGCGACGCGGTGGGTGAGCATGTCGTGCTGATCGGTGCCGGCGGGATCGCCGATGGGCGTGGCATGGCTGCTGCGCTGGCGCTGGGCATGGACGGCGTGATGATGGGCACGCGCTTTCTGGCTTCGCAGGAGGCACTGCCTTCCGAACGGGTAAAACAGCGACTGCTGCAGGCGGTCGCGAGCGATACGGTGCGAACCCGGATCTTCGATCAGGTACGCGGCATCGATTGGCCTGAGGGCTACAGCGGGCGTGTGATCGGCAATGACTTTTCCGCTAGCTGGGTGGGTGAGGAGCAGGCTTTCGCTGCCTCAGCCGGTCAACTGCGTCTGGACTATGAAGCCGCGCTGGCGGCCGACGATGTCAGTATCCGGGCCATCTGGGCAGGCGAAGTCGCGGACCTGATCAAGGAGGTGCTGCCCGCACAACTGATTGTCGAGTCGACCTTGCGCGGGTATGCCGCCAGTGTCGAACGCCTTCGCACGACCCGCTGATCCGTCACGATTGAGCCCTCACGATGGAGCAACGACCGGACCCGCTCGACAAGGCGGGTCTTGTCCTTTTTGCAGGAGCAAAAGCCATGAGTCATTGCATGACCTGTCGGACCTTTGGTGTCGGGCATTCGCGCGTCTTTATTTTGTCACCGGTGATGCCGGTCTGGGACGAGGGTGGTTTTGCCCAACCGCTGATCGAGCATTTCACCGCGGCCGGTTTTCAGGTCACGGTGTTTGATTCCCTGTCGCTGCCCGTCGTGCCGGGTGAGGGTTTTGGCGCATTTGCCGAGCGCTGGGCCTGCGCGCTCGAGCCGTGGGGTGTGCCGGATGTACTGGTCGGCGTTGCCCTGGGTGGTGCATTGGTGCAGGCACTGGCAGGCACTTCATTTCTGCAGTCGACACCTGCCTTGCTGCTGCTGTCTTCCCCAGCCAAGGCCGACGGGTTACTCGATTCCAGGCTGGGACATATGGCATACCTGACCGAACAGGGGCATGTCGAGCAAGCCAGGCATCTGTTGGACAATCTGGTATTGCCTGACGGGCAGGTCCATGAACGAGCGGACCCAGCCGGCCACGAGAGTGACGCGACGCTTTCGATGCAGGGGCAGCGCCTGACAGTGGGTTTCCGGTTGCTGGCTGGTGTGGATCTCAGTGAATGCCTGCTCGATTACCAGGGGCGTGTGTTGAGCGTGTTCGGCGAAAAGTCGCAGTTGGTGGGCGTGCGCAATGTGCTGCGTACCCGTGGCCGGAAGCAACGCTCGCTGTGCGTGGAGGGGGGCGGGATGCGTCCGCTGGCGGATGACTTGCAGCAGGTGCTGGACAGCATCGACGCGTTCCTGATGACCCGCCAGGAGTGTGTGCAATGAGCCAGGTCGACGCGCTGAACTTCATCGATGTGCATTACCACGCCAATCCTGACGCGTTCATTCGTCGTCATGGTGCGATCGAGGCGGGCAGGTGCTACGCGCGGGCACAGGGCAGGGTGGTGCTGAAGAATCATCTGGGGTGTACGGCAGCCCAGGCGTGGGAAGCGCGCGATCAGGGTTTTCCGGTCAGTGGCTCAGTGGTGCTGAACGAGATTGCCGGCGGCATCGACTACCGTGTGGTCGAGCGCAGCCTCTGTTTGCGTGGCGATGAGCCGGGGCGTTTCCTGGTTCACTTGCCAACCGTGACCGGCAGGACGCATGCCAGCACGCTGGCCCGCAACCTGAGTCATCCGCTGTTGCGGGACAAGCCCATCAAGCCTGCCAGAGTGACATCGGAGAACGGCCGCCTGACACCACAGGCGCTGGATATTCTGAGAATGGCGCGCGACTATCCGCTGGTGATCTCGACCGGGCATGCTGACGCCAATGAAGTCAGGACGTTGATCGACGAAGCGCTGCGGATCGGTGTGCCAAGGTTGATGCTCAATCAGCCTGCCAATCCGTTGACCGGTCTAGACGCGGCCGAGCTTGCGCTGATGGGCACAGAGCCATCGGTCTACATCGAGCAGACCGCACTGACGTACCTGCTGGGCTATCAGGACCGGCAGGATTTCAGCGATGTGTTGAGTCATGTCGGCAATGTGGTCTACAGCTCGGACCTGGGGCAGACCAGTCAGATCGATGTCCACCAGTGGCTGTCGCTGAGCGGGCAGTGGTTCGACGCGTTCGGCTTGAGCGGCGAGCGCCGCACCGAGGTGACTCTGTTGAATCCGCAACGCATGTTGGCCCTTTAAACTGTCCGGATAAGGCCGCCCTGGCCAGCACTGCCAGGGCGGCCTGGCCATCAGGCTACTTCTGCGGACACCTTCGAAGCAATCGCCTCCACACCTCTGGATTCACGCAGGCCCGCGTCTTCCATCAGTGGCAGTGTTTCTCTCACGAAGTCCTTTATACCCTCGTGGTAATCGAGCCACGTCAGGGCAATGCCGTCGATCCCCCAGTCAGAGTATTTCCTGAACAGCTCCACGATCTTCTCGGGTGTGCCCACCAGTGGCACCCCGGCGAATCCGGCCTTGAAGTGGAAACGGAAACGCACGGCGTCTTCGGGGGTGAAAATGCCGGTCTGGATACCCAGCTCGCCGGTAATGATGTCGCAGCCCTCATCGTCACCCACCTGGTTGGCGTAATAGTCCAGGTAAGCGTCTGCTTCCTCTTGCGTGTCCTTCTGCACCACGTAGCCATAACACCATATCTTTATGTCACGGCCGAACTTCTGTTTCGCCAGGTCCTTGTAGGACGCAATCTGCTCACGCACGGCCTGTTCGCCGTCCAGATGTTTGACGATCAGGAACGCGGCATCGCAATGTTCTGCACAGAACAGTTTGCCGCGCGGCGACCCTCCGGCATTGATCAGGTAGGGTTTATTCAGGGGTTGTGGCTGCGAGATTGCGCCGCAGATGTTGAAATACTCGCCTTTGAAGTCGAACGGGGTCTGCTGCTCCCAGGCATTTTTTGCAATGTGCAGCCACTCTTCCGCGTAGTCGTAGCGTTTGTCGTGCTCCATCATGTGGCCGCTGAACATGCGCATTTCCGCGCCATACCAGCCGCAGAGGATATTCAGCCCGAAGCGCCCGCCGCTGATGTGGTCGATGGTCACCGCCTGTTTGGCCGCGAACAGCGGGTGCACGGTGGGCAGGTGCGAGGTGGTGAACACGGCGATCTGACTGGTCAGGGCTGCAATCCCGGCAGCCCAGGTATAGGTTTCGAAACAGACACCGCCGGTATTGTTGGTACCGCCGAAACCTTTCCAGCGGCCTACCGGTATGAAGGCCTCAAACCCCGCATCGTCGGCAATCCGGGCGATTTCCAGGTTGCCAGCCCAATCGTCTCCGCGCAGGCGTTCAGGCGCATTGGTGACGGTGCAGCCACCCTCGGTATTGGTGGAGAAAACACCCAGCTGTATCTTGTTCGGGCTGCTGCGCATCGGGTTGGTTTTTATCGGATAGGATTTTTCAGCGCGCATCGTGACCTCCCAGGTCGGTAGTTGGATCGTTCGTCCTTGCTAAATCCTGAACCTGCGGTGGCCGTGCCGACCAAGTATTCGGTCAGGCATGATCACCCCGGCGGGTCGGGAAGTACGGCAGCACATACTCTTCCAGCTCTTGCAACACTTCTGTGGCCGGACGCCTCAGGGGCTTGAGGTTCAGCGCCACATGCGAAACCCCCTGTTCCCGCTGACGCTGCCACAGGGCGATGAGGGCGTTGCGCCCGGTACTGATTCCGCGGCCGACTTTCATCGGCGCGTCCTTGTTCTCGTCCAGATCGAAGAACGTCGCATAGCCGTAGGGCTTGAAGTGCCTTTGCTCATTGGCACTGCGCCAATGATTGATCACTTCAGGCAGGGTGTCGAAGCCGCTCTGATGCCATATCCAGCCATCCATGTGATTGGCCAGCCATTTGATGTCCTGCTGACAGCGGCCGATGGCAAGCATCGGCAGCCGCCCGAAAACCGGTTTCGGCAGTAGGTCCAGCGCGCCATTGAGTTGTCCGTAATGGCGCGATCTGAACACTGGAAAAGACTGCTCGGTCACCGCGTGCAGCAGTTCGACGCCGTCCCTGAAGCGTTCCGCGCGGGTGTCGAAATGCTCGCCGAACGCGGGATATTCGCCTGGCCTGTCCCCTGTAGACAAACCCAGCAGGAAGCGTCCTTCAAGCAACACGTCGACGCTGCACGCCTGTTTGGCCACCATCAGCGGATTGCGCAACGTCAATATGATGCCTGCCGTGCCGATGCAGATTTGCCGGGTGACGGCAGACAGCAGCGCGGCGTAGACAAAAGGGTCGAACACTTGACCGGCGTCGCCGAACCCCGGATCAAGAAGCGGTACGTCGCGCAGCCACAGCGCGGCGAAACCGGCCTTGTCGGCCTGAATGGCGAGTGCCAGATGGTCTTTCATGGTCGGTGCTGCGGAGTCGGGGTAGCCCTCCAGTGGCGCAATCAGCCCGAACGTGAGATGACCCGGCGCGAACACCTTTGCAAAGGCGGGATGCCGCTTTGCGCCTGGTATTTCATAGGGACTCACTTGGTTTCGCCCGCCAGTTCAAGCGTGTTGGAGGGCTCTACGGGTGGCTCTTCATGAGCGCGTACGCGACCAAGCAGCGCAAAGACCGCCACGGCCGTCAGCACGGTGGCGGCGCTTAGAATGAACAGCAGGTTGCGGAAGGCACTGACGTACTCTTGATGCAGCAACGCTGCCTGGCCGGACAGCAGGCTGGTCGCATTGTGCAAGTCGCCCAGGGCGGCGCGGTTGGCCGCTTCGGTGACCACCTCAGGTGAGACACCCTTGAGTGCGTCGAAAAGTCCCCATTGAATGAACGTTGCAAGCAGGGCGCCGGCGATTGCGATAGCGATCCCGTCTGCCGAAACGCGTACCGCATTGAAGATGCCGGTGGCCATACCGGCGCGTTCCTTTTCGACGACACTGATCGCCATGCCATCCATCAGCCCCCAGGGCAGGCCGATACCGATACCGATCAAGGCCATCGGCAGCAACGCTGTCCTGATCGCGCCACTGTCCAGTGCCAGCGCCAGCCATAACAGGCCGGCCGCCACCAGCAGCAGCCCGACGCCGGACAGCAGTCCTGACGTGAAACGACGTGCCAGCTGCGCGGCAAGCAGGGGCACGATCAGCAGGGGCGCAGCCAGGGCAGTCATCATCTGCCCGGTTTCCAAGGCGCTGAGGCCGTCGATGCCGATGAAGCGCGCTGGCAGCATGATGATCAGCACGACGAAGAAAAATGCGGGAGTGGCTGCAAGAATCTGCACGCCGACAAAGCGCGCGCTCTTGAACAACGAGAGATCCAGCATGGGACGGGCGACGCGCCGCTCCACCGCAATGAATACCCAGAACAGCAGCAGTGAGCCGATGATGCCACCCATCACCAATGGATCGGTCCAACCCTCTTCAGGGGCGAGCAGAATGGCATAAGTGAACAGGGTCAATGCTGCGGTAAAACTGATTGCGCCCGGCCAGTCCATACCTGTTGCGTCGGGATCCTTTGACTCGGTGGCGCTGAACAGCACCAGCAGGAACCCCGCGACGCCGATGAGTGCAGTCGCATGGAATGACCATTTCCAGCCTGCCGAATCCACCAGCGAGCCGGCTGCGAGAGGGCCGAAGGCCAGACCTATACCGAAGGTGGTGCCCAGCAGGCTGAAGACTCGGGTGCGCTCGGCGCCATGAAAGGTCTGGGCAAGCGACGACATCGCCCCGGCGAACGCTGCTGCACCGCCCAGGCCTTGAACCAGTCTCAGCAGGTCGATCTGGACGACGGAGGAGGCTGCCGGAATGGCGAAGGTGGAGAGCACGAATATCGCCAGCCCGATCAGCCAGACGCGTTTTCTGCCGTAGATATCCGTCAGGCTCCCGGCGGCCATCATCGCGCTGCCGTAGGTCAGGATGTAGGCGTTGATGACCCAGGTCAGCTCGACGGCTGATCCGCCCAGTGCCTGGTTTATCGAAGGCAGAACCACGGCAGGGCCCGTGAAGCATAACGGGATCAGAATGCCGGTCAGGCAAGCGGCGAGCAGTTGCCCCCATCGTCCTGCAGTGGGCTGTGTTTGAACCCTGTGTGCTGTGGTCATGTGCAATGTCCCTGTGAAGCGTGCCCGGTTTTGCCGTGGTGCACGCGCTTATCCAAGAGCGATCGCCCTGACGCGAGATTAGGGGTTGCGCCCGCAAACAAAAACAGGCTTATGTTCCGAACGTATAGGACAGGGTTGTCCTGAATAGGAGTGGGTATTGGAATCGCTCGGAAGCATCGCCGTGTTCGTTCTGGTTGCTGAAACGCGGAGTTTTACCCAGGCCGGAAAACGCCTGGGCATCTCTTCGTCGGGGATCGGCAAGAGTATTGGCCGTCTGGAGGAGAGCCTCGGCGTCCGCCTTTTTCATCGCAGTACGCGCAGTATCGCCCTGACGCTGGAAGGCTCGATATTCCTGGAGCGTTGCCGGCGGATTCTGTCGGAGCTGGAAGCGGCGGAAATGGAGTTGAGCAATGCCAGAGACTTGCCCAAGGGCAGGTTGCGGATCAGTTTGCCATTGGTCAGCGGACTGGTGATGCCGGTGATCATCGACTTCATGCGTACCTATCCCGATATCGAACTGGACATCGATTTCTCCGACCGCATGGTCGATATCATCGAGGAGGGCTTCGATATCGTGTTACGCACCGGCGATCCCGGTGACTCGGGGCTGATGTCGAAGCGGATGGGCAGTTTCCAATTGCGCGTTGTCGGCGCTCCGGACTATTTTGCCCGGCACGGTATACCCCGGCATCCTGGGGACCTGAGTCAGCACGCCTGCCTGTTGCACAAGTTTCCTTCCACTGGAAGGTTTGAACACTGGCCGCTGCGCCGTGAGGCAGGCGTCGACGATCTCGAGTTACCCCAGGCCATGGTGTGTAATACCACCGAGATTCTGGTGGACGTCGCGCGGGCCGGGTTGGGAATTGCCTGTCTGCCGGACTTCATGATTTTATCGGCCATTCGCAACGGCGAGCTGATACCTGTCCTGGATGACTACACGGTGCATACCGGAACGTTCAGATTGCTCTGGCCGTCCAGCAAGCATCTTTCGCTGCGACTGCGAGTCTTCATTGATTTCATGCACGCCCATTTGTTCGCTCCTCCGTCAGTATGACTGCGCGGAGCGAGCCTGCAGCACCTGGCAAGGAGCACTGCTATGTACACGCTTTTCGGCACGCAAGGTTCGGGTTCGGCTGCGATCGAGATAGCGCTTCGGCGTTGCTCGGTGCCTTTTACCCTGAGCGAAGCCTGTGGGTGGGAAGAGGGGCCTGGCAAGGAGGCGTTGAGGCGGGTCAACCCGTTGATGCAGGTCCCCACGCTGTTGCTGGCCGATGGCACGGTACTCACTGAAAGTGCTGCGATCCTGATTCATCTGGGCCTGGAGCACCCCGACTCCGGACTTCTGCCTGGCAAGTCCGCGCAGCGTGCTCAAGCGCTACGCGCGCTGGTTTACATTGCAGCCAATTGCTACGCCGCCATCGGGATCATTGATTACCCGCAGCGCTGGCTGGCAGGTTCCGACGATGATCTGGAGAGGCTGCTCGAAGCGGGCGCCCGGACGCGGTTGCATGAACACTGGGAGACGTTTGCCGACCTGTTTGGTGATGCCGGGATCTGGCGTTGCAATGCGCCCGGCGCAGTGGAGATTCTGGCCTCTGTCGTGACGCGATGGAGTGGCGCGCGCGAGCACCTGCGTAACACCCGGGCGGATTTTCATGCGCTGTTGCTAAAGGTTGACGCTGAGCCAGTGGTCAACGCGGTCATACGACGCCATTGGCCTTGAGGCACCCGGCGACAGGATGAAGCGGGTTAGAAAATAAAAAAGCCGAACAGTGAATGTTCGGCCATTTTTATTTAACGGGTATTTAACGGGTATCTGAAGTAACCACGCCTCGCCGGCGATGAGCCGTTGTTATTGTTCGGTTATATGGGCTGGTGCGTTCGTTGCACTGATCGGGCCCAGTATTCTCAAGTAGAGATGCACGGTAGTGCCGCTTCCAAGTGCTGTTTCGACGCGTGCGCCTCCGCCGGCATTTACCGCAAACTCCTGCACCTGAACAAGGCCAAGCCCGGCACCCGGGTCCGAACTTCGGGTTGTGAAGAAGGGTTCGAACATCTGCTCCTTGAGCTCGGCGGTCATGCCAGGACCGTTATCTTTCACGCTGAGTACCAGATAATCGCCTTCCGGGAATTGCGGGTCGTCCTTGACGGACTCCAGCCGGGTCGAGATATGCACCTTGCCGGGGCCTGAAATTGCATCACGCGCATTGCTCAGCAGATTCAACAAGGTGGTATGCAATTGCGCTTCGGCGCACAACACGCCCCAGCCTCGGGCGGATAGGTCGAATGACAGCTCCAGCGTGTCGCCCGCCGAACGCAACAGAAGATCACGCGCGGCATCGATCCGTTCGCTGACATCGATGCAGATCAGTTCGGAACCGTCCTGGCGAACGCTGTTGAGCAGGCGAGTCACCAGTTGGCGACCGTGATCCACCGCTCGCAGTCCGGTATCGCTGAGCGTCTCGACGTCGGTCGGACGGCGTGAGCGCATGCGAATCAGTTGCAGGCTGGCGCTCAGTGCCTGGAGCAGGTTGTTGAAGTCATGAGCGATGCTAGCGGTGAGCATGCCCAGCGACGACACCCGTTGCGACTGGCGCAGGTTGCGCTCCAGCGCCAGGCTTTGGCTCTGTGAGCTTTCGAGCCCCAGCGCCAGGCTTTGGCTCTGTGAGCTTTCGAGCCCCAGCGCCAGTTCGGCGGCGTGCTGGTCACGCTGCTCCGAAACCAGGCGGTATTGCATCAGGGCTGCGGTTTGCCGCGCCAGTGCCAGCAGGGCACGACGTTGCTGGTCGCTCAGTACGCGCGGCCAGATATCGATCACGCAGACGGTGCCCAGTGCATGGCCGGCCTCGGTACGAATCGGCGCACCTGCATAAAAGCGGATGTAGGGAGGCCCCAGCACCAGCGGGCTCTCTCTGAAGCGAGGATCGGTGGTCGCGTCTTCAACCACCAGCACATCGGAAGGCTGCAGGATGGCGTGGGCGCAGAATGCCAGGTCGCGATGCGTCTCCTGCACGTCCAGGCCGATGCAGGCCTTGAACCACTGGCGTTCTCGGTCAACCAGCGAGACCAGCGCAATGGGCGCGTCGCACAGTGTTGTGGCGAGCAGCACAATGTCGTCGAAGTCTTGCTCGGGAGCACTGTCCAGTATCTTGAGATGCTCAAGGGACAGGACACGTTCTTCCTCGCTGGCGGGAAGTGGCGCAGGGTGGTGGGTCATGGGGCGCACCGCGATCGGATGAAATAGGTCTTATGATGCCTATGATCCATAGAGCGCAGCAAGGTATACACCGCATAAATCAGCTCGGCGTGCGCAGGTTTGAGCGGTGTCCCCCTTATTCGGGCTACTCGGTCGACATACAGTGAGGCAATCGGGCGCAGTTCGCAGGGCGTCATGATCGGGCTCGAATACCCTCGCAACAGTCACTTCTTACTGTTGGCGCCGACTCTTTCAATCCTATATATCGAGGTGATATTAAATGACGCTCGTAATAAAAATTAAAGTTCGCTCGATATAAGAAGTTTGCAGGTGTCGAGAGTAACGAGCGGGCCTTTCTGAATGCGGCATTTGTAACTTATTATGTCCATATTGTACGTGCTGTGTAATAAACTGCCGTCCGGTTTTTGCCTTGGCAAAGATCGTGAGCCCATTAATAACGTCCGTATTCTTCTGGAGCAACGCCAATGCCCGGCCCAAATGAATCAAGTCCTGCCGAACTTCTGCCCGAGGGAGCTCCCGACGATCGAGTCACCAGTCTGCTATGGGGGCCATTCTGGCTCGGGGATTCGTCCGGCACCCATTTGACTTACAGTTTTCATAAGGCCGACTCTGTCTATGCCACTGACTACAGTCGCTCTCAGGAACCGGGCGATGCCTATTCGCTGACCGACGCCCAGGCGGCAGCCGCAAAAAGCGCACTGGATGCCTGGAGTGCAGTGGCAGATATCAAGTTCACCGAAGTGCAGGACACCCCCGATAATGTCGGAGACATCCGTTTCGGTGGCTTCAAGGGGTTGCAAGGCACCGAGTTTGGCCAGGCTTATGCGCCAGGTACGCTGGGTCGCTCCGGCGATGTCTGGATCGGGCCGAACGTCAACGCGGCCGATCCTGCCAAGGGCACGGATGATTACCTCACGTTCATGCATGAAACCGGTCATGCACTGGGCTTGAAGCATTCGTTCGAAGCCTCGCAGTACAACGATGTTCTGCTGGATGCCAAATTC
Source organism: Pseudomonas syringae pv. coryli str. NCPPB 4273 (assembly GCF_000972175.1). Lineage (NCBI taxonomy): Bacteria > Pseudomonadati > Pseudomonadota > Gammaproteobacteria > Pseudomonadales > Pseudomonadaceae > Pseudomonas > Pseudomonas syringae pv. coryli. The sequence continues at coordinate 317,998 of NZ_AWQP01000004.1, read as the reverse complement.
GAAGATGCGCGTTACACCATCATGAGCTACACCAACAACTACAGCTTCAAGCCCACCACGCCGATGCTGCTCGATGTCGCGGCCATGCAGTTCATATACGGTGCCAACACCCACTATCACACCGGCGACGACGTCTACAAATGGGCACCTGGGCAGTCGGTATTCGAGACCATCTGGGACGCTGGCGGCAAAGACACCATTGATGCCAGCAATCAGGAAACATCGGTGAAAATCAACCTCAACGAGGGTGAGTTCAGCACCATCGGCAAGGCGTTTCTCGATTACAACGCGAACCCTGATGCACCGACGTCGATGAATTCCGGTCTGGCGATCGCCTACGGGGCGCACATCGAAAACGCCATAGGTTCCGCTTTCAATGACACGCTGATCGGCAACGAACTGGATAACGTGCTCAATGGCCGCGGCGGTCTGGATACCATGATCGGCGGGCTGGGCAACGATACCTACGTCATCGATCAGGCAGGCGAACTGGACCTGGTTCAGGAAAAGGCCGATCAGGGCATCGATACGCTGAAGATCACCTACGACAATACCTCGCCCATTGCACAGGTGATCAACCTCAATGCCGGGACGTTGGCTAACTTCGAGAATGTCCACCTCAAAGGTGAGGGTGCGTTCACCGTGCTGGGCAATGATCGCAACAACACCCTGACCGGCAATGACGCGGACAACGTTCTGTTCGGCGGCGCCGGCAATGACAAACTGGTGGGCGGTCAGGGCGCCGATATCATGACTGGCGGTAGCGGCGCTGACCGTTTCGTGTTCAACGACCTGTCGGAAATGGGCAAAGGCCACAACAGTGACGTGATTACCGACTTCAATAGCCAGCAAGGCGACAAACTGAGCTTCTTGAAGATGGATGCCAACGTGGACACCAAAGCCCTCGATGCTTTCAGCTTCATCGGCAGCGGCGAGTTCACCGGCGCTGGCCAGCTGCGTTTCGCTGACCATGTGCTGTCCGGCAACGTCAATGGCGATCTGCATGCGGACTTTGAAATCCAGCTGGTCGGCGTCAGCGAGTTCCATGCCCACGATCTGGTGGTCTGATCGCTGACCTGAAAGACCGATCTCAATGACAGGACTGCGCCGCTGACAGGCGCAGTCCTTTCTCGCCGACTTTCCCCCTTCTTTTCTGGTTTCAATCGCGCACCGCAATTGTGCGACGCGTCTTTTTGCGCGTTTTTTGGCACCGTGACGGTGCTGTTACAAAATTTAAAACCACAAATTCAATATATCCAACAAAACCCACTTGACTCGTCAGGGGCTGCTGAATGTAATGCCCCGACAGTCGTTGGTGCCGTGCATTGCGCATAAGTGTCTGAGAGGTATCTGCTTTGATTGAGTCCAAGCCATCTTCCATGCCTAACGTGATTGAAGCTGCCAAGCTTGTTCGCGAAGGGGGCCTGACGCCGATACGTTTGACCGAGTTGTGCCTGGCAGCGATCGAAATCCACAATTCCACATTGAATGCATTCGGTGATGTGTATGCCGAGGCCGCGCTTGAACAGGCCGCAAGCATGACAGCCGAACTGCAACGCGGTGAGGTACGCGGGCCGCTGCACGGCATACCCTTTGGCATCAAGGATCTCTTTTCCACTGCCGGGCTACGCACCACACGGGGGTCGTTGACTGCGCTGGAGTCGGTGCCGGTTCATGACGCACCCATCATCCGTCGTCTCAAAAACGCTGGCGCGATTATTCTCGGCAAGACCGCGACCACCGAGTTCGGCTGGACGGGCGCCAGTACGTCACGGGTGTTCGGCAATGGGCGCAACCCCTGGGACCCGAGCCTCACCAGCGGCGGCTCCAGCTCCGGTTCAGCCATTGCCGTGGCGGCGCGCATGGTTCCTGCGGCCCTGGGCTCGGACGGCGGCGGCTCGGTACGCATACCGGGCTCGTTCTGTGGCGCATTTGCCCTCAAGGGCACATTGGGGCGTATTCCCACCTGGCCCTGGTCGGCCACCGAAATGCTCAGTCATGCCGGGCCGATCACCCGAAGCGTGCGCGACAGCGCGTTGCTGTTCGACATTCTGTCAGGCCCCGATCCACTCGATCATCAGGCGCTGCCAGCCCCCGACGAATCCTTTCTGGTCCGGTGCGACCAGCCGCTGAAACCCTTGCGCATCGGTTTCTGCCCGACGCTGTTCGACACGCCGGTCGATGCGCAAGTCGCCGCAGCGGTTGACGCCGCCGTGGGCAATATCGCCAGGTCGCTGCCCGTTACAGTCAGCACGCTCAAGCCGGATTGGCAGGACCCGTTGGCAACCTTCGAAACCCTGTGGGTCGCCGGGCGCGGTATTGCCTATGGCAAGGCGCTTGCGCAGAAACTGGACCAGCTCGATCCGGGCTTTGCCGATCTGATCAAGCGCTCTGCCCAGTACAGCCTGAGTGATTATCTGCAGGCCCTGCAACAGCGAGCGGCCTTCGCCAATCAGGTGCACGCGCTGTTTGACGATTACGATCTGCTGCTCATGCCCACCCTGCCGATCCTGCCGTTTGCCGCAGACGATGTCGCCCCTGTGGGCTATGCCGGGCAGGACGGCGCTGTGCCTTGGGCGCGCTGGACGCCGTTCACTTACCCTTTCAACATCACGGGCAACCCTGCGGCCAATCTGCCTTGTGGGCGGAGCAGCGCAGGACTGCCGATCGGTCTGCAGGTCGTCGGCCCACGCTTTGCCGATGCCCAGGTGCTGCAGTTCTGTGCTGCGGTAGAAGCCATTGCGCCCTGGGATCAGCACCTGCCACCGGTTTCGGGGCAATAGACATGTCGCTCTTGCACGCAGATCAGCGGCCCAAGGGCCCGGACACTGGAGTCATCACTTTGCAACGGAATGTCACCCCCATGCTCAATCAGCCGCGTCTGGACGAAATCATGCGCCTGCTCGTTCAACAACAGCGGGTCAAGGCGTCGGACCTTGCACAATTGCTGTTCGTCTCCGAAGAGACCATCCGCCGCGACTTCAAGCATCTGGAGGAGGAGGGCAGGTTAAGGCGAATTCACGGCGGTGCCATTCTGCCCAGGTCCAGCGAAGAATTGCCGTTGCAGGAGCGCAGCAGGCTCAAGCCTCGCGCCAAGGCGAGCATCGCCGTGCGTGCTGCGCAGTTGGTCAGTGAAGGCATGGCGATCTTTCTCGACACCGGTACCTCGACGCTGGCGCTGGCCCAGCAACTGACCCGGTTCAGTCAGTTGAAGATCATCACCAATTCGCTGGACATCGCCCAGCTGATATCGCACCAGAGCGACAATCAGGTTCTGGTTGCGCCTGGCGATGTGCGGCGCACCGACAACGCCTTGATAGGCCCCCATACACTGGAGTTCGCCCGGCAGTTTCACTACGACATTGCCTTCATGGGCATCGGTGGCATTGACCTGGACTTCGGCCTTATGGATTACCAGGAGCCGGAAGCCATGTTGCGCAGGACCCTGGTCAGGCATTGCACGCGCAGTGTGGTGCTGGCCGACGATGGCAAGTTCGGTCATCGCACCTTTATCAACACACTGCCATTTGCCGCGATCACGACCCTGGTCACCAATCGCGCGCTATCCGACGAGTTTGCGACACGCCTGGAGAAAGATCATGTCGACACCCTCTATTCCTGAGCTGATCGAGCCGAGCGCAACTGATCTGGCAGCGTTCGAAGCCTTGTTTCGGCAAAGCTCGGCTATCGGTGCGACACCGGCCGGTGGCCTGCATCGGCTGGCGGCCTCGGCTGAAGACGGACAGGTACGTGACCTGTTTCGGGGCTGGCTCGACGCGCACGGCTTCGAAGTTCGCATCGATGCGGTGGGCAACCTGTTCGGCCTCATGACCTTTGATCCCGATGCGCCTTATCTGCTCTGCGGTTCACACCTGGACAGCCAACCGAGTGCCGGGCGTTTCGATGGCGTATACGGCGTGCTTGCCGGTGCCGTGGCGGTGTCCAGTCTGGCGCGGCAATTGCGTGAACGTGGCAATGTCCCGCGCTGCAATCTGGCGGTCGTCAACTGGACCAACGAAGAGGGCGCGCGCTTTCAGCCGAGCCTGATCGGCAGCGGTGTGTTCACCGGGGCCTTGACGCTGGATAACGCCTGGGAAAGCCGCGATGGCGACGGCATCCGGCTCAAGGACGCCCTGCAGGCCATCGGTTATCTGGGCAACGACCGGGTTGATTTGAACATTGCCGGGTATGTTGAAATTCATGTCGAGCAGGGCGCTGGCCTGGAAAGCAGCCAGACCGCCATCGGCGTTGTGCGCGAGACCTGGGCTGCCCTGAAAAGGCGGGTACGTTTCGACGGCGAACAGAATCACACCGGCCCCACGCCCATGGCCGCGCGCCGGGATGCGTTGCTGGCCGCCGCACACACCATCACTGCGGTGTATGACGAAGCCTTGCAGCACGGCGTGCAGATGCACAGTTCGGTAGGGCGTATCGAGGTCTACCCCAATTCGCCCAACGTGGTGCCTTCGCGGGTGTCGCTGCTGATCGAGTACCGCTCCCGCGATGTCGATCTGCTGAGCGCTGCCTCGGAACGCCTGGATGCAACGCTGAGCGCGATCGCTGACAAGACCATGACATCGTTTGAAGTGGAAAGCAGCGTGTTGCGCTCACCTGCCAGGCTGCATGACGGGTTCGCTGGACTGGCGCATGACGTAGGCGCCGAGCTGGGTTTGTCGACCACCGACAGCATGACCGTGGCCGGTCACGATGCGATCAGTCTGAACAGGCGCTATCCCGTGTGCCTGCTGTTCATCCCCAGCAGCAATGGCGTTTCCCATAACGAGGCCGAGTACACCAGCGATCAGGACATGCACAACGGTTTGCGCATGCTGACCGGTCTGTTGCATCGGGCTTGCACCTCATCTGCGTCATTTGGTTGAGGGGCTGACCATGTCATATGCCGACGACTTGACCACACGCCTGCGCAGCGCATTGACATCCTGCGGGTTCGCGGCAGACGCCGAGATCGAGAACGTTACCCAGGGCGTGGCTTCGCCCTCGAGATTGTCGACCGAGTGGGCCGGCTTTCGGGTCAGCAGCGCGCAGGGCGCTTGCTACGTCAAGGTTCTGCATGCCGACATGGCGCCAGTGATCGATTTCGATAACGTAGCCCAGGCCAGCGAATGTGCCGGCCGTAGCGCTGCTGCACCGCGGCTCCTTGGCGCAGACCAGGCCAATGGCGTGCTGATCTTCGAGGACCTGGGTGTCGACTGGCGAGCTGCGCGGCTCGACGATCTGCTCGCACCCGGCCGGCTTCAAGCGCTGTGGGCACTCAAGCGGCAGGTGCATGCCGGACCTGTGCCTGATGTGGTGCGTTCACCGATGGCGGATATCCAGCGCCTGCGCACACTGTGCGAGCACGATAACGTTGCGCTGCCTGCCGAGCATCAATGGATCGACCGTTGCGTCGACATGGCCTGGCAGGCGCTGCAGAGCCGCTCCGTGCAAGCGGCTCCGCTGCACGGCGACGGTGTGTCGAGCAACGTCATGGTGTCCAGCGAAGGCCAGTTGCGTCTGGTGGATTTTGACTACGGTGGCTGCATGGACCCGTGGTACGACGTGGCGATGACCCTCAATGAGCTTTATTCGTTCGAGCGCCAGTGGCGCGAAGGGATCAGCGCGTGGGCCGGACAATGCCTGGAAATCGACTACGCCGTGTGCCGTCTGTATGCATTGATCAACGACTGGTACTGGACATTGTGGGGGCTTTGGGCCGGTACCACGTCCTCGCGGCCACTGGAGTTTTCCAAGGTTGGGCAATGGACGCTGTTGCGTTGCCGACAATGCGTTCAGGACCCGCGGCTGGAAGGCTGGATGCGTCAGGTTCAGGAGGGTAGAGCATGAAAACGTTAGGGCAGTCGGTCAGTACCCAGGAGCGACAACTGGAAGCCGCCGTGCGCAGCATTGAGGGCTGGCAGGGTCGCCGCGTTGATTATGAGCCTGTCAGTGGCGGCATCTCCAACACCAACTGGCGGGTCGAGGTCGAGGGCGCCGACACGGCTTACTTCTTCAAGGTGCCAGGCGTCGGTACAGAGATGTTCATCGACCGTCACACCGCCCACGAGGCCAGTGTGAAGGCTGCGCAAACCGGTTATGGCGCACCGGTTTTCGCCTTCCTCGAAGCCTTTGGTGTCGAGGTGTTCGAGTTCATGGAGGGCTGGCGGGCGTCGTCCAACCATGACTTTCTGCAGCGCGACATACGCCACAGTGCCCTGCACGGGCTCAAGGCATTCAACGATCAACCGCTGCTGCAACAGACCAAGACCGTATTCGACATGATCGCCGAGCATCAGAGCCAGGTGGCGGAACTGAAGGGCATCAAGCCTCAGGATGACGATTGGTTGTGCCTGCAATACCAGCGCGCAAAAGCTGCGCTGCAAGCTTCCGGGATCGATCTTGCGCCGTGCATGAACGACACGCTGGCAGGCAACTTCATGCTCAACGCGGATCGCCAGATTCGTCTGGTGGATTTCGAGTACGCCTCCAACAACGATCGCCATTATGAATTGGCGCTGTGGTTCGGCGAGATGTTTTTCAGCGACGACATGGAGCTGGCGCTGATCGAGGATTACTTCGGCCAGGTCAGCGCGCAAACCGTCGCGCGGATCAAGCTCAACAAAGCCTTGGCCGACATCAAATGGTCGACCTGGGCGATGGTGCAGCACGCGGTGTCGCAACTGGACTTCGACTTCTACAAGTACGGCACCTGGAAGCACATGCGGGCGCGCAGCATCATCAATGATTCGCAATGGGAAACCTGGCTGCGGCAGGTCTGAGTCGATCTCGTCCTGTGAGCCTTCGAACACGTAAAACAAGTACTTCAATAATAAAAAAGTAGCGGGTAACCGCGTGTTTCTTTCACTGCTTGAGTTTTATCCGATCACTTATCCATAGCCAGATCCTGAAATTCAAGGAGCACTCCATGAGTAACGTTCCGTCCCTTTCTACCCCCGGCCGCCTGAAGAATCTGGTGTTTGGCCTGTACTTCTTCGCGCTGTTGATGATGGCGCTGTTTCCGCCGTTTTACCTCAAGGTCAGCGGCAGCGCCGTGCTGGTGCTGGGCATTCCGCTGCCGATCTTCTACTGGATTCTGATCGCGGTGCTCATGGGGCTGGGCCTGTGGATGCTCTACGTGGTCGAGTCGCTGCTGGGTGAAATTCCACAAGAGGGGGACGGGCAATGATCAGTACGACTATGGTTTCGGATCTTTACATCACCTTCGGCCTGATCGGTGTATTTCTGGCGGGCATGATTGCAGTGCTGTACGCGACGAACCGCAAGAGCGAGAGCTTTTCCGATTACGCGGTGGGTGGTCGCTCTTACGGGCCGTGGTTCATCGCCATGTGTTACACCAACTCCTGGTGGCCGGGCGCAACGTTCACGGCGTTTTTCGCCTTGTCGGTTGGAGGTGCGCTGGGCTTTTACGGCATGGTCTACGCCACGCTGGGCGTGACCGCGATGTACCTGATGGCCAATCGTGCCTGGACCTGGGGCAAGCGCTTCAACCTGACCACCCAACCGGATTTGCTGGGCATGCGCTTCAACAGTCCCGTGGTCAAACGCATTGCTTCGATCATCGGCATCATCTCGGTATTCCCCTGGGTGGTGATGGGGATTCAGGCCCTCGCGACGCTTTTCCAGTTCGCCAGCTTCGGTCGTTGGGGCGTGACCACCTGCCTGTTGGTCGGCGTGGCGGTGATCCTGATTCGTCAGTACTGGACGGTGAGCATGGGCATGCGCGGCCTGATCATGACCGACATGTATCAGGGGCTGATCGCCTATGTGCTGTGCGCCGCGCTGTGCATCTTCCTGCTGTTCGGCGCGCAGGCCTCGTTCAGCAACCTGTCGCAGCTGCCCGCCAGCATGCTGGTAATCCCGGGCGGAGCAGGCAGTACCTATGGCCCGATGTACATGTTCAGCCTGATCTTTACCGGCGTGATCGGCTCGATGTGCTGGCCGATGAGCTTTCAACGCATCTATACCGCCAGCGGCGTGCGCTCGGTAAAGAAGGGCACGCTGCTGACCATCCTGCTGGTCGGCGGCTTCTACGGCATTCTGATGCTCTTCGCCGCAGCAATCAGCCAGGACCCGAATGTCGCGGCTCATCCGCAACACGGCTGGTTCCTGTCGCTGTTCGACATCGGTGGGCCATGGCTGCTTGGCGTGGCAATCATGATCGTACTGGCCGCCAGTATCGGCCATGTCGACGGCTGCGTGCAGGTGTGCGGTACGCAGTTTGCCAATGACCTGGCGACCTGGAGCAAGCCACGCAGTGATCGCGAGAAGACCATTCTCGCCAAGGTCGGCATGGTGGTGTTCATTGCTGCGGCCTCATTGCTGGCCTACCTGACCTTCGACTACGCCCGCCTGCAATTGCTGGCGCAGATTTCCTATCAGGGCATCATCCAGTTGGCCGTGCCGCTGTTCTTCGGCGTCTTCAGTCGTCATGGCAACAAGCAGGGCGCGATTGCCGGCATGCTGGTGGGGATCGTGATCGCCATCGTGCTGACCACCATCTACCCGGATGACATTCCGGCGTTGGGCTCGTTGACCAGTGGCATCGTCGGTCTGATTTTCAATGCGGGCATTTTTGTTGCCTGTGCCGTTGCCATCAAACCGAGTGCGGATGAAGTCAGACGCGTCGATGAGTTGTTCGCCATGGCTGCGCCAGCGCGTCGTGGCGTGGGTCCGGTTGTGGCGATGAGCTGACGCCGCCTGTGTTCTGACTGTGGCTCAGCGCGGATTGATAAAGTCGATGGAAGCCCTCAGCGGCGAGGGCAGGTAGCGGCGCCCCGGGTAGTACCGATACGGCCCGGTAAAGCGCTGCCACCAGGGTTCGAGTATCGGTTCCAGTGCGCCGCTGTCCAGGTGAGGGCGTAGCCAGTCCTCGAACAGATGGACAACGCCCAACCCGTCGATGGCGGCCTGTACAGTCAGATCGAACGCTCCGCCTATCCTGACGGTGAGAGGGCCTGTGGGGTCAACCTTGACGATATCGCCGTCCCGCTCGTATTCCCACAGCGGTATGACCCCGCTGGGGAATTTTCCTCGCAGACAGGCATGCGCGAGCAGATCTCGCGGGTGCTCGGGGCGTCCTCTGGCCTGCAGATAGGCCGGTGACGCAGCCGTTGCAAAACGCTGGAACCTCGGGCCTATGGGCACCGCGATCATGTCCTGCTCCAGGCGTTCGTCGTAGCGAATGCCGGCATCGCATCCGGCTGCAAGCATGTCGACGAAGCTTTCTTCGGTGACCACCTCCAGGCGGATGTCGGGGTAGGTCTGCAGGAACGGTGTGATGATCGAAGGCAGCACCAGCCTGGCGGCGCTGACCGGAACGTTCAGCCTCAGAGTGCCTGACGGGCGATCGCGAAAGTCATTGACCACATCCAGGGCCGACTCCACTTCGCCCAGTGCGGGCACAATACGCTCCATAAGCCTGGCGCCAGCCTCTGTCGGAGCCACGCTGCGAGTGGTGCGATTCAGCAGCCGCACCCCAAGCCGCGCTTCCATGCGGCGAATGGCGTCGCTGAGGCCGGAGGCGGATTTGCCGCTGAGCCGCGCTGCCTCGCGAAAGCCTCTGGCATTGACCACGGCGACGAAGGCCAGCAGGTCCTGAATATCGGTAGTCATTGTCGTGGCCCCGTTGCTCTGTTCAGTGTTCGCTCAGGCGTACAGGTTGTGCCGATTACGCATGATTATCAATACAGTGCTCAGTGCCTATAGTGAGGAACACACATCGAATCAAGGGGCACGAAATGAATCATGCAAACAAGGCAGGTACGTTCCTGTTGGGCAGCCATCGCGTCAATCGCATGGGCTATGGGGCGATGCAACTGGCCGGGCCTGGCGTGTTCGGTCCTGCAAAAGATCCGCAGGGCGCCATCGCGGTATTGCGTGAAGCCCTCGCCCTGGGGGTCAACCATATCGATACCGCAGACTTCTACGGCCCGCATGTCACCAATACGCTGATTCGCGAAGCGCTGCATCCTTACGCGGATGACTTGCTGATCGTCACCAAAGTCGGCGCAGTGCGTGGCGCGGATGCTTCATGGAATCCTGCATCCAGCCCGGCGCAATTGACCGCGGCGGTTCACGACAACCTGAAGAACCTCGGGCTGGAGGTGCTCGATGTGGTCAACTTCCGGGCATGGGGCGAGCAGCATTCACCCGCAGAAGCCTCGATCGAGGAACCGTTGACGGTGCTGGCCGAGTTGCAGCGCCAGGGTCTGATCCGTCATCTCGGGGTCAGTAACGTCACTGCCCGGCAAGTCAGGCAGGCGCAGGGGATTGCCGAGATTGTCTGCGTGCAGAATCACTACAACCTTTCGCATCGCCATGACGAGCCGCTGATTGCAGAACTGGGCGAGCAGGGCATTGCGTATGTCCCGTTCTTCCCGATGGGCGGATTTTCACCCCTGCAATCGGAAACCCTGAGCCGAGTAGCCGCTGGGCTGAATGCCTCGCCGTTGTGTGTTGCTCTGGCCTGGTTGCTGCGACGTGCGCCCAATATTCTGCTGATTCCGGGCACCTCATCCATCGCTCATTTGCGCGAAAACCTTGCCGCCAGTGAGCTGGTGATTGCGCCGGAATTGCTCGCCGAACTCGATAGTGTTGCTTAGAGGGATAGCTATTGAGCAACCCACCTGAATGCTTTCGGGTGGGTCTGTTTTAAAGGCTGCTGCTCAATCAGAGCCTGCCTTCCTCGCGCAACAGTGCGCCGATGCGGTCTATCTCCAGCTCGCCCTGAATCAGCGCGGCTTTGCTGGTGTGTACCGAGTAGTAGCCTGTGACCAGGTCGTGCGGGTGCTCGACTGCCGATCCCAGCACGAAGTGGGTATCACCCTTGGCGACGATGTCGATGGGGCGATCCGATTCCTCGAAAATCACCAGTTCACCCGCGCCGACCGGACTGCCTGCGTCGAGCTGTCCGGTGTTGACTGCCAGCCAGCCCACGCTATGACCTGCGGGTGGTGTGTAGCGCCAGTGCTCGCCATCCTTGAGCTGTACTGCCAGATAATTCATGCCTTCCGGTGCTGGCAGGCTGCTTTTCGCGCTGCCATAGCGTCCCAGCAGCACGTTTGCCGGGCCTTGTTGCGCAACCTGCGCTGCCGACAGGTACACACTTTGTGCCGGGCCATTTTCCTGCGCGGCGGGCAGTGCGACCCATAGCTGAAAGCCCCTCACAGCCGAACCGTTTACTGGCTGGGCGTCATGCCAGACGCCATTGCCGGCGCTCATCCATTCCACACCGCCGCTGAGCAGTACTCCGGATTTGCCGGTGGTGTCTTCATAGGTGAGTTCGCCTTCGATCATGTAGGTCAGCGTCGCGATACCCGAATGCGGGTGCATGCCGAATCCCGTTTTCCCCGGCTCGGACGTGAAGCCGATTCGATCCAGAAATACGAAAGGCTTCAACAATTGACCCAGATCGCCCGGGCTCACCAGTCGGGTGATCGGCCCGCGGGTTCTGCCGGTAGTGCGATGGACGATGGCGCGTGGCCGAATGCTGACGATGCTGTTCATGGCGTTCTCCTCTGGGCCTTGATGCCTGAGCGCAAAGAATAAGCGTCAATGGATTGCTTGATTAGCCGGTATAGTTGGCTTGGACTGATCCATAAATACGAGGAATCCGGGCGTGGCGTTCGATCTCAACGATGTTGCCCTGTTCGTGCAAGTGGTACGCAGCGGCAGTTTTGCCCAGGCAGCACGGCAGTTGGGCATGCCGTCCAATACGATCAGCCGCAGGGTTCAGCAACTGGAAATGCAGCTGGACACGCGCCTGTTGCAGCGATCGACGCGCAAGCTGGTGCTCACTCAGGCTGGAGAGGATTTCTACGGCCGCTGCGTCGGTGCGGTCGACGGAGTGATGGAGGCCGCAGAACAGCTTGCTTCAGGGCGTGATGAGCCGGGTGGTCTGGTACGTATCGCAGCGATGGCTGATTTCTTCGACTTTTTCTCGATGGACTGGGTGGCCGGTTTTCTTGCCCGCTACCCGCGCGTTCAACTGGAGTTCGTGCTCAGTGATGATCACGCCGACCTGATCGCTGACCGGCTGGACATCGCCTTTCGCGGCGGCACCTTGCAGGACTCGGGATACGTAGGGCGGCAACTGATCGATGAAGGCCATGACACGATGGTCGCCAGTCCGGCTTATATTGCCGCTTACGGCATGCCTGATTCCCTGCAGAGCCTGCACAGCCATTATTGTGTCAGTGCAGCGCATCGCGGTGGCGTCACAGCATGGCGGTTTCTCGGGCCGGACGCGAAGATGCATGAGGTGCGCATTGCCAGCCGGTTCAATGCCAACACCGCGCAGGCGTTGCGCAAGGCGACCCTTGCCGGGCTCGGTATCGCGTTGTTGCCTGCGACGCTGATCCGTTCGGATCTGCGGGATGGCCGGCTGGTGCCGGTACTGGCGCAGTACCAGCGCACCAGCCATGGTCTGCATGTGCTTTATCCCAGCCGACAGCATCTGCCGCCGGCGGTGTCGGCATTCATTGCGTTGGTGATGGACAAACTCAGGGACAAGGCGTTTCCGGCGCGCTGAACAGCCTTGGCGGCACGCGATACTTGCGCGTTACTTGATTCGTGACGTCATGTAGATCAGCCGAACGGTGGCGACGGTGATCGCTTCGGCGTCGTTCTTGATGTTTTCCAGCTGATTGCTGTCCACATTGCCAACGCCTGCGTTCGATTCGATCAGGCGGGTGAACAGGTAAAGGTTCTGGGTCACGTCGTGCAGGTTGCCGTGCAAGCGTTCGACGACGCGGTTGAGCGGGGCGCTGCTCTGACTGTCCGCCGTTATCACAGCGGGGACGTTACGCGTAGCGCTGAGGCCGGTCACCACATAGGCAACGTCAACTCCGGCATTCGAAATGCTGGACAGATAATCTGCACGGGGAGAGCGGACGCCATTTTCGTAGTTGCCCTGGGCATTGGTTTCCACGCCACCTATCGCGCCCAGTGCACTTTGCGAAAGCTTGAGGCGCAAACGTTCCTTTCTAAGTCGTGGTCCGATCCCTGTCATCCGTTTGTCCTCGATAAACTGTGCACCGCTACAGTCAGGGTTAACAAGCGTTTCTGGCGTCGACTGATCAGACATCCCTGCTAGGACGAGGAATTGCGTGTTCGGTCCAATCAGGTACTAACGTACCAGACAGATGGCAGAGTGTACGTAGGAATCCGGAAGGGTGATACATTTTTGTACCGAATTGAACGCTTTGAGCAGCGGCGTCCATGCGGCTGGCACAAGGGTTTCAGGCTGAAGGGGACGAAATCGGGAGGTCTTTTGCGTAGACCTCCCGTAAGGTTTACAGGCAGCGCGAGGAGGGCTGTGCTGTCCAGTTCGTGGCCGTTGCAGCGATCTTGTCTGCCAGCCGGGCAACTGCTTTCTGGTGGGCAATGATGAGATTTTCCATGCCTTCACCTGCCTGCTCGCGGATCACACTGCTGCAGGTCAGGCTCCGCCGTTTACTGCCCGCGGTGGCGCCAGCATCGCGAAGCCCGAGTGTCCACACCACATCAATGAGGGCGTAGTTGCCGGGCATCGACTCGAAACGCCGCACGTCGGTGCGGATCGACAGCGTCGGCTGATCACTGTTTTTCGGCAAACCGGCCATGTCGCGGCTGCCGAAGCGGTGCTCCAGCTGCGGGGTCAGCGCATCGTGAAACTCGTCGCCCAGCGGTGATCCCCAGCGTTCGGTGTCCAGAATGGCCAGGCTGCCGTTACCCTGACGAACCACCAGCGGCGGCTGGTCGACCTGCACCGGCATGATCACCGGCAGCATCTCGAACTGGAACGGCATGGGTTTGCTGGCGGCCGTGCTCGTCGCGCTCATCGGCGCGATCAGCGTGTAGTAGTGGGTCTGGGTCGATGTGCAGGCACCCAGGCCCACTGCTGCGGCAAGTACCATCAGTTTCAGGCGCAAGGTCATTGTTTTGGCTCCGGATCAATGGCTCGGGACGAGGACGGGGCGTTGAACGAACGTGGCGCTGCGTCGCCCGTGCGGCCACGAATCAGCGATTCCGGATGGCGGCTGAGGAAGTCGGTGAGGACCCGCACCGAACGCGCGGTACGTTGCACTTCATCCATGGCCTGGCCCAGTTGCTGACGCGCGGGTGAATCTTCGGCAAACGAGTCGTTGGCAGTCCCCAGGGTTTTCTCGGCCTGCTGCAAGGTGCCACGCATCTGCGGCAACACGCTGCTGTTGACCTGCTTGAGGGTTTTCTGCAATTCGCTGAGGGTGCCGTTGAGGTTGCCTGCCAGCTGGTCGATCGGCAAGTTGCTGAGTTTCTCGACGAATGCCTGCAGTTGCTCCTGCAGCTTGTCGAAGCTGCCCGGCACGGTCGGAATCTCCAGCGGTCGGGCCTTGGCGTTGAACGCGACCTTTGGCGCCTTTGGATCGAACTCCATGGCGATGTACAGCTGGCCGGTCAGCAGGTTGCCGTTACGCACCTGAGCGCGAAGACCATTGGCCACGAAGGCACCCAATACCCGGGCAGACTGTTCTTCTTCATCACCCGAACCGCCGAGTTCCTTGAGCTTGGACTCGGCCGCCCCCAGGCGCTTGGGATAGATCACTGCGCCAACGATGCCGGGGAAGGTCTTGGTGGCCGGATCGTAATCCAGATCGACCGATACCACCTTGCCGATATTGACCCCGAGGAAGTCCACCGCCGCGTTAACCGTCAGACCGCGAAGCGATTGATTGAAGCGCATGCGGATGTAGCGTGGCTCGCCGTCGGGAGGTGCCATCGCCGTGGTCTGGTCATCGAATATCTTGAATTCTGCGTTCTCGTCCGCCGGCTTCGAGTCCGGGCTCCAGTTCGGCTCACGAAACGCGATCCCGCCGGAAATGATCGAGGTCAGCGACTGCGTATTGACCTTGACCCCTGACGCGCCGACGGTGATGTCGACACCGCTGGCGTTCCAGAAGCGTGTGTCAGTGGTGATGTACTGATCGTTCGGTGCGTTGATGAAAATCTGAATGTCGACGCCGCGGCCGTCCTTGGACAGATCGTAGGCCACGACTTGACCGACCTGAATGCGTCGGAAGTAGATCGGAGAGCCGATGTCCAGCGAGCCCAGGTCGTCGGTGTGCAGGGTGAAGCGCTTGCCTTTTTCGCCGAAGGTCACCGGCGGCGGCGTTTCCAGGCCGGTGAAGCTGCTCTTGGTTTCCTCGGCGCTGCCTGCGTCGGCGCCGATGAAGGCTCCCGAAAGCAGCGTGTCTACACCCGAAACCCCATGTGCGCCGATGCGTGGGCGCACCACCCAGAACTGGCTGTCGACCCGTGTGAACGGAGCAGCGCTGGTGTTCAGCTCGATGTTGGCCAGCACATGCGTGCGGTCTTCACTGAGGCTGATATCCGTGACCATGCCGATGACCACGTTCTTGTATTTGACCTGAGTCTTGTTGGCTTCCAGACCTTCGGCTGTCAGAAAGCTGACAGTGATTCTGGGACCGATGTTCATCCAGTCATGCAAGGCCATGGATATGCCAATGATCGCGGCAACGATGGGCACCAGCCAGATCAGCGAGACACGCAGGCGACGACGTTTGACTTCAGGGCGTGGCACTGAAGCTGGCGGGGGGAGGGTACTGTCAGACATCTTCAACCTCTGCGTCCCAGATAAGCCGGGGATCGAAACTCATGGCGGCGAACATCGTCATCACCACTACCAAGCCAAAAAACAGAATACCGATTCGCGGCTCGATAGTGCTGAGCTCGCGAAACTGAACAAGAGACGCCACAAGGGCTACAACCAGCACATCGAGCATCGACCAGTAGCCGATCAGTTCAATGAAGCGATACAGGCGCGCGCGCTCGCGCATCGCCCAGGTGCTGCGACGCTGGCAGGTGATCAACAGCATGCCCAGCACCAGAAACTTGATGCATGGCACCAGAACACTGGCGACGAAAATCAGGATGGCGATGTCCCACGAGCCGCTTTCGAAAAACTCGATGACGCCGCTCATGATGGTGCTTTCGCTGCGGTTGCCCAGCAGGTTGGTGTACATCACCGGCAGCACGTTGGCCGGGATATAGAAAATCAGGGCGGCAATCAGATAGGCCCAGGTACGGCTGATGCTGTTGGGTTTGCGTTTGTGCACCGGCGAATCACAGCGCGGACAGCGCGTAGCGTCCTCCTGGCAGGCATAACCGCAGGTGTGGCACAGGCACAGCTTGTGTTCGTGGGCGAAAGGGATGCCGTTCATTGCGGCTGCACTCCCAGTTCGTCCCACAACCGGCGGATATCCTTGTTGGCGATCAGCAGGATCAGCACCATGAGCATTGCCATGGCCCAGAGCCCGACGCCGGGGTGTACGTCGAGCATCCCGGACAGTTTGATGATCGCCACCAGAATGCCAAGCATGCACACTTCGAGCATGCTCCATGGGCGCAAGTGCTCCAGCGCGCGCATGCAGGTTCTGAAGCCGGGCGCCACGATGCCCTTGTGTGCATGTACCAGCACCCAGAACAGCAGGACGATTTGCAGCAGCGGCGCAAAAATGATCGACAGCCCGGCCACCAGCGCAATGATCGTGATTCGTCCTTGAGCAAGGGCTTCAACTGATTGCCAGAGCGTCACTTCGTTGGAGAGGCCCTTCATATTGATGCTGATGACCGGGAACAGATTGGCGAATACGAACAGCATCGCTGCAGCGATGGTCAATGCCAGTAGCTGTTCTATGGTCACCCGATGGCCGCGACCGAGCAGTGCTTCGCAGCGAAGGCAGAATGCCGCCTCGCCGGGCTGCAGAGGATGGGCTTCGTAGAGCGAGTCGCAGTGCTCGCAGATGATCAGGCCGGAAGAGTGTTCGATAGAATGCACAGTGCTCATCGACGCCATTGATGCGGAGGTAAGGAGGTAAGAACGCGCAGCACGAAAAGATACCTCGTTAATGGCAGTGTGAAGCGTTTTTTTTGTACGGTCAGCGCTAGCGGACTGGTACAAAGCATTGACCGCCAGGGTGTCGGGTGGTTCACATGTCACTGCGCCATTATTCCATGCGCGGAGAATGGTGGCGAACGCGGCAGCAGCGATGCCCTCCATCTGTCGACGAAAGGGCATCGTTGCGGCCAGAGTCCTTTGGCAAAGGCCTGTCTCAGAGCTTGCCGGGTTTGACGCGTTGCTTGAGAAAGCCGAGCAACTGACGGGCAGACGCAGGCACGTTGTGTTCGTCGAACGTCAGGCAGATTGCCTTGGCGTCATCCTCGATGGTGATTTCGTACTGATTCAGGTCCCGCGCTTCATCGTTGAAGGCACTGCTGGACTGATTCAGGCCGCTGTCGCTCACCAGCCTCTGCAATTGCTCGGCTTCGGGCTGCTCAAGGGTGGCTGTATCGACTTCACAGCGTTTGACTGCACCTGCAAAACCGCCGGATTGCACTAGACAGACCTTCATTTCAAGCACCTTTTGGTGTTTATGCTTTGGCTATACCTTGAGACCGACCTCTTTCCAGGCCGCCTGCACGGCTTTCTTGGCTTTGGGGCCAAAACGTGGGTCCGAGGCTACTTTTATGCTGGCCTTGGCACAATCGATGAATTGACTGTCCGAGGCCAGCTCCAGCATCGTTTCATACCAGATTCTGCCCGCCACTTCCCAGGCATTTCCGCCCAGCGCCTTGGCCACCAGCACGAATGCCCGGTTCGGAATGCCGGAGTTGATGTGCACGCCGCCGCGATCCTTGGCACCGGTATACAGGTCGGCCATCGTCGCCGGTTGCGGATCATCACCCAGATCCGGATCGTTGGAATACGCGGTGCCGGGTTTTTCCATATCGCGAATGCCTCGTCGCGTCGGCGCGGGCACCAGTAACTCCTTGCCCACCACCCAGTCCGACTCGGCTGCGCTGGTGCCTTGTTTCCACTGGCGCACCAGCATGCCGAATACATCGGCAAAGTGCTCGTTCAAGGCCCCGGATTGCCCGCGGTAGTCCAGGTTCGAGGTGAAGCTCTGCACGCCGTGGGTGAGTTCATGACCAATCACCTCAAGGCTCCCGGTAAAGCGCTTGAAGACCAGGTCATCACCATCGCCGTAAGCCATCTGACTGCCATTCCAATAGGCATTGCTCAGCGGCACATGCTCGCCGTTGAAATCCACTTCGGCGACGTGCACGGTCGAGACCAGCGACATGCCACTGTCGTCCAGCGAGTTGCGTTCGAACAGTTGCGCATAGAAGTCATAGACGTCGCCTGAGCCATCGTAGGCTTCATCGGTTGCCTTGTCGCCCGTCGCTGCCTGGCCTTCCTTGCGCACCACCGCGCCGGGGAGATCGTCAGTGCCCTTGGCATCATGAATAACACGGTGCTTTCGTCCGTCTGGCGATTTGATCGCGTGCATGGATGGCATGGTGCGCGCAGAGAGACGGGAAGCGAGGAATGCCGAGCTGCTCGTCAGGTTGGCAATGGCCCGGGCGCTGACCAGATTCTTGGGGGACTGCGCCATACGCTCGAGCATGTAAGGCGGAATGAAGCAATGCAGCGGATTTCGGTCGTCGCACATGATGAACTCCTGTACTAATGCATCGATGGCGGCAAGCCATCGATCAACATGGTCGCAGTCGTTTGACACCCTCGTGTCGCGTTTATATGCAACGAAATATCTGATTACATGATCGGCGATGGTGGCCGAAACTGACTGATGGGGCGATAGCCCCGTATTGCGGGTACTTCACGTCATTCCAGTGGCCATGCGACACCTCGACACAGGCGATCAACGGGCCGCGCGGCAATGTTAGACTCGCGCCACTTCAGACGAGGAGCAGACCTACGTGCGCAAGACGGTAATGATGATAGCGGTACTGGCTCTGGCCGGATGCGATGGAGGCGGGCCCGCCAGGGATAAAGTCCAGGGGACGGCAGTGACTGCTCCGGTCGCTACGCCGCAGTGGTTCATTCAGATGAACTCGCGGGAGGCGGTCAGCGATTCCAGCGCCTGGTTGCTCGAGCGCAGTTATGCCCCGATCATCGTGGACGTGGACGGGAAACAGCAGGTATTGATAGGGCCTTATGAAAGCCAGGCCAAGGCCGAGGAAGAGCGCGTGACGTTACAGGCGAAGGTGACCAAGTCGCACCGTTTTGCCGAGCCGTCGGTGGTACAGCACACCCGCTAAGGGCGTTCGCCAGGTTTACATTTGCTTCATCACACTTCACTGCATCAGCACCACGGGCCAGCAACCTGGCCCGCGATGCCGTTCATCAGTCGATCAACGACGACCCAGCAGCAGGCCAACTACCAGGCCAAAGCCCGCAGAAATAGCCACGGTCTGCCATGGATGACCACCGATGTAGGTTTCGGTCGCTTCGACAACCGGCTTGGTGCGGTCGCGAACGCTGGCCATCGAATCCAGTGCCTGCTTGAGTTTGACGCTCAACTGCGCACGCAATGTCTCTGCTTCTTCGCCCACCAGTGCAGCACTTTCCTTGAGCAGTTTGTCGGATTCTTCGATCAGTGCCTGCAGGTCACTGAATGCCTGATCCTTGATTTGATCGGCAGCTTGTTGAGCAGGGGTCTTACGAGCCATGGGTGTATTCCTTTCAAGTGGTGGCAACAGTGTTCAATGGAGTCTCGCGCATCCTGAAAAGTTGCAATTGCTTGAATCACCCGACGCAAGACTCTGCAAGCAATGCCCCTTACAGGTGTAAGATGCAGCCGTTTTTAGCCGTAGGTGACTGTGATGAGTTTCAATCTGGCCAATCGGCCGCTCCCTGAGCGTACCGCTCTCGAAGACGAAAAATCCCGTCTGTTCGAACTGTGGCAGAGCAATCTGGGCAAGGCCAAGGGCGAGGCAGCACGCCTGATGGGCGAGCGCGCCAAGCGCAAGGGCAAGTGGTCTGAGTGGGTTCGTTCCGAGCTGGATACCATGAGTCCGCCGGAATACGCCAACATGGTCCGCAGTGAAGTGAATCGTCTGATGGCGGCGAGCAGGTAGCAGCACATCTGACAGCGACCCGACACTCCAGCGCTGATCGCTCTTGACGCTTCGGCGTGAGGGTGTCTTGCCTTTCTGACCCGTCAGGCCCTTTGAGAACGTTGATGGCCCAAGCCAGTGCAAGATTTACCCAAGGCAGCGTAGCGCGTCATATCGTCGTCACCGCCAGTGCCAGCGCCTTGAGCCTGTTCGCCGTCTTTCTGGTCGACATTCTCACGCTGGTCTACGTATCGATGCTGCATGACCCCGTGCTTCTGGCGGCTGTCGGCATTGCCAAGGTCCTGATGTTTTTCAACGGCGCGCTGGCAACCGGCCTGATCATCGCCGGAGCCTCGGTACTTTCCGCGCGCATCGGCCATCGGGCGGCCAGATCGATACCCAGGCTCACCGGCAGCCTGATGCTCATGGTGATCACGGTCAGCGGTCTGGCAGCCGCCGCGCAGTTGACCTTCATCGTGCCAATCATGCGATGGCTGGGTGCCGAGGCGGCCACTTACGAGGCTGCGCGCAGTTTTATCTGGCTGACCCTGCCTTTTACCGCGTTGCAGGCGGTGATGCAGATGTCGGCGCAGATGCTCAGAACCATTGGTGACAACCGCCGGGCGATGGGCGTCGTGCTGTCCGCTGCCGCCACGCTGGCAGTGGCGGACCCGTTTTTCATCTTCGGGCTCGGCCTGGGGCTCGACGGTGCGGGGATCGCGTTTGCCGTATCCGCAGCAGTTTCCGCGTCCATCGGGCTGTATTGGGTGCGCAGCCGAATAGGCATGGTGTTCACCCGCCATCTGAAACTGTTACGTCTGCATGCGCGGCATACCTTCAGGCTGGCGCTCCCGGCGATGGCGGCAAATCTGGCGACGCCGGTCGGTTTGGCTTATCTTGTCGCCTCGCTATCGGCATTTGGCACTTCCGCTCTGGCCGCGATGACGGTGCTGGATCGGGTCATACAGTTTTCGTACTGCGCTTTTTTTGCCCTGCCTGGCGCGCTTGCCCCGGTGCTGGGTCAGAACATTGGTGCGAGCCGCGATGATCGCGTGCGTTCTGCGGTCATTTTTACCCGGCGGCTGGTGGTCTGCTATGGGCTGGCGGTGTGGCTGGTGCTGCTGCTTTGTGGTGGCATGATTGCCGACCTCTACCAATTGGGGGACGAAGCCCGTGCCGTGTTCATGGCCTTTTGTTTGTGGGGCGGCGGTCTCTGGGTTCTGATTGGTCTGGATTTCGTCGCCATCGCGGTATTCCTGACCATGAACAGGTCGTGGTGGGTCGCGGTGTTTGCCTGGCTCAGGGCAACGGCGGGTACAGTGCCGTTCGTCTTCGCCGGGACCCACTGGTTCGGCAGCAGCGGTGCCTTGCCCGGCATGTTTACCGGCAATGCGCTTATCGCGCTGATCTCCATCACCACGGCGTCGCTGACGGCGAAACGGTTTTTTACCAGCAGGGCCCCGGTCATGAGCATCGGGGCACATTGAATCAAGGCGTTATCAGGTTTTTATGGTCATCGAAGAATCAGGGAATGAATCCGCAGAAACGGCCCCACCCAAGCGTCGTCGCGCGCCCAAGGGAGACATGCGCAGAAAGGCCTTGCTGGACGCCGCGACCGTTGTTTTTGCCAGAGACGGCTATTCGAGCGCGTCGATGCGCGAGGTCGCACTGCTTGCCGGTATCACCACGGTGGGGTTGCTGCACCATTTCCCCAACAAGGAAGCACTGCTCGCCGCCTTGCTGGAACGCAGGGACCAGCGGGTCACCTCGCGCTTTCAGGATCTGGTCACCGAGCCGACGCTTGAAGGGTTTCTGAAGTTTCTCAAGCTGAGCATGAGTTTCAGTATCGAGAATGCCGAGGAGTGTCAGGCCGCACTGCTGATGAATACCGAGAGCCTGTCGAAGGCGCACCCGGCCTGGGCCTGGCACCTTGAGCGATTCCAGCTGACCCACGAACACGCACGCGGGCATTTGCAGGCGTTGATAGAGGCGGGGGAGGTGCGCGGCGATATCAATGTCAAAGCCCTGGCCCAGGAGATCTTCTCGGTCATGGACGGCTTGCAGATTCAGTGGCTGCGAAGCCCTCAGGACGTGGATGTCATGGCGGTTTTCGATATCTACGTGCAGCGATTGGGAAGGGATATCAAGGCTCATCCATGAGCCTTGACGGGTGCATCAGTAGGTCTGTGCTGCGCTGACCTGGACTGCCTTGCGCAGTGGCAATGGCAGCGGGTTGCTGTCACGCGTGGTCAGTTTTTCCGGGTACAGGGTGATCAGCGTCCTGTTGAGCGTGAGGTTCTCCGAATCCGCACCGACGAGGATCTTGAATTTCCCGGCATCGACGTCCCAGCTTGCCGTCTTGTCGACGTAGTAAGCCAGCGAGCGTGAGTCTATCGGTACGCTGACGGTCTTGCTCTCGCCCGGCTGCAGGTACACCTTGGTGAAGCCCTTGAGCTCTTTCTCCGGACGGTCCACAGCAGGTTTGACCGGCTGCACATACAGCTGCGCCACCTCGAAGCCTGCCTTGTCACCGGTATTGGTCACCGTGAATTTCACGTCGATCGTCGAGCCTGGGGTCAGCACGTTGGTCGACAGCTTCAGGTCGCTGTAGCTGAACGTGGTGTAAGACAGGCCATAGCCGAATGGATAAAGCGGCTTGGCGTGTTTCTTGTCATAGCCGCGATAACCCATGTACAGGCCTTCGCTGTAGGTCATTTCGGTCAGCGGGTTGCTGCCGCGGTAGGCCGCCGGGTCCGGATAAGAGGCATAGCTCGGGTTATCCTCGATGTTCTTGTCGATCGTGACCGGCAACTTGCCCGACGGGTTGACCTTGCCGTAGAGAATCTCGGCCAGTGCCTGACCGCCTTGCTGACCCGGGAACCACGCTTGCAGCGTGGCGCCGACCTTGTTCGCCCATGGCTGCATGTTGGCCACGCCACCGCCGTGCATGACCACGATGGTGTTGGGGTTGGCCTTGGCGACGAAGCTGATCAGTTCAGCCTGTTGGTCTGGCAGATCGAAGCCGTGGTCGGAACCTTCGCCTTCGTTTTCAGACGTGGTGCCGGCCGCAACCACCACCGCATCGTATTTCGACAGGTCCTTCGGCGGACGCAACGCAGCCCAGCTCATCTGTACGCCGGTCAGGCCGCCCAGTGCGGGAATGAAATTGCCCTGTACGCGCTGGTATTCCAGTTTCACGGTATAGGTCTTGCCGGCCGACAGTGCCGCAGTTTTACCCGACGTTGTCAGCGCATTCACCACATCGCCCGAGTAAGGCACGCCGTCGCTCTGCACGATGAGTTCATCGTTGACCCAGAGTTTGTACGGGCCATCCGCACGCACCTTGAACGCCTGAGCACCCGAGATGGTGGGCTTGATGGTGGTGGTGAAACGTGCCGAGAAGGCGCCGGCTGTCGGGCTGAAGCCAGATACCGCAGTGCTGCCTGCGTTGGTTACGTTGCTGCCGGTGGTCCAGTTCAGGTTCACGCCGGGTTCCACACGTGTCAGCACCGGGTCACCGGAAAAGCTGGTGTTGGAGAAGTATTCGGCTTTTACCCCGGCGTTGCTGATCCCGTTGTCGCCGGTTGCTGGCTGATACCACACCGAGCTCGCCGGATTCAGGCTCATCTCTGACAGATACGTGACATCGCTGCTGCTGGATGCCAGTTGCTGCAAACCGCTCAGCTCGGTCACGTAGCTGTTGGGCGGTGAATTGGCCGTGCCGAAAGGCGATGCCGGTACGTCGTGCGCCCAGTTACCGATCACGGCGATTTTCGCTGAGCGCTCCAGCGGCAGCAGCGGTTTGCCGGCAGCGGTGTTCTCGTTGCGCAGCAGCACGATGGATTCGCGCGCGGTATTCAGCGCAGCACGCATGCCGTATTCCGGATGCTCAAGGGTCTTGGCAGTGTTGAGGTTGTTCTGCAGGTCGTAGCTGACGATGCCACGCAGGTTGCGTTTGACCTTGTCGTCGATCACGTTCTGGGTCAGCTGCCCGCTCCACAGGTAGGGCAGGAGATTGGCTTCGGTAAACTGCAGGCCGGAGGGCATGTCGATGTCCGTACCGGCCCACGCGCCCTTGAAGGCATCATGAATGGCGTTGAAGTCACTGATGACCATGCCCTGATAGCCCCATTCGCCCTTGAGCACTTCGGTGATCAAGTGATGGTTTTCACAGGCGTAGTCGCCGTTGACCTTGTTGAAGCCACACATGATCGAAGCGACATTGGCGTTCTTCACCATCGACTCGAAGCCTGGCAGATACAGTTCGCGCAGGGTGCGCTCATCGACCTTGACGTCGACCGCCTGACGATTGGCTTCCTGTTCGTTGGCCAGGTAGTGCTTGCCGCTGGCCTGGATCCCCTGAGCCTGAATGCCGTTGACGATAGCGGGTGCAAGCACGGCGCCGAGGAACGGGTCTTCACCGCTGACGTATTCTGCCGAGCGGCCGTTGTAGGGTGTCCGGTACAGGTTCACGCCTGGCGAGAGCATCTGCTGACCGCCGGAAATGCGCGTTTCATAAGCGATGGCCAGGCCGAATTCCTTGGCCCGGTTGATGCTCCAGGTCGCTGCCAGCGCAGACTGCGACGGATATTGAGCGCCGAATGTGGCGTTGTTGACGTGCACGCCCATGGACGAGTCATACGCCACGGTGCCCTTGATGCCCCACTTGAGCAGGGACGGGATCATGTGACCGTCGTTAACGCGGGTGAAGTTGATCTTTTCCGACTGGCTCATGTTGTCGAGAATCGAGCTGACGCGCGCCTCGACTTCGTTGCCGGTCGCCGGGGTCACGGCGGCGAGTGCCAGGTTGGCCTGCATGACGCTGAACGTCAGCAGACTCAGGCCCAGCGTCTGTTTGAAGGCTGACAAGGCAAGTGTCCTTCCGGTCGATGTGATCGGTTGATTGAGGTTGTTCATGGTCGTTGTGCCTGGGCAGGGGCGTCGTCGGTGTCCACCGGCGCGTCGAGCAGGGACGACGAACTCTGCTGTTGGGCCGGGTTGATCTTGTCGGCGCCTGACAACTGGTCGCGCTTGGCTTCCACCTGCGTCCGGATCTGTTGATCGGACCCGGTGGCAGGTGTGCTGGAAGTTGAGTCTGCGGCGAAAGTTAAGGCACTTTGCGCGCACAGAAGTACTGCACTGAAAACAGACAGCATTGATCTATTCATCGATTGAATCTCGATTGATGGTTTGCAGGATAAAAACGGACGGCTGTTGCAATGGCGCAGGGCTCGGCTGAACACTCAGTCCAGCGCGACAGTAAACAGTTCACAGGTCGCTAAAGTATGAGTAATGGAGACTTTAATAAATGATGCCACCTGGCCATCATCTGATTTTGTCAGATGAGGTCGAAGGATTTAGACAGTATTTAAAGAATAAAATCGGTAAATTTGCCTTAATGCAGCCATTAAAAGCCAAAAATCTACATTATTTTAGGTTTTTATTGTTTTTTAATAAACCTAATTGTCGTTAGGTTTAGCGGCTGGTAAGCTTTGCATTCTCGTGGTTCCTGCGCGTTTCAAAGGCCGGCTCCATAAGAGTAAGTATCGGGGTGTAAGCGTGAATTAATGAACGCTTAAAGAAATTTCCAGGCACTTGAAGTGCACATTAGTCAACGACGTCTTTAATTTTTATTCCATTGAAACTGGACGTGAAAGTGTGCATTACCGATCGGCCATTGCCGTGTGCAGAGGGTGCAAGGGTGATAGGAATAATCAGCCGACGGCGCGTCAGTTTTTATTACGTTAAAGGCAATAGTGGTGAGTGACGGAAAACAGCGGTTAGACCTCGCGGTGTTGAGCATCGTCGGTCGCCTGTGCTTCAGCAAACCGCAAAAACTGACCTTTGGCCAGATCTACAGGGAGCTGGTGCGTGCTTATTCAAGCGCCCCGGCGATCCACGTGTGTGTCGCAACGGTCGACACGCTGGTCAGGGAAGGGCTGTTGATCTCGACAAGAGTCCTTGAACCCGATCAGTCATTTCCCTACACCCAGCACATCATCAGCGGTCTGACCGAGATCGGCGCAGCCTCGCTGAGAGGCTGCGAAGATGTGTTGACCGAGCCGCGCGGGGTTACTCGCTGTGTGGCAGCGACAGGTAATACTGGCCCAGTTCGGTCAGCTTGCCTTCAGCGTCCAGCAAGCTTGAAAAGTGCGGGTCAGGGTTCATCCGGCCCGTGAACCAGGCGTATCTGAACACGTCCTGGCGCTGCTCGAGGGTAGCGACCATTTCCGCCATCTGGCGTTTCTGCTTGTCGACTGAATCAATCTGCGCTCCGTCATCCGGGGCGTGCCAATTGGCGAACTCGGTGACCCAGAAGGGTTTTCCGTACTTTGACAGACGGTCGAGCATCCCCGGCAAGCCATAGTCGTACCAGTGAAAAGCGAGGTAATCGATGCGCGGGTCCCGATTCTGATTCATCGACCGATAGGCCGTGTAGAAGGCATCGAGCCACACGACCGGGTCGCCGTAGCCTGGCATGGTTCCCCAGTTCATCGCTGGCCCCACCAGCTTTACACCGGTCTGGGCGGCGATCTGTTCCAGCCTCGGCCAGAAGCTGGCCGCCGCTTCGGGTGTCATGTTGGCCTGATCGAGCAGATTCGGCTCATTGATCACCAGCAGATAGCGGATGGCTGAGTGAGCCAGCAGGTATTGCTTCAACTGCCCGTCGTCAACGTTGCCGTTCCACACCATCGGGATGAAATCCACACCGTACATCGAGGCATAATCGTAAGACGCCAGACGGTCATGGGGTCTGGGGCTCCAGTTGTACCACCAGCTCACGCCAGCAGATAACGCACTGAGGTCGGCGGGCAGGGCGATGTCGTAGGCAATTCCACGCTTGGCGCTTTTTTCTGCAGCCCATGCCGGTGCCATGCACAGGCTGAGCATCAGCGTCACAAGGGCCAGAAAAGTCGGGAAAAAACGTGCTGACGGGTTCTGCGGAGTCATTGGCAAATCTTCCTTGAGGGTGGGGAGGTGCAGAGCATGCGCTGCAGTCAGGCAGCAGAAAACATGCCACCTGTATCGTCCCGTTTACCCTGCCAAACCCCGACAGGCATTACCACCCGTAATGACTTGTTACCAGGGATCTCCCTCTGCCTGGCGCAAATCCAGCGTGCCGCTGTCACTGAAGCGCATCGTGCCGAACAGGCCGCCAGCCAGCTTGCCGCGAAGCGTGTAGGGCAGATTGTCCAGACGCTGGCTCTGGCTGAGCCCCAGTGCCTGGCGCAAGGCAGCGAATGCCGACACGCTGACCGGCACCACCAGCACCGCTTCGGAGAAGCGTCCTACAGTGCCTTTCTGGTTGCTGACCCCGGAGGCCAGCAGCCTGTCGTTCACGTCGAGGTCCAGCGCGACGCCGTTGTAGTTGATCTCGGTTTCGTTCGGATTCTGCACCCGCAACGTCACCGCCATGCGCAGTTCCAGACCCTGGCCGGGGATGGGTTCGATACCCACGACGCTGATCGTCAGCGGGTCTCGATGGGGAATCAGCGCACAGGCGCTCAAGCCGAGGATGAGCAGCCCCGAGAGCAGGGCGCGGATCAGGCGTAGCGACATTCGTGTGCTCCAGCGTCAGGTTCAGTGATCTTCAGACCTCGCCGGTGATGAGAGATTCGGCGCGCCGGGCACGATGCCGGGATAGCGGCTAATCTGCCTGCCTCAACCATTGCGTCTGCAAGACAGCAGGTTGATGATTCCCCCGTATCTATAAAAACAAGACTGGAGATAGCCATGTCCATCGAAAGGACACCCCCTCATCAAGACCCCGTGGTCATTGTCAGTGCCGTGCGCACGCCCATGGGCGGTTTTCAGGGCGACCTGCAGAGCCTCAGTGCCACCGCGCTGGGATCGATCGCCATCCGTGCCGCTGTCGAGCGCGCAGGTATCGAGCCTGCAGACGTGGAGCACGTACTGTTTGGTTGTGTACTGCCGGCAGGCCTCGGTCAGGCACCCGCTCGGCAGGCGGCGCTGGGTGCCGGGCTGAGCCATGCGACGCTGTGCAGCACGGTCAACAAGATGTGCGGTTCCGGCATGCAGACCGCAATCATGGCCCATGACCTGTTGCTGGCAGACAGTACTGCGGTGGTGGTGGCTGGCGGTATGGAGAGCATGTCCAATGCGCCCTATCTGCTGGACCGCGCGCGCAGCGGTTATCGCATGGGGCACGGCAAGGTGCTCGATCACATGTTTCTCGACGGCCTTGAGGATGCCTATGAGCCAGGCCGGTTGATGGGCACCTTCGCCGAGGACTGCGCCTTGCTCAACGGTTTCAGTCGCGAGGCACAGGATGCGTTTGCCCTGGCCTCACTGGCTCGCGCGCAACAGGCGATTGCCGGAGGCCATTTCGACGCCGAGATCGTGCCAGTGCAAGTCACCGTGGGCAAGGAGTCGAGGCAAATCACTCACGATGAGCAGCCACCCAAGGCGCGTCCGGACAAGATTCCCACGCTCAAACCCGCTTTTCGCGAGGGCGGCACGGTCACCGCGGCCAACTCCAGTTCTATCTCTGATGGCGCAGCAGCGCTGCTGTTGATGCGTCAGTCCGAGGCTCAGCGGCGTGGCTTGAAGCCTCTGGCGGTGTTACATGCGCATGCTGCGTTCGCCGATCAGCCGGGCCTGTTTCCAACAGCGCCGATAGGCGCCATTCAGCGCCTTTTGGGCAATACAGGCTGGACTCTGGGCGACGTCGATCTGTTCGAGATCAATGAGGCCTTTGCCGTGGTGCCGCTGGTGGCAATGCGCGAGCTGGACATCCCGCGCGATAAGGTCAATGTCAATGGCGGTGCCTGCGCGCTCGGTCATCCGATCGGCGCCTCGGGTGCGCGGATCATCGTGACGCTGCTGGCGGCCTTGCAGCATCGACAACTCAAGCGTGGTATTGCGGCAATCTGCATCGGCGGCGGTGAAGCTACCGCAATAGCTGTCGAAATTTTTGATTAAACGTTATTAATCAACGGCTTGATCTAATAATCGAATGTTGATTCTATAAAAGGCTGTTGATTTCATAATCAAATAAAAAGGATATTTATCAATGCTTTACGAGACGCTTCTCATAGAGGTTATAGATGGTGTAGGTCTGATCAGACTGAACCGGCCCAAGGCGTTGAACGCCTTGAATGCGCGCCTGATCAACGAATTGAACCATGCCCTCGACCAGTTCGAGGCGGACAGTGCGATCGGCTGCATCGTGCTGACCGGTTCGGAAAAAGCCTTTGCCGCCGGCGCGGATATCAAGGAAATGGTCGACCTGTC
Source organism: Pseudomonas syringae pv. coryli str. NCPPB 4273 (assembly GCF_000972175.1). Taxonomy (NCBI): domain Bacteria; kingdom Pseudomonadati; phylum Pseudomonadota; class Gammaproteobacteria; order Pseudomonadales; family Pseudomonadaceae; genus Pseudomonas; species Pseudomonas syringae pv. coryli. The sequence goes on along the minus strand of NZ_AWQP01000004.1, from coordinate 288,826 downwards.
CTACCCGCAGATCTACCTTGATGACCTGTTTCGTGAAAGCGACCGGGTCGCCGCCCGACGCAAACCCCTGGTGGCTGCGGTAGCCGGTTTCGCCTTGGGTGGCGGCTGTGAACTGGCATTGATGTGCGATTTCATTCTGGCCGCCGAAAATGCCAGGTTTGGACAGCCCGAGATCAATCTCGGCGTGTTGCCGGGCATGGGCGGTACGCAGCGTCTGACCCGCGCGGTGGGCAAGGCCAAGGCCATGGAAATGTGCCTGACCGGCCGGTTGATCGATGCTCAAGAGGCCGAGCGCGCCGGTCTGGTGGCCCGCGTGCTGCCGCTCGAGCAGTTGCTGCCGGAAACGCTGGCAGTGGCAGCGGTCATCGCGAGTAAATCCCTGCCAGTGGCGATGATGGTCAAGGAGAGCGTCAACCGCGCATTCGAGGTCAGCCTGGCCGAAGGCATCCGCTTCGAACGCCGGGTCTTTCACGCCGCCTTCGCCAGCCAGGATCAGAAGGAGGGCATGCGCGCCTTTATCGACAAGCGCCAGCCCGATTTCAAGGACTGCTGATCCTTATGGCCCACGATCAGGATACGCTGCGCGTCAACGTGCAGCGTCGCGGCTTGCCCGCGTACCAGCAATCCGTCGTGGGCATTGACGTGCAAGTGCTCACCGCTCGCCACTCGAATACAGCCAGCCGATTGTGCCGTCATCCCGTCCAGCTCATGACCCGGTGACAGTACTGCGCAAATTACCGGCCGTTCGGGATGATTGTCGAGAAAGCGGACCCGCACTCGTGCGCCCGGTGCTAGCCGATGAACCTCCGGGCAGGCGACCTCGGCCATCGGCCAGCGTCGTGCGGGTTGGTCTTCCAGGCTTTGCACGTGCCAGTCGAAGCGGATTGAACGGTATCCGGGTGGGTCTGGCCGTATGTCGTTGCGCTGCAAGGTGGCGAAATGCTCACCAGTGACCGCGGGTCTCGGGTGGTTGTTCGACGGGCGAAACGGCGTCGCCCACGGAATGACCCTGAAGCTGTTGCAGTAACCGTTGCCTTGCAACTGTTCAGCGTCGGGTGACGAACGCTTCGCTTCGACGAGGATACGCAGGATTGCCAGCGCATCATGGGCGGCGGCACCTTTCAGCACCTGTAACTGCCTGCCCGCGTGAACCACTTCGGCCACTAACCATTGGTCGTTGAGCAAGGGTTCCGGATGATCGAGCACCTGAATGACTTCACCGCACTGCAAGGCGGTGTCGGTGCTTCGTCCTCTGACATCGCGCCGTTCGCAACGCAGGCGCTCCAGCCTGCGACTGCCACGCTGCCGGCTCAGGGCCTCCTGGGGGCTGATTGCTCCACGAAAGCCTGGCGGTTGAAAGGCATGATTGGCCGCCATCGTCAGAGGGTGTGCATCGTGCGGCGAAGAGGGTGCGTGTGCAGGTTGCGGGTGGTCGGCGGGTTGTCTTGAAACGTGCGGAAACGCCAGTCGCTCGGCCAGGTGCGACAGTGTCTCTCGCAACGCGCCTGACGTCTGCGGGTGCTTGAAGCGCACCGGCAATGGCTGCGCCGGAAAGCTCGCAGGGTCGTCCGAGAACACCAGCCGGTGACCGCTCTGGCGATGCTCGAAACGGAAATGCATGCCTTCTTCCTCGCACAGGCGCTGCAAAAGGTGCAGATCGCTTTCGTCGTACTGGATGTGCAGCGGCCTGGCAGGATAAAGACCATTCAAGTGCTCGAATCGGTATGCGTTCGCGCCGATACTGTGCGCTTCAAGCAACTGCACGATCAGTTGAGGAATCGCAAGGTCCTGATAGGTACGGCGTTGTCGATGTTGCACCAGCCGTTGCAGATCAGGCACCAGAATCAGGTGGTAGAGACTCACGCGAGCCCCGCTGTGGAGCCGCGCCGCATGGTCGATACGGCCATGCCTGCCGCTGCCGGATTCGCCGAAGCTTAGAAACGCTTCGCGATGCAGCAGGCTGCGCACATCCAGTTGCGGGTCGCTGCCGATCATCCAGATGTCGAAGCGATACGTTTCATTGAGGGCTTCATGGCCGGCGAAGCTGATGATATGCAGATCCGGCTGGCAGTCGGTGATCGCCAGCATGAAGGGCACTTGCAGGTCCTTGCGCATCCGCGGGGCTCTCTAGCTTCAAAAACGGGGCCGCGAAGGTTACGGAATACAGGGTTACAAAAGCATTGCTGCGAGGTTTTTCGGAAAGAACCTACAAGCGTTGATGGAAAGACGATGATTGCCGTTGGCCGGATTGGCAGTCATCTTGGCGAGTTCATGAGGGCAATCTGCCTGTCGGGGGTTTCATCTGCCGTGATCGCGTATAAAATGCGCCGCGCCGGACAGGGTATTTGCCGGTGACCCTTTTTCAGCGCCTTGCCAGCGTCGCGTTCTGTGAGTCATGCAGGCGCAGGCGGCGAGGTGCCTAGCGAATCAAGAGAGCAGACATGGGCGCACAGTGGAAGGTCAAGCATAAAGAAGCGGCAGCCAATGCCAAGGGACGTACGTTTGGCAAGCTGTCCAAGGAGATCATGATCGCGGCTCGTGCTGGCGCAGACCCGGACATGAACTCGCGTCTGCGGCTGGTGGTCGAGCAGGCCAAGAAGGCCTCGATGCCGCGTGAGACGCTGGAGCGTGCCATCAAGAAAGGCGCAGGCCTGCTGGGTGAGAGCGTCAACTTCGAGCGTCTGACCTACGAAGGTTTTGCGCCACACCGCGTGCCGGTGATCGTCGAGTGCCTGACCGACAACATCAATCGGACGGTCTCGGAAATTCGCGTGCTGTTCCGCAAGGGCCAGTTGGGCGCTGCGGGTTCAGTTTCGTGGGACTTTTTGTATCAGGGCATGATCGAGGCTGTTCCTGCAGCAGCAGATGCCGACCCGGAGCTGGCGGCAATCGAGGCCGGCGCCCAGGATTTCGAGCCCGGTGAAGAGGGCGCGACGCTGTTCCTGACCGAATCCACCGACATGGACGCGGTCTGCAAGGCGCTCCCGGAATTCGGTTTCACCGTTCAGTCCGCGCAACTGGGCTACCGCCCGAAAAGCACCGTGGACGGCCTGACCGATGAGCAGATGGCCGAAGTCGAAGCGTTTCTCGAAGCCATCGACAACCATGATGACGTGCAGAACGTTTACGTGGGCCTGGCAGGCTGATCACTGCGCAATGGAGCGCTTTACGCGCTCCATGTTTTGATCTGTAGAAGAATCTCTGCCAGCGACGGTCGTTGCTGGCAATCAGGCTGAACGCAGCTTGCCTGCAGCGCCTGTAGACCCGCCACGACGTTCTGATCCTGCGGATCTGCCTCGCAACGCTCCAGCAATTCCCCCAGCAAGATACCGAATGCCCGCGTTTCGATGCGCTCCAGCGCCTCACCCAGCCCGGCTGACGGGTGAAAGGACGCCGCGCCGAAGTCGCTCAGCAGGCAATTGCCATCCTCCTGCACAAGAATGTTGTGGCCATAAAGGTCGCCATGCGTGATCCCGTGGGCGTGCAGGTGCGCGGTGACCGATGCGATGCCTTCAGCGAGGCGCAGCAGCACCGGCAGGGAAAAGCGCGTGCCGTTGGCGTAGACATCGCGGCTACAGGATTCCAGGCTCGGCGGACCGGCGAGATTGCCGAAATCGGGGGCTATCAGCGCCATGACCAGGCCGCGCTGCTGCTCGGGATGCCCGCTGATCTGTCCAAGCACCTCGATCAGCTGTGCGTGGCGGCCTGCGGCGATGCAGGCCGCCATTTCATTGAGCGGCGATCCATCGCTGGTGACCGCGCCCTTGTACAGCTTGACCGCTGCCATGCGCTCCTCGCCGGCGTCGTGCCAGACCGCCTGTTGAATGATCCCCGACGCACCTTCGCCCAGGCGTTGATGAAGGCTGAGATGTTGCCAGGGGATTTCCCGGATCGGCGCGCTGGGACGCTCTGCGCACAGCGGGTTGTCGGCGAAGGCGAGCCATGCCAGGGCAGGCAGGCTCAGCAGCCAGTCCGGCAACTCGGTCAGACGATTGGCCGCAATGCGGATCAGCTCCAGCTTGTGACACTGCGCGAGGGTCGCGGGCAGGGTGCGCAGGCGATTGCCGGCGAGCATCAGCTTTTGCAGGTCCGGGCGGCAGCCCAGTTCGTCGGGCAGCGACTCGATGCGGTTGTCGGTGAGGATCAGCCAGCGCAGGCGCGGCGGCAGTGCCGCGGCGCTGACTTGCTCTATGCGATTGGCCTTGAGGCCGACAATCTGCAACTGCTGGCATCGGCCAATGCTTTCCGGCAGGTGCGTAAAGGCGTTGTCTGATACGAACAGCACGCGCAGGCGGGTCAGGCGACACAGGTCGTCGGGCAGCGAGGTCAGCCTGTTGCCGCTGAGATTCAAGACTTCCAGCGTGTCGGCCAGGTCGAAGATTTCGACCGGGAATTCGCTCAGGCCACAGGAGAGGTCAAGCCGTTTGATGCCTGCCAGCTTGCCGGCGCGTAGATCTGCGAGGGTGTGCATGAATAGGTTCGGTCATTGGTGTCGGACGAGGTGCGCATGATAACGGGAGTTGCCGCCGCTGACTCCCTGCAAAGCGGCTCAGCCCAGGCAGCGGTCGACCCATTGACGCACGCGTTCGGGCGTCGGCGCCGATTCGGCATACAGAATCCGGTAAATCATCGGCGCAATGACGGCATCGATCATGTCGTCGGCACTGGGGGAAACCTCCCCGCGAGCCATGGCGCGATCGATCATGACCTGCAGCTGCTCGCGAACCATCGCTGCACACTTGCCCACACAGCCGGACGTGCTGGCGGCCACATCGCGCATCAATGCCCGGCCAGGTGCCGATGACATTTCGTCCAGATACATTTCACTCCAGGTCAGCAGGTCCTGATGCAGACTGCCCTGATCGATTGGCACGTCAGGGCGCAGACGCTCCAGCGCAGCGTCCGCCAGCAACGTGGTCAGATCACCCCAGCGGCGATAAATGGTCGACGGCGTAACGCCTGCGCGGGTCGCGATCATCGGCACGCTGAGTGCTGAGCGATCGTGCTCCTGCAACAAGTCGCGGACCGCGCGGTGGATGGATTCCTGCACCCGGGCACTGCGGCCTCCGGTGCGAATTGCTTCTTTAATAGCCATACGGCGGACCTTAACACAAAGTATTTGCTTTAAGCGCTATCACGTCGCACACTCCGCAAAAGCTAATTTATGGCTTTAACAGGTTGCATTGGCGGAGAGCGTATCCATGTCCCTTTCTTCAAACGATTCGACGTCGCCAGACGTGAAGTCTGACGGTCGGGCACGAAACCATCTCGGGTTTCTGGCGTTTACCACGTTATGCTTTTTTGCCGCGTCCAGCACGCCCACGCCGCTCTATCACCTGTACCAGGAGGCATGGGGATTCTCGGCGGGCGTGCTTACCCTGATTTTTGCAGTGTATGCATTCAGCCTGCTGGCTGCCTTGCTGATGGGCGGGTCGCTGTCTGACTATCTGGGGCGGCGCCCGGTGATTTTCGGCGCGTTGCTGCTGCAAAGCGTCTCGATGCTGCTGTTCATTCTGGCCAGTGATGTCAGCTGGCTGGTGGCCGCGCGCCTGCTGCAGGGTTTTGCGACAGGGCTGGCTGCCAGCGCACTGGGCGCGGCCTTGCTGGACAATGATTCGGTCAAAGGGCCGTTGATCAACAGTATTTCGCCTATGCTCGGCATGGCCGTTGGCGCTCTGGGTACGGCACTGCTGGCGCAGTTCGCGCCGATGCCGCTGATGCTGGGTTACTGCTTGTTGCTGGCCGCATTCCTGAGTCAGGCCCTTTACCTGGGACGCGTCGAGGAAACCGTCAGTCGCCAGCCCGGTGTCTGGCAATCCCTCAAGCCCTCGTTGCATGTACCGCAACAGGCACGGCGCATGCTGTGGCTGGTTCTGCCGGTGGACATCGCCGCGTGGGCACTGGGTGGCTTCTTTCTGTCGTTGAGCCCGTCCTTGCTGGTGGCGGCGACCGGCTCCACTTCACCGCTCAATGGCGGCCTGGCGGTTGCGGCGCTGACCCTCAGCGGCGCGGCGGCGATTCTGACGCTGCGTCAGCGCGAGCCGGTGCTCGGTTTGTGGGTAGGTGCGAGCTTTTTGCCGCTGGGTGTCGCGGTGATACTGCTTTCGATCAACCTCGGTTTGCTGTGGCTGTTTTTCGTCGGCGCAGTGGTCGCAGGTGTGGGGTTTGGATCGAGCTTTCTGGGCGCCCTGCGCATGCTCATGCCCCTGGCGCATGCCCACGAGCGGGGCGGGCTGATGTCGGCTTTTCTGGTGCTCAGCTACCTGGCCTTCTGCATACCGGCACTGGTCGCCGGATACTTCGCCCACTCGGCGGGCCTGGTGATGACCAGCAATGTCTACGGGGCCGTGGTGATCACGCTGGCGCTGATCGCGCTGGCCAGTCTGATCGTACGCCGTGCCGCCCGCGCGAACAAAAATGCCCACGCGTAGGTGGGCATTTCGGTTTGCCTGAAGGCAGCAGTGCCCTTAGCGAAGCTCTTTTACCATCTCGGACAGCACGGTCAGTATTTCCCCGGCCAGTTGCGCAGAGCGCTTGCCTGACCAGCCGGTGACCGGGTCTGGCGCGTTGTCGTGATCCTTGAATGGCATTTCCAGGGTCAATGACAGGCACTTGTAGCGTTCGCCCACTGCATTGGCGGCCAGGTTCATGTTGGCCTGACCGGGTGCGCCGCGCGGGTAGCCATGAACCGTCTGGAAGTTGTCGCTGACCTCGCACAGGCGGCTGCGAAAGCGCTCTTCAAGCTGGCGTTGCTGTGCGGTATACCCCGGATTGCCTTCGCAGGCGGCGGTGAATACGTAGGGGATCTCCTCGTCACCGTGCACGTCGAGGAACATGTCCACGCCGTATTTTTCCATCTGCTGCCTGATGAAGGACACTTCCGGGCTTAGCGCTTCGGTGCTGTCCTGCCAGGCACGATTGAGGTCCTTGCCGTTGGCGTTGGTGCGCAAGTGGCCATGAAAGGCCCCGTCCGGGTTGACGTTGGGTACCAGATACACATCCGCCTCTGCCAGCAGTTGCTGCAGCACGGCGTCATCCTTTTGCTGGAGGCGTTCGATCACGCCTTCCATGAACCATTCGGCCATGTGTTCGCCAGGGTGCTGCTGGGCAATCATCCAGATCTTGCGTTTGCCCTCGGCACCGTCACCCTTGCGAAGCAGCTGAATATCCCGGCCCTCGACGCTTTTGCCGACAGCCAGCAACTGTGCACCGGCTTTTTCCTGCGCCTGTTCGATCAGCCAGTCATGGCGTTCACGGCTGTAGGGTTCGAAGTACGCAAACCAGACCTGCGGCTGCTCCGCGGCCAGGCTGAAATTCAGCGTCTTGCCGTCGAAATCCGACGCTACCCGAAACCAGTTCTGATGGTCGTAAGACGCCACGGCGTTGTAGCCGGTCCAGGCACGGTTGAAGGTGGATTCGCTGGCATTGGTCAGGCTGAAGCCATAGGTCTGGCCAACGTTCAGGCCGTCTGCCTGGAAATGAAACCACTGGAAATGCGCGCTTTTCGTGTCGGGCCGAATCGCCAGCCGGATATGCGCCGGGTCACTTGCGTCGAGAACCTGAATGTTGCCGCTGTCGAAATCTGAACCGATAGTGAGAGTCAAGATAGATGCCTGCTGCGTAGATGCCTTTTCAGGCCGCTACTGTACACCGATCGACATCGCGTCCTGCGACGTAAACTTCACTGCAACGGTCATCTGCGCGTCAGGACATGGCCTCGGCTGTGACCATCAGGCTGCAGATGAAGGCGGTCAGCAGGCACCAGACCAGATACACGCGGCGCTTGCGTCGATGCCAGCCGGATGCGCCGAGCAACGAGGCGGGTGCCTGCAACTGACGCCACAAACGCTCGCTGTTCTGGAAGGCCGAAAGGTGCGCGGCATCGGCGTCCAGCCAGTGGCGAAATTCGATGCGTTCGCTGGCGGTTGCCGCAGGGCTCTGCAAGTGCACATACCAGCGGCTGGCCTGATCCTGAATAGCGGCCTGAATGGCAGGGCTTGTGGTGTCTGCCGCGCCTGGCACATAGGCCTTGCCAAGCGCGCGAAGCATCGCACGCTCTACCCGCGCGATGTCGACGCTCATGAAGGCTGCAATGTCGGCATAGGCCAGGCCGTCGAGTCGGCTGAGCAGGAATATCTGCCGGGTCCGGCGCGAGAGCTTGCCCAGTCGGTGGCCGAGTTCGATCGCCTGCAGCGTGGGTTGCGGCTCGGGCAGGCGGGCGGGGAGGTGCAGTAGAGACGAGAGCTGATTACTCATGATGTATCGCTCGCTGGTCGTCCATGGGAGTCTTCCTTGCGGTGTCGGGTAGCGTCCGTGACAAGCGTAGACTAGTGAATACGAGAATCATTCTCAAGTGAAAAGTCCCAGCATTTACGTTTTATCTGCCGCATCCAGGCGTTTTTGCCCTAAAAGCATGGCCTTGATCGAGGCGCCTTTGCTATGATCCACGGCATTGCAACACACCGCGCAACACCCAGACTTCATTAGCCTGAAGCAGCGAAACCATAAAGAAAGAACCAAAAAAAGACCCGGCGATAAGCCGGGTCAAAAACCGTGATTAGCCTGATGAGGAGATAATCAGGAAGCCGACCTAAGACTTCCGGGTTATCCAGCGAGTCTCGCGACCCGCTGATGCAATAATAATCATTATCATTTGCAAGTCAAATGTTTTTATTGCCCTCATTGATACCGATAATCCGCCAGCGCTCGCTCGGCGGATTTTCTTTTCTCGATTCTCCCCGATATCGTCTAGTCCAGCGGCAGCTCCGTGGTGCGCTTCACCGTGCTCATCGCGATGTTCGAATGGGCCTCGTGGACGTGGGGCAATTGCAGCAAATGATCGCGTAGAAAGCGTTCGTAGCTGGCGATGTCCTGAGCCACCACCTTGAGCATGAAGTCCATCCCCCCGGCCATCGTGTAGCACTCCAGCACCTCCGGGTGGCCGATGATTGCCTCCTCGAACTCGGCCAGATAGCGGCGACCATGGCCTGACAGCTTGACCTCGACGAACACCGTCATGCTCAGCCCCAGCTTCTGGGTACTGAGCAGGGCGACCGTGCGTTCGATCACCCCGTCTTCCTGAAGCCGGTGAATACGCCTCCAGCAGGGCGATTGCGACAGCTCGACCCGTTCGGCGATTTCCGCGGCCGACAGGCTGGCGTCATGTTGCAGCAGACGAAGAATCTTGCGATCGATGGGGCTCAATTTTGGCTGCATGAATTGACCTTGTTTTTTGTTCTGGCCGAAAAAAGCATGCTGAATATCAGCAGATTTGCGCGCATTTAGAAAGAAAAAGCCTCTTTGCTGCTGGCAGTCTAGTTGCAAGGCTGCCGGGCAGGACCGTCCCGGCGTACAAGACCTGACCTTATAAGAACAAGAGAGGTATTCGCATGTCCCTGGCTGATATTCGTCTGGATGATAAATACCGGCTTGCCACCGGCAATCTGTACCTGACCGGCACGCAGGCCCTGACCCGCCTGCCGATGCTGCAAAAGCAGCGCGATGAGGCGCAGGGCCTGAACACTGCCGGGTTTATCTCTGGCTACCGCGGCTCGCCGCTGGGTAATCTGGACAAGAGCCTTTGGGACGCCAAGGACTACCTGCAACAAAACGCCATCCATTTTCAGCCGGGCATCAACGAAGAACTGGCCGCCACGGCGGTCTGGGGCAGTCAACAGGTCAACCTGTTCCCGCATGGCAAGTACGATGGCGTGTTCGCTCTCTGGTACGGCAAGGGACCGGGTGTGGATCGCTGCGGTGATGTCTTCAAGCACGGCAACTCAGCCGGTGTTGCGGCCAATGGTGGTGTGCTGATCCTGGCGGGCGACGACCACGGCTGCAAATCATCGACCATCGCTCACCAGAGTGAGCATGCGTTCATCGCCTCGATGATCCCCGTGCTCAACCCCAGTAATGTTCAGGAGATTCTCGACTACGGCATCATTGGCTGGGAGCTGTCGCGCTACAGCGGTTGCTGGGTGGCGATGAAGACCATTGCCGAGAACGTCGACTCTTCTGCGGTGGTCGAAGTCGATCCATTGCGGATCAAAACCCGTATCCCTGACGACTTCGATATACCCGAAGGCGGTTTGCACATCCGCTGGCCGGACCCGCCGCTGGCCCAGGAGGCGCGACTCAATACCTACAAGATCTACGCGGCCAGGGCCTTCGCCCGTGCCAATCAGCTGAACAAGGTGGTGATCGATTCTGCGCAACCGCGGCTGGGCATCATCACCACCGGCAAGTCCTACCTGGACGTGCGTCAGGCTCTCGAAGAGCTGGGTATCGATCAGGAGCTGTGCGAGAAGGTCGGGATTCGCGTGCTCAAGGTCGGCATGAGCTGGCCGCTGGAGCCGGTGTCGGTGCACGATTTTGCCGAAGGGCTCGACGAAATTCTGGTGGTCGAGGAAAAACGCAGTGTCATTGAAGACCAGTTGACCGGTCAGCTCTACAACTGGCCTGTGGAGCGCCGGCCAGTGGTGGTCGGCGAGTTCGATGAGCAGGGCCGCTCACTGCTGCCGAACCTCAGCGAGCTGACCCCGGCGATGATTGCCAGGGTGATCGCCAAACGCCTCGCGCCGTTCTACAGCAGCCCGCAGATCGAAGCGCGCCTGCAGTTTCTCAGCGACAAGGAGCAAGCGCTGCAGGCGCCGCTGTTTACTACCCAGCGCACCCCGCATTTCTGCTCCGGCTGCCCGCATAACACTTCGACAAAGGTGCCGGAGGGCAGTCGCGCCCTGGCCGGGATCGGCTGCCATTACATGACCATCTGGATGGACCGCGAAACCGACACGTTCACCCAGATGGGCGGCGAGGGCGTGACCTGGATCGGTCAGGCACCGTTCACCGAAACCCCGCACGTTTTCCAGAACCTGGGCGACGGCACCTATTTTCACTCGGGGCACCTGGCGCTGCGTGCGGCGGTGGCCTCCAAGGTCAACATTACTTACAAGATTCTCTACAACGATGCGGTGGCCATGACCGGTGGCCAGCCGATCGACGGCGTGCTGCGCGTCGATCAACTGAGCCGTCAGGTGTTCAACGAAGGCGTGCAGCGCATCGCGCTGGTTTCCGACGAGCCGGACAAATACCCGAGTCGTGAGGACTTCGCGCCGATTACCACCTTTCATCATCGGCGTGATCTGGACAGCGTGCAGCGCGAATTGCGCGAGTTCAAAGGCGTGTCGGTCATCATCTACGACCAGACCTGCGCCACTGAAAAGCGCCGCCGTCGCAAACGCGGCACCATGCCCGATCTGGAAAAGCGCGCGTTGATCAACCCGGCGGTGTGCGAGGGCTGCGGCGATTGCGGGGTCAAATCCGGGTGCCTGTCTGTGCTGCCCAAGGAAACGGCGCAGGGGCGCAAGCGCGAAATCGATCAGAGCGCGTGCAACAAGGATTTCAGCTGCGTCGAGGGTTTCTGCCCGAGCTTCGTCACCGTGCATGGCGGCAAACTGCGCAAGCCTGCGTTGCCCACGCAGGTCGAAGCATTCGCGCGTCTGCCGGAACCGGTACTGCCGTCGCTCGACAGGCCGTTCAATATTCTCCTGCCGGGTGTCGGCGGCACAGGGGTGACCACCGTCGGCGCGATGCTGGGCTATGCCGCGAATCTGGAAGGCAAGGGCTGCAGCGTGCTCGATCAGGCTGGTCTGGCACAGAAATTCGGTCCGGTGGTCAGCCATATCCGCATTGCCGCGCGCCAGGAGGATCTGTTCGCCGTGCGTATCGCCGCCGGTGAAGCGCACCTGCTGCTCGGCTGTGACTTGCTGGTGGCTGCCGGCCCGGACGCGATCGCCAAGCTCGATAGCAAGATTTCCCATGCGGTGGTCAACAGTCAGCAAACACCGACCGCCGAGTTCACGCGCAATCCGGATGCCGTGTTTCCGGCCGAAGCCATGAGGCAGACCATCATCGAGGCGGTCGGCGCGGCGAAGACCCACTTTGTCGAAGCCACATCACTGGCCACCCGGCTGATGGGTGACAGTATCGCCAGCAACCTGTTCATGCTCGGCTATGCCTTCCAGCTAGGCCTGATTCCATTGACCTCGGCGGCCATCGAGAAGGCCATCGAACTCAACGGCGTAGCGGTCAACCTGAATCAGCAGGCGTTTCTCTGGGGGCGTCGTACCGCGCATGATCCCGCCGCTGTGGAGGCTTTCGTCAACCCACAAGACAAGGTCAGCGAGCCGCAACCGATGGACCTTGATCAGCGCATCCAGAGCAATGTCGACGCGTTGAAGCAGTACCAGAACGCGGCCTACGCCAAGCGCTATCTGGCGTTGGTACAGCGCGTACGCGAAAGCGAATCGCGGGCGTTTCCCGGTCAGCAGCCGACGCTGACCGAGGCTGTGGCGTTCAATTACTTCAAATTGCTGGCCTACAAGGACGAATACGAAGTGGCGCGACTGTACAGCAACGGCGATTTCACCCGCCAGTTGCAAGCGCAGTTCGAAGGCGACTACCGGCTGGAGTTTCATCTGGCACCGTCGTGGCTGGCCAAGCGCGATCCGCACACTGGCCTGCCGCGCAAACGTAGTTTTGGCCCGTGGATGCTGCGCGCGTTCGATGTGCTGGCGACGTTCAAATTCCTCCGTGGCACGGCGCTCGATCCGTTCGGGCGCAGCCTTGAGCGTCAGCAGGAGAGGGCGCTGATTGACCGCTATGTCAGCGATGTCGAATTGATCCTGCAGCACCTTCAGACGCAGAATCGCCACACCGCCTTGAGTCTGGCACGCCTGCCGGAACGCATTCGCGGTTATGGCTACATCAAGGAAAGCGCCATGAAAGCGGCTGCCGTGCAGGCCGATATTCTGCGCAAGAGCCTGGAAAGCGGCGAAGTGGCCGCGCCGAAGCTGTATGAGGCGGCTGCCTGAGGAGGGCAATACCGATCAGCGTGCCAGCCCAGCGTTGGCACGCTGTTCATCACGCCATGCGTCGCCGCTCGTTACTGCGATCATCATGGCGGTACTGACTACTTCGGCCTGAACAAGTGGGCATGCCCGGCGCGGTACAGCGAGGACTCGCTGAAGGTGTCATCGGCAAGTACACGTCCGACCAGAATCAGTGCCGTGCGGCGAAAGCCCTTGGCCTGTACCTTTTCCTCAATATCCGCCAGCGTGCCAACGGCCCAGTCCTGATCCGGCCAGCTGGCGCGGTGCACCACGGCAATCGGGCAGTCGGCGCCGTAATGTGGCATGAGCTCCTCGACGATCCGTTGCAGGTTGTTCACCCCCAGATGAATCGCCATGGTTGCCCGATGGCTGGCCAGACTGGCCAGTTCCTCGCCGCTGGGCATTGAGGTCTTGTCGGCATAGCGGGTCAGAATCACGCTCTGCGAAACGTCCGGCAGGGTCAGCTCGACGCCCAGCAATGCAGCGCAGGCAGCGGTCGCGGTCACCCCCGGAATGATTTCGAACGGAATGTCGAGTTCGCGCAGGTAACGGATCTGCTCGCCGATAGCGCCATACAGGCTAGGGTCTCCGGAATGCACGCGCGCCACATCCTGGCCCTGTGCGTGTGCATGCTTGATCAGCTCGATGATCTGCTCCAGATGCAGTTCGGCGCTGTTGGTCACCTGCACGGCCTGATGACCTTGCAGCACGGCGAGGGGCACCAGCGAGCCTGCGTAGATAATGACCGGGCAGCTGCGAATCAGGCGTTGGCCCTTGACGGTGATCAGCTCCGGATCGCCAGGGCCTGCACCGATGAAATAGACAGTCAATGAATTCTCCGGGGTGAGTGAGCGCGGGGAGATTATCCGCTGTGCGCAGGGCTGATTGCCAAGGCAAATGTGGCCTGCGCGCTTTTCTGCCGTTCGATCAGCAGGGTGGCCGTACCGTCTCCCAGTTGTGCCGCCAGTGCCAGGGCCGAGCCCTCGGCGACGCCATGACAGCCCGTGTTCTGGAACACCTGCGCAGAACGGTGCGTGAGGTGCAGTTCCCACGCCACCAGTTGCGCGGCGTTGAAGCACACCAGTGGCACTGCCAGTTGCCCGGCCAGCTCAAGCAGGCCGGGCTCGGTTTCTTTCAGGTCGATGGACGCCAGTGCGGTCACCCGACCAATGTCCAGCTCAAGTGCCTGCAGGCTCTGCTCAAGCAGATCGCGCAACAGCGCAGCCGAGCAGCCGCGCCGACAGCCCAGCCCGGCGACCAGAGGTGCGCCAGGTTGAAGGGTCGCTGGATCAGGCCTGATGCAGGTCGACATTGTCGGTGTGCACATCGTTTCTGCGGAACAGCCAGGCACTGATCAATCCCAGCGCGACCCAGAACAGCGCGTTGGTCAGCAGCGAGGCAATCATGAACTGCGATTCCAGAGCCTCGGGAGCCAGGCTTTCATGGACCAGCGGCTGTGGCGCGCCAAGCACATGCGGGACCAGCAGAATCGCCACACCCAGTGCTTTGAGCAGCCAGTTCTGACCGAACACCAGCAAGGCCAGCCCGGCGGCAGTCGACGCGGCAGCGCCGAGCCACCACAGTTGCCGCTGACTCAGCTCGGCGGCGGCTGTGCCTGGCAGTTCGGGTGGCAGCCCAAGGGTCGGGGCCAGCACGAACACGGCAAAACCGGCCAACCCCCACCATGCGCCTTGCACGGTGCGCCCCGGCGCCCGCAGGGTGTAAAGCCCGGCAAGCATCAGGGCGAAGCCCACCGCGACCACCAGGTTACCGCCGGTGGTGGACAGCACACGCTGCCAGCCGTTTTCGGGCTCCCAGGCCGCTTCTTCATGGGCATGGCTGTGTTCGGCCATCGCGCCGTCCGCGTGCTGATGCAGTTGCTCGGCAGGTGCGTTTTCGTAGGTCTCGGCCTGCTGGATCAGCGGCACCACCCACAGGCTTTGCAGCAGGGTCAGCAACAGGGCGGCGAGCAGGCCGGTGAAACCTGCGGTGTAGGCAATTCGCTTGAACATTGTGTGGCCCTCAATGGCAAGGAAAGGCAGCGCTGTGACGGGTATCGTGTGCCGCGTTGTGCACGGCCGCGATGTGCGAGAAACCGGCGAAGTACACCAGGCAGGCGCCGAGAAGCGCAGCGCTGATGGCGGCTGTCAGGCGTTGAGTGCGTGTAGAGCTGGGCGCGGCGGCGTGGCTGCTGATGGTCGACATGGCGTTCCCTCTTGTTGGTAATCGGCAAGTGGGCCACGCGCAAAAGAACCTGCCGGCAGACGCCGGAGGTTTCAACTGCGCCCGCCCACCGCGGGTTTGTCATTGCAAGCATATCGGGCCGGTCTCCGGGCTCGCGAGGGGCCAGGACGTCAGTGCGTCAAAGCCTGCAAGGTCACCTTCCCATGCCAGCGGCACAGTGGATCAGACCTACTCTCGCTTACCGTTGCGGGGGCAGCACCGGACTTGCTCGACAACGCGAGCGTACCGGTTTCCCGTTTCACCCCGTGAGGGGCACCCGAAACAAGGCGCACAGGAGAGCATGGGCGGCGGGGCAGCGTCAATCTGAACGATTGACCTCTCTGCAGTCACTGCGTAGCCTTGCTGATTCGAGGTTCTCCCCGGGTAAAACATCACCCAGTGGAGCTAAGACGGGAATGCGGTATAAGCCGCAGCTGCCCCCGCAACTGTAAACGGTCATGTTCATTGCACAGCCACTGCTGCGGCGGGAAGGCGCGATGAATGCGTGTCGGCACATTATTCACTGCCTGCCGCACGCCGCCGTGAGCCAGGAGACCTGCCTCGAACGGGCCACACGTGCTGCGGCCCTGGAGAATTCTCACTACAACCGGGCGGGGTGATCCGGTGGCGATCCGATCTGCGTGTCCTGCATGCGGCTCTCGTCCTGTTTGCCCGCCGCATTGCCAAAGGGCACCTGATGAAAACACTGGCCAAGCTTCCCGTCACCATCGTCACCGGCTTCCTCGGCTCGGGCAAGACCACCCTGTTGCGGCACATGCTCGACAACGCCGAAGGGCGGCGCATTGCGGTCATCGTCAATGAGTTCGGCGAGCTGGGCATCGACGGAGAAATCCTCAAGCAGTGCACGATCGGCTGCACCGAAGAAGAAGCCAACGGCCGAGTGTACGAACTGGCCAATGGCTGCCTGTGCTGTACCGTGCAGGAAGAGTTCTTCCCGGTCATGCGCGAACTGGTCGCGCGCCGTGGTGATCTGGACCATATCCTGATCGAAACCTCGGGGCTCGCGCTGCCCAAGCCGCTGGTCCAGGCTTTTCAGTGGCCGGAAATCCGCAACGCCTGCACGGTCGATGCGGTGATCACGGTGGTCGACAGCCCGGCGGTACTGGCTGGTACTTTTGCTGCCTTCCCGGATCAAGTCGATGCGCAGCGCAAACTCGATCCGAACCTGGACCACGAGTCGCCCCTGCACGAACTGTTTGCCGATCAGTTGGCCAGCGCCGATCTGGTGATCCTCAACAAGGCCGACATGATCGACGCCGAAGGTCTGGCGACGGTGCGTGCCGAAGTTGCCGAGGAGCTGCCGCCTGCGGTCAAGGTGATCGAAGCCAGCAGTGGTCGCCTGCCGATCAGCGTGCTGCTGGGTGTCGGTGCCGAGTCCGAACTGCATATCGATGCTCGCAAGACCCACCATGATCACCATGACGATGACGATCATGATGACCACGATCACGACGCGTTCGATTCGATTTCCCTGACACTGCCGCAAGCCGATGAGAAAGTCCTGCTCGATGCACTGAATCAACTGGTGGTGCAGCACGGCATTCTGCGTGTGAAGGGCTTCGCGGCCATTCCCGGCAAGCCGATGCGCCTGCTGATTCAAGGTGTCGGCACGCGTTTCGACAAGCACTTCGACCGCGCCTGGCGTACCGATGAAGAGCGTGCCACGCACCTGGTGCTGATTGGTCAGGAGCTGGATGCCGCAGCCCTGCAAGCGCAACTCAATGCTGCGATTGTCGGCTGACCCATGCATTTACTGAGAACCCAGCCCGGCGGTTTCGTACCTGACGACAATATTGCCGATCTGGGCCAGACCCCGGCCGAGCTGGTGATTCTCTGCAGCGGCGACTCCAGTCTGGCGCTGCTGGCCGAAGCCGCCCGGCAGCTCCCCGACGACTACCCCAGCCTGCGTCTGGCCAACCCGATGCAGGTCCAGAATCACGCCTCTGTCGACCTGTACGTCGATGAAGTGCTGCGTCACGCAAAGGTCATTCTGATTTCTTTGCACGGCGGTATCGGCTACTGGCGCTACGGCGTCGAGCGGCTGATGGAGCTCGCGGCACGCGGCGTTCAGGTCATTCTGGTGCCCGGTGATGACCGTCCTGATCCGGAACTGAGTGATCTGAGCACCGTGCCTGCCGTAGAACGCGACCGACTCTGGCAGTTTCTGCGTCAGGGTGGCCTGCAGAACGCGCTGCAGTTGTACAACTGCATGGCCAGTCGCTGGTTGGACCGCGATTATTCCTGGGCCGAGCCCGCGCCGCTGCCGCGCACAGCCATCTACCATCCTCGCCTGGCAAGCGCGCAGCTTGCCGATTGGCAGGCAGACTGGCTTGCCGAGCAGCCAGTGGTGGCGCTGCTGTTCTATCGCTCGCACCTGCAGGCCGCCAATACCGGTTTCATCGACGAGTTCTGTGTGCGCTTGCAGGCGCAAGGCATCAACCCGCTGCCCATTGCCGTGGCCAGCCTCAAGGAACCCGGCTGTTTCACTCAGGTGGAGGACTGGCTGGATGAGGCTGAAACCGAGCTGCTTCTCAATACCACCGGTTTCGCTCAGTCGAGTCCGGAAGCGCCGCATCTGCGTCCGTTCCGGCGCAACGTACCGGTCATTCAGGCCATCTGTGCGCAGGACAACGAGCCTGCCTGGCAGGCCAGCGAACAGGGCCTTGGCGCTCGAGATCTGGCGATGCACATTGCCTTGCCGGAGCTGGACGGACGCATCATCAGTCGGCCGATCAGCTTCAAGGACCTGGCCTGGCGCAGTGAGCGCAGCCAGTCAGACGTGGTCTGCTACCGCGCCCAGCCGGACCGGATGGATTTCGTCGCGCAACTGGCGCGGCGCTGGATCGAGCTTGCGCGCCTGCCCAATGGCGAAAAGCGCGTGGCGCTGATCCTCGCCAACTACCCGACTCGCGACGGTAGGATCGGCAATGGTGTGGGGCTCGATACGCCTGCTGCGGCGCTGAATATCCTGCGCGCCATGCAGGCCGAGGGCTATCCGCTGGCGCCGTTGCCGGACACTGGCACCGAACTGATCCAGCAACTGCTGGGCGGCGTGACCAATGATCTGGACAGTATCGACCAACGCCCGTGTCAGCAGAGCATGGCGCTGGAGGAATACCTGGCAGCGTTCAACGAACTGCCGCAGGAAAATCGCGATGCGGTGAACGCCCGTTGGGGCACGCCGGACACCGATCCGATGTTTCGCAGCGGCCGGATGATGATCGCCGGACTGCGCTTTGGCCTCACGTTCATCGGCATTCAACCGGCGCGGGGTTATCAGGTTGACCCGAGCGCGGTGTATCACGACCCGGATCTGGTTCCACCCCATGGCTATCTGGCGTTCTACTTCTGGCTGCGCAAAGCCTACGGCGCGCATGCGGTGGTGCATGTCGGCAAGCACGGCAACCTCGAGTGGCTGCCCGGCAAGGGCGTGGGGCTGTCGCGAACCTGCTGGCCGGACGCGGTGCTGGGGGCTATGCCGAACATCTATCCGTTCATCGTCAACGACCCGGGCGAGGGCGCACAGGCCAAACGGCGCACTCAGGCGGTCATCATCGATCACTTGATGCCGCCGCTGACCCGCGCGGAGACCTACGGCCCGTTGCGTAATCTGGAACTGCTCGCCGACGAATTCTACGAAGCGCAAATGCTCGATCCGCGCCGCGCACGCGAGCTGCAGCGTGACATTCTCGAACTGGTCCGTGAAACCCATATCGACCGCGAACTGGCGCTGGGCGAGAACCTCGACAGCGATGCCGACGCGGCGCTCTGGCTGCCACGTCTGGACACTTACCTGTGTGACCTGAAGGAATCGCAGATTCGCGATGGTCTGCATATCTTCGGTCAATCGCCGCAAGGTCGCCTGCGCATCGACACCTTGCTGGCCCTGCTGCGTATTCCGCGCGGTGACGGGCGTGGCGCGCAGTCCAGTCTGTTGCGCGCGTTGAGCAAGGCTTTCGAGCTGGACTTCGACCCGCTGAACTGCGAGCTGGCCGAACCCTGGACCGGCCCGCGCCCCGCTGCGTTGCAGGCCCTGAGCAGCGACCCCTGGCGCAGTGCGGGTGATGCGCGCGAGCGGCTGGAGCTTTACGCCGCCAGCCTTATCGAACGCGTCACGCAGGGCGAAGCGTTGACCGACTTGCCGGCGCACGATGATCTGGCCCAGATTCTCGACAGCCTGCGTGACGTCGTCGCGCCGCGTCTGGATGCCTGCGGCCCCGGCGAAATGCAGGGCATGCTTGACGCCCTGAGTGGTCGTTTCGTGCCGGCAGGTCCCAGCGGCGCGCCGAGCCGGGGGCGCCTGGATGTGCTGCCCACTGGCCGCAACTTTTTTACCGTGGACGTGCGCAACCTGCCGACCACCACGGCCTGGCGAATCGGCTTCCAGTCCGCCAACCTGTTGCTGGAACGACACCTGCAGGACCATGGCGATCACCTGCGCCAGCTGGGCCTGTCGGTGTGGGGCACGGCGACCATGCGTACCGGCGGTGACGACATCGCCCAGGCCATGGCGCTGATGGGCGTGCGTCCGGTGTGGGCGACGGGCAGTCAGCGGGTCGACGACTTCGAGATTCTGCCGATCAGCCTGCTCGACCGCCCGCGAGTGGACGTGACACTGCGGGTCTCCGGTTTCTTCCGCGATGCCTTCGCCAACCTCATCAAGCTGTTCGACGCTGCGGTGCAGGCCGTCGCGGCGCTTGACGAGCCCGACGACATGAACCCGCTGGCGGCCAGGGTCCGTGAAGAACGGCAAGGCTTCATAGCAGAAGGCCTGAATGAAGACGAGGCGGCGCGTCAGGCCGGCTGGCGGATATTCGGTGCCAAACCCGGTGCCTATGGCGCTGGCGTACAGGGCGCGATCGATGGCCGACTGTGGCAGAGCCGCGACGACCTTGCCGAGGTTTACCTCAATTGGGGCGGTTACGCCTATGGCGCTGCCGATGAAGGTACGCCCGCGCGCCAGCGCTTTGCCCAACGGCTTTCTCAGGTGCAGGCGGTGCTACAGAATCAGGACAATCGCGAGCACGACCTGCTCGACTCAAATGACTACTACCAGTTTCAGGGCGGCATGCTCGCCGCTTCTGAAACCCTCAGCGGGCAGAAGACCGCCAGTTACCATGGCGATCATAGCCAGCCCGACCTGCCGAAAATCCGCACCCTCAAGGAAGAGCTGAACCGGGTGATACGCTCGCGCGCAGCGAATCCGAAATGGATCGAAGGGGCCAAGCGCCATGGTTACAAAGGTGCTTTCGAAATGGCCGCGACCGTGGATTTCCTGTTCGCGTTCGATGCGACCACCGAGCTGATCGATGATCACCAGTACGCGCTGCTCGCCGACGCCTATCTGCTGGACCCGGTGACTCGCGACTTCATCGCCCAGCACAACCCTGATGCTTTGCGCGACATGACCGAGCGCATGCTTGAAGCCCAGCAGCGCGGCCTCTGGCAGGAGCCTGGCGAGTATCAGCAGGCGCTGGAAGACCTGCTCCTGGACATAGAAGAGAACTGATGACCGTGTCTGATTCAACGATGAGCGAAACTCCGCATTTTCCACTGGCCGCTGTGGTGGGTGCCGATGACCTGAAACTGGCGTTATGCCTGACTGCCATTGATCCGCGCATCGGCGGCGTGTTGATCGAAGGGCCGAGAGGCATGGCTAAATCGACGCTGGCCCGTGGTTTGGCCGATGTGCTGGCCAGCGGTCAGTTCGTCACCTTGCCGTTGGGCGCTACCGAAGAGCGTCTGGTCGGCACGCTGGACCTTGACGCCGCGCTGAGCGAGGGTCGCGCGCGCTTCTCTCCAGGCGTGCTGGCCAAGGCCGACGGTGGCGTGCTGTATGTCGATGAGGTCAACCTGCTTGCCGACCATCTGGTCGACCTGCTGCTGGACGTCGCGGCCAGCGGCGTCAACCTGGTCGAGCGCGACGGTATCTCCCATCGTCATGCTGCGCGTTTCGTACTGATCGGCACCATGAACCCCGAAGAAGGCGAATTGCGCCCGCAGTTGCTGGATCGCTTTGGCCTCAATGTGGCCCTGAGCGGCCATACGCTGCCTGCCGAGCGCAGTCAGATCATCCGTCGCCGTCTGGATTTCGACAGCGATCCGCAGAGCTTCTGCCAGCACTGGCAAACGCAGCAGGATGCCTTGAAGCGGCGTTGTGAGCAGGCACGTCAGTTGTTGGCGGGCATCGAACTGGATGACCAGTCCCTGGCAATGATTACCGAGCGCTGCTTTGCCGCAGGTGTCGACGGCATGCGTGCCGATCTGGTCTGGCTGCGGGCTGCGCGCGCGCATGCGGCGTGGCGCGGTGCGGGGCACATTGAAGAGCAGGACATCGAAGCGGTTGCCGAATTTGCCTTGCGTCACCGGCGCCGCGAGCCCTCTCCGCCGCCGCAGAATTCCGAGGCGCCGCCACCGCCACCAGGCTCGTCCAGCAAACAGGCCGAGCCTGAAAGCGGGCAGGGCAGTTGGGGTGAGTTGCCCGCCCAGGCAGTTACGACCGGATCACGCCGCGAAGTGCCGAGCTGGCCAAAAAAGCCCTAGGCATCCGTCCCCGCACCACACAGGGGGCGGATGCCATTCCCCGTCCCGGTCGACTGGCCAGCGGCAGGCAGGGCGCTGTGCGTGTCGGGGCTGATGGACCGGTGCAATGGTTGCCGACCTTTTTGCGCGGTCAGCCGAAGAGCCACAAGGACCTAGTGCGTCAGCCGCGTAGCAGCCGGCCCAGCGAGTTATTGCTGGTGATTGTCGATGCCTCGGCGTCTACCCGCCGCCATCAGGCGTTGAGTCAGGCCAAAGGCCTACTGTCGCAGATGTTCGACGATGCCTATCGACGCCGGGCTCGGCTGGCCTTGCTGACCGCCAGCGGCACTGCGCCACGCTGGCAGCATCAAGGGCTGAAAGCCTCGTCTGCATTGACACCCTGGCTGGATGCACTGGGGGCTGGTGGTGGTACGCCGTTGCCGGAAGCGCTGCAACAGGCGGCTGAATGGCTGGCGCAACGGCAAAAACGCTATCCGGCCGAACAGCAGCGGGTTCTGGTGCTGACCGATGGTCGGATCAAGTCGTTACCGGCACTGCCTGCGTTCGACTGCGCCAGTTTGCTGATCGATATCGAGAAAGGCCCGATCCGCCTGGGAAGGGCGCGGGAACTGGCATCGAGTCTGGGGGCTGAGTACCGGCACATCGATGAGTTGAAGCGGGTCTGAGGGTGGGGAACCCGTCAGGCCCGGCTCTCTTGCCGATGCTCTGCAGGGTTGGCGCGCGCAGAGCATGGCGCTGAGAACACATTCCTGTGGGCGCGGCGAGTGCGGCGATCCCACAGGTTTTCCATTACGCGAAGCGGGGAGTCCGCTCAGTCAGCCATCAAGTCGGCATGGTCCACGGCTCAAGGTCGTAGCCTTCGTTGCTGATTTCTGCACGGGCCTGTTCCAGAGCGCTGGCCAGCTGGCGCTTGTCGGAATAAGTGCTGCTCGGGATCTGCTTGCGACCAATACGGTTGCTGGTGCGGTCGATCACCGTCAGGCTCAGTTCGCCGTTACCGTCCTGTGGTGCCCAGGCAACACACTGGAAGGGTTCAAAAGCGTGTCCAGCGATCAGAAGTGCATCGTTGAAGCGCAGTGGGGCGTTCATGGTCGTTTCCTCAAGTGCCCATATCAATTCAGTCACGGCGGCGGGCTAACCGTCCGGCTGGTTACTTGTGTTGATGAACGACAAGGGGTCATGAGTCACACTGTTCACTGAAAATAGTTGCGAATTATTTTCGACGGGCGCGCGCATGGATGTCCCGGGCAAAAAGGGTCGGGCAGGCGGCGCGTTAATGACTTCAGGTTATGAGCGTTAGACCCAAACGGTACAACGCTGCGTCAAATATTTGCTAGGGTGATGATTGGGCTCGCCAACAGACTGTTTATAAAAGCTTTTCAAAATCCCTCCATACGCCGGGCGCCAAGGAAACTTCATGCATGGATCGGCCCCAACACGACGTCTGTTAATGCTCGACGGCGGTGACGACTGTCATCCATTGATCCCTGTTCTGATCGAAGCCGGCTGGACGGTGCAGGAAAGCCCATCGGGTTCGGCAATCATTTCTGATTGTGATGTAGGCCTGATTCACCTGACGTCCGATCATTTTGAACACTTGCCCAGGCTCGAGGCGCTGTTCGTTAACAGCCCGGTGCGCTGGATTGCAGTGCTGTCAGCCAGTGATTTGCGGCGCGAGAAAATCGGCGATTTTGTCTGCCGCTGGTTTTTCGACTTTCATACGCTGCCTTTCGATGCCGGTCGGCTGTATGCCTCGCTCGATAGAGCGTTTATTGCCGGACGCCCGCCAGTGCAGGGCTCGCCATCGCCGTTCAGCGCGGAACCCGAGTTGCTCGGCGACAGTCGGCCTGTCCGTGAATTGCGCAGGCTGCTGAGCAAACTGGCGCCCACCGATTCGCCGGTACTGATCAGGGGCGAGCGGGGCACGGGCAAGGAACTGATCGCCCGCAGCCTGCATGCTCAGTCCTTGCGACGCGACAAACCCTTTATCGTGGTTGATTGCGCAGCGCCTGACGGGCAGTCGATCCACACCGTGCTGTTCGGTCATGAGGACGGCGCGTTTGACGATGCTCAGGAGCGTAGGGTCGGACTGCTTGAAGCCGCAGACGGCGGCACGCTGTTGCTCGACGAGGTCGGTGAGCTCCCGCTGGATACCCAGGCGAGCCTGCTGCGCTTTCTCGAAGACCGGCAGATCGAGCGCGCGGACGGCGGCGAACCGATTGCAGTGGATGTGCGGGTGCTGGCCGCCACTCGGGAGGATCTTGAAACGGCGGTACGCAAAAAGCGCTTTCGCGAGGATCTGTATTACCAGCTCAATGTGCTGCAGGTCGGCGTAGCGCCGCTGCGCGAGCGCCATGGCGATCTGGCCTTGCTGGCTAACCATTTCGCCCATGTGTACAGTCAGGAAACCGGCAGGCGGGCGCGCAGTTTCAGTCAGGATGCGCTGGTGGCGCTGGGCAAGCACGATTGGCCGGGCAATGTGCGCGAGCTGGCCGGTCGCGTTCGGCGCGGGCTGGTGCTGGCCGAAGGCAGGCAGATAGAAGCGGCAAATCTGGGCCTGCTGGGCGAAGAGGACAGCATCGGCAACATGGGCACGCTGGAGGATTACAAGTCCCGGGCCGAGCGCCAGGCGTTGTGCGATGTGTTGACGCGCCACAGTGACAATCTGAGTGTGGCGGCCAGAGTGCTGGGTATTTCGCGACCGACGTTTTATCGGCTGTTACACAAGCACCAGATCCGCTGAGTCGCCCAGCAACTGCGAGACAGCGCTCAGCGCCTGTTCGCGGCGCTGCTCCCAGTTACCGCCCACTACCCGGTAAGCCTGCCGGTGGTGGTCCAGCCATTCCCGGCTGGCGCCGAAAAAGGCCTGGCGTTCACCCAGCTGCGGCTGGCAGCGCTGGCCGTCGCTGATCCAGTCAACGCCCTCGGGCGACAGCAACAGGTGCAGGTCATAGGCGCGGCTCAGCAGTTGCTGTTCGATCCACGCAGGGCAGTCGCCGAACAGCGTGCGGCTCCAGAGCATGTTGCTCAACAGGTGCGTGTCGAGTATCAGCAGGTGCGGCTCGGCGGCGCGCGCCGCGTCCTCCCAGGCCAGTTGGCCCTGGGCGATGGCCGGAATATCGGCGTAATCGGTATCGCGGCCCTGCTGATCGATGAAATACCGCACATATTCGCCGACCAGCAGGCCGCCGAACCTATGCTGTATCTCCGCCGACAGCCAGCTCTTGCCACTGGACTCGGGGCCGGTGAGGACCAGAACTTTCATCGCGCCAGCGCCAGATCGTTGCGCCACTCGCGCCAGCCCTGCACCGCCAGCAGGGTGAACAAGCCATACAGCGCAGCCGTCAGGTAAAGGTCCTTGTAGATGAACAGACCGACGAAAATCACATCGAGCAGGATCCACAGCGGCCAGCACTGAACGCGTTTTTGCGCCATCCAGACCTGCGCCACCAGACTGAACCCGGTCAGCGCGGCGTCCAGCCAGGGTTGTGCCGCATCGGTGAAATGCGCCATGCCGGCACCCAGTGCGACGCTGATGAGTGCGCCGATCGCCAGCCCCTTGAGCACCGAACCGTTCTGCAACGTGGTCACGGCTTTGACCGGCAGGCCGGCACCGTGCCGCGTCCATTGCAGCCAGCCATACACCTGCAGGCCTGCGTAGATGACCTGCAGGAGCATGTCCGAATACAACTTCACGTCGAAGAATATCCAGATGTAAATCACCACCATGACCAGGCCGATTGGCCAGCACCAGGGATTCTGCTTCACTGTCAGCCAGACCGCGATAACGCCGATGGCGGCAGCGAAGAGTTCAAGCCCGGACATGGCGGCTCCTTGGTGAGGGTAGTGAGGGGCGGGGCCGGCGATTGTATGCGCTTCTGCGCGCGGCGTGCAGCTTGTGTTGCGCCAGAGCTTACGTCAGCAGGCTTTGTGCCTGCAGGTCTGCTAGCATTCCGCGCCTTGCATTTGCGCGAGTTTCTTCAAGCTTCGTTCAGGCATGTGGCGGCATAGTGGCAAGCATTTTTTACACGACAACATTAAACAGCGAGCCTGCGGCATCGCTTCATGGGGGAATGATGGATCTTTGGACCGCTGCTCAGGCGTTGATATTGGGTGTTGTAGAAGGGCTGACGGAGTTCCTGCCGATCTCCAGTACCGGGCATCAGATCATCGTCGCCGACCTGATCGATTTTGGCGGCGAGCGCGCCATGGTCTTCAACATCATCATTCAGTTGGGGGCGATTCTGGCAGTAGTCTGGGAGTTTCGGCGCAAGATCCTCGACGTCGTCGTGGGTCTGCCCAAACAGCAACAAGCGCAGCGTTTCACCCTCAACCTGCTGATCGCCTTCATGCCTGCCGTGGTGCTGGGCGTGATTTTCGCCGATACCATTCACCACTACCTGTTCAATGCCATTACCGTGGCCACGGCGCTGGTCATCGGTGGGGTGATCATGCTTTGGGCCGAGCGCCGCGAGCACACCGTGCGCACCGAAACCGTCGATGACATGAGCTGGAGCGATGCGCTCAAAATAGGCTTGGTACAGTGCCTGGCGATGATCCCCGGCACCTCGCGTTCGGGTTCGACGATCATTGGCGGCCTGCTGTTCGGCCTGTCCCGCAAGGCGGCGACCGAATTCTCGTTCTTCCTGGCCATGCCGACCATGGTCGGTGCCGCGGTGTATTCAGGCTACAAGTACCGTGACATGTTTCGCCCGGACGACTTCGCGGTGTTTGCCATCGGCTTCATTACCTCGTTCATCTTCGCGATGATCGCAGTGCGCGGTTTGCTCAAGTTCATCGCCACTCACAGTTATGCGGTGTTCGCCTGGTATCGCATCGCCTTCGGCCTGCTGATTCTGGCGACCTGGCAGTTTGGCTGGATCGACTGGGCATCGGCCAAGGCATGACAGCGAATCGCGAGTCGTCACGGATAGCCAGCCGTGGCAGGCCGCCGGTCCGGCAACTGCGCTTGAAGGTACTGGTACTGTTGCTGCTGTGTGCGTTACCGGTCTACGGCACGGCGTCGCTGTGGCTGAGGCAAGTCACGCCGATTCCGGCGCTGGTCCTGATCGTCATGAGTCTGCTGGCGTTCTTGCTTTACCGGCATGACAAGCGACAGGCCGGCAACGCGGGCCAGCGCACGCCGGAGAACGTCCTGCATGGCGTCGAGCTGCTCGGCGGCTGGCCCGGCGCGCTGCTGGCGCAGCAGGTGTTCCGGCACAAGACCCGCAAGGTGTCTTTTCAGGTCGTGTTCTGGCTGATCGTGCTGGTGCATCAGGCGCTGTGGATTGACTGGCTGTTTTTGGGTAAGCAGCTTTTGCAACTGCTGCCGTTATAGTTTCATGCCGATCTGCTGCCGTTTCGGCAGCTTGCCGACCACCAACTGGTGCGAGCGGGTCAGCAAATCGCGCACCTCATCGGCGCTCAGCGTCTGCAGGTCGGCCACGCTTATCCAGTGCGCACGCGCCAGGTAGGGTGCAGGTCGTATGCCGGGTCGATCCACATAACCCAGAAACAATTCCGGGTGGACCTTGAACGCAAGGTCCTCGCCGACCAGATCCATGACCGCGAACATTTTCTTTTCGGCGACGGAAAAAACCCGTATGCCGCCCCACTTGTAGTCTTCACGCGCGCCCGGCAGGTCGAGACAGAATCTGGCGATGTCTTCCTTGTGCAGGGTCTTTTGCGGGCTCTTTGGCATGGATGCTCCCTGGGTTCTGACGGCGCACGGTAAGCTGTTCGATAGCCGCACGGATATTCGATCCGCCGATTGTATGCTGCTGCGACACTGATTAGTGTGCAGCTTTGCCTTTCTCCGGAGTCTCGAATGTCTGCCGTGCAACTCGCTGATGGTCAACTGAACTACCTGCTCGAAGGTCCGGCGGGCGCGCCGGTGCTGGTGTTGTCCAATTCCCTGGGCACTGATCTGCACATGTGGGACAACCAGGTACCTGCCTTCAGCCGGCACTTTCAGGTATTGCGTTACGACACGCGCGGCCATGGCAAATCGCTGGTCAGCGAGGGCAGTTACAGCATCGAGCAAAACGCTCGCGATGTGTTGGCGCTGCTCGACGCGCTGGACATCGACAAGGCTTTTTTCTGCGGCCTGTCCATGGGTGGCCTGATCGGCCAATGGCTGGCAATCAATGCGCCGCAGCGCCTGCACAAGGTCGTGCTGTGCAATACGGCCGCCAAAATCGGCAACCCCGATGTCTGGAATCCTCGTATCGAAACCGTTCTGCGTGACGGCCAGTCGGCCATGGTCGCGTTGCGCGATGCCTCGATCGCGCGCTGGTTCACACCTTCCTTCGCGGACGCCGAGCCCGCTGCGGTCGACACGGTTGTCGGCATGCTGGCACGCACCTCGCCACAGGGTTACGCGGCCAATTGCGCGGCTGTGCGCGATGCGGATTTCCGTGAGCAGATCGCGTCCATCGAGCTGCCGGTGCTGGTGGTCTGTGGCACGCAGGATGCTGTAACGACCCCGGCAGACGGGCGTTTCATGGTCGAGCGGATTCAGGGTTCGCAGATCATCGAGCTGCACGCGGCGCACCTGTCCAGCGTCGAGGCGGGTGCGGCATTTACCGGCCCGGTGCTGGCATTTCTGACTGCCGAATGACCCGACGCGATCCTCATTCGCGGCCTTGAGACACGGGGCACGGCGCTGCATACTCCCGGCTCTGAAAACGAGGTGGCCGGGTGTTTGATCTCAACGATCTGTTTTATTTCGTCCAGGTGGTGGAGTGCCTCGGCTTTGCGCCGGCAAGCCGCAAGCTGGGGATCCCCAAGTCCAAGCTCAGCCGGCGCATTGCCGGGCTCGAGGAGCGCCTGGGTGTGCGCCTGATTCACCGCTCGACCCGTACCTTCGCGGTGACCGAAAGCGGGCGTGACTATTACGCGCATTGCGTGGCGATGCTGGTCGAGGCCGAGGCTGCCGAAGAGGCCATCCTGCGTTCCAAATCCGAACCGCAGGGCAGGGTGGTGATCAGTTGTCCTCCGGCGTTGGCAGCGATGGGCTTCAACGAGACCATCGCCCGTTTCGCGGCCGAGCACCCCAAGGTTCAGATCCAGGTCGAAAGTACCAACCGACGCGTCGACCCGCTGACCGAGAACATCGACATTGCGCTGCGTGTGCGCTTTCCACCGCTGGAGGACGACGGGCTGGTGGTCAAGAAGCTCGGGCACAGTGCCCAGCGTCTGGTGGCGCGCGCGGACCTGGCGGCCAGGCTGTCGGCGACGCCTTCTCTCGACGCGCTGTCGACACTGCCCAGCCTCGACATGCCGTCTTCGAATCACGAGCACCGCTGGTTGCTGGAGACGCAGCCCGGCCAGTATGCCGAAATACGCCACACGCCCCGGCTCATCAGTTCGGACCTGGACATGATGCTGCAGGCTGCCTTGCAGGGTGTCGGCGTGGCGCAGCTTCCCGAGCTGATTGTCAGGGAAGCCCTGCAGGACGGACGCCTGGTAGAGCTGTTCAGTGAGCACCGGCCCAAGTGCGGCATCGTGCATGCTGTGTTCGCCTCGCGCCGAGGGCTGCTTCCAGCGGTCAGGGGCCTGCTGGATGTGTTCGAAACCTCATTCAAGGAACTGAGCCTCAGTCCTGACTCGCTTTATTGTTCTCTTAATAGAACGAACAGTCGCATTCAAGACCACTAATCATCTATTGCAATCAAGGATAGGATGCTCGCCACTTCATCGCCCTGTGGCGATTTTCTTATGGGAGCTACGTTATGAATCTATTGCACCTCGACTCCAGCATCCTCGGCGACCACTCTGCTTCGCGTCAGCTGACCCATGAGGTTGTCCAGGCCTACCTGAATGCTCACGCCGACAGCCAGGTCACCTACCGCGATCTGGCCAGCGATGCGCTTGGGCATTTCTCTGCCGCCAGCCTCGCCGCAGCGGGCACGCCGGTAGACGTCCGTGATGCCGCCCAGCAGCAGGAAGTGGCAGGCAACGAAGCCACTTTGCAGCAGTTTCTCGATTCGGACGTGCTGGTCATCGGCGCACCCATGTACAACTTCACCATTCCGACTCAGCTGAAAGCCTGGTTTGACCGGATTCTGATCGCGGGTCGCACCTTCCGTTATTCCGAAGCAGGCCCTGAAGGCCTGTGTGGCGGCAAGAAAGTCATTATCGTCTCTACCTCAGGCGGTCTGCACGCCGGGCAACCTAGTGGCACCGGTCACGAAGAGCTGCTCAAGACGCTGTTCGCCTTCATAGGTATCACCGACCTGCAATTCGTCCGTGCCCACGGCCTGGCGTATGGCGAAGAGCCGCGTGCCAGCGCCATGAGCGCTGCTCAGCAATACATCCAGAACGAGCTGTTCGCGGCCTGATCAAAAGCCGTCTTCACGAAACTCTACAACCTGCGCGGGGTTTTCCTGCCGGGTTGTGGAGTTTTTTTGTTTCTGATGCAGGGCGATGGGCTGCGCTGAACGGCGCGCTGACGGGAGACAACCTTGACAGCTTTCTTACAGGCAGCGGGATTCTTACGGGACTAGACTAGCCTTTTCGAGCACTGCCTTGTCAGGCTGGCGGAAATATCTGCCCTCGCGAAAAAACAACGGGCAGTTTATGGCCCGGCTTGTGCACTATTTCTGTTTTCAACACTCATATCTGGGTGGGAACGGCGCGCTGGAGCATGAAGCTCGACACAAGCGCTTGATGGATTGTCTGGACGAAGTTCCGGATTTGCAAAGGTTGGGCCTTGCCATGGTACGTCTTTGTGCAGTGATGCTGGTTTTCCTGCTCGATAGCCTTGTTTCGGTGCACGCTCAGGCGGATGAGTCCTGGAGCGCGGGCTATCACCCGTTGAGTTTCCCTGATCCGCTGGATTCCCAGCCGGTTGAGGCCATCGCCTTTTACCCGTCGACCGCCGCCGAGCAAGTGAGCACCCTGCATGGCTATCGCGTCGAGGCCGGTGAAGAGGCGCCTATCGCAATGGGCCGTTTCCCCTTGCTGTTGCTGTCGCACGGCAATACCGGCACCCCGCTGGCGCTGCATGACCTGGCCACTTCGCTGGCGCGGCAGGGGTTTGTGGTGGTTGCCGTGGTCCATCCTGGCGACAATGATCGCGATCACAGCCGTCTCGGCAGCCTGAGTAACCTGTATGGCCGCCCGCTGCAGATTTCCGAAGCGATCAGTACGGCCTTGCTCGACCCCTTGCTGGCCCCCTATCTCAATGCCCGGCAAGTGGGCGTGATCGGTTATTCGGCCGGTGGCGAAACCGCGCTGATTCTCGCTGGCGCGCAGCCTGATCTGCAGCGTCTGCGTCAGTACTGCGCCGAGCGCCCGACAGACCGCGACGCCTGCAAGACGCAGGGCGAACTGGTCGCAGACCGTGATGACCTTCACGCTCAGGCTGACCCGCGGGTTGGCGCATTGATGTTGATGGCCCCGTTGAGCCTGATGTTCGGCCGTCACACGCTGGGTGATGTGCACGTGCCGGTGCTGATGTACGCGGGGGATGACGATCAGTTGCTGGCGATCGACCGAAACGCAGAGGCACTGGCGCGCAAGCTGCCGCAGCCGCCCGACTACAAGCTACTGGCCGGGGCAGGGCATTTCGTGTTCATGGCACCGTGCAGTGATGAACAACGCGCGAGTGCGCCGTTGCTGTGTAACGACCCTGACGGAGTCGACCGCGAGGATATCCACCGTAACCTGAGTGCCGAAGCGGTGCGCTTCTTCAGTGCCGCGCTCAATTCCGCCGACGATGACCGTTCAGGCATGCAGACGGCGCATCATCAGTAAGCTCGCCGTTCAGGCGTTCAGCGAACTCAGAAAATCACCAAACCCGCCCCTGGCTTTCGAGTCGAGGCGGGTACTGGTCGTGACCCTGGGGCGGCAGCTCCAGGCGATCCGCGCACCGATCAATTCCAGTTGTCGAACCAGGTGCACGTCCTCGTGACAGGTCAGGGCCGGAAATCCACCGGCGCTGATATACGCAATCGAGCTGACGCCCAGGTTGGCACCATGAATGTGTCGGTGACCGTCACGGTGCTGGTAATGCTGCAGGTAAGCGGCCTGCGCGGCGGCCGAAATGTCCTTGCTCCAGTCGCCGGGCGTGACCGTGCCGCACACCGCGTCGGCATCCAGCGCCAGCTGTTCGGCGAGCCAGTCGTTGGCCACGGTACTGTCGCCATCGGTACACGCCAGCCAGCGTGCACCCCGGTCGAGAAGAAACTCCGCGCCCTGTGCTCGAGCCTGCCCCACGTTGCGCGCACACACTTCGAGAATCATCACGCCATGGGCACGCGCGATCTCCGCCGAGCGATCAGTGCAGCTGTCGAGAACCACCAGCACTTCCACGCATTCGCCCTTGAGGTCGGGGTGTGCAGCCGCCTGCTTTATCGTTTCGAGACACAAGTCGAGTAACTGCTCTTCATTGTGCACCGGGATCAGTATGCCGATCATCGGAGAATTCCTGTTCTGCTACGGAGGTTCCATCACGACTCCACAGGTCCAGCAGGAAATCCTGTTCGTGATGACTGAAAAGTCGGTGCATGGACAAGCGTGCAGCAAGGATGTCGTGAACCGTCTGGGCGTTCAGCGGGCAGCCTTCGATATCAGGCCGCCAGTGACAGGCGAGCAACTGGCCATCCGGTGCGAGGGCCGCCAGTGCGCGGTCGATCAGGCCGTGCAGGTCTTCGGCGTCCAGGTAATAACCCATCTCGCTGAAGACGATCAGGTCAAATTCGCCCTGCGGCCATTGCTGCGGCAGACGCGCCTGCAACACTCTGGCATGGGGCACGCCGGCCAGACGCTTGCGTGCCAGGTCCGCAGCCAGGTTCGAGGTGTCGCAGCACACCAGCGAATCGCAGCGCCCGGCAAGATCGGCACTGAGTTCACCGTTGGCACAGCCAGGCTCGAATATCGAGCGGTAGCGTTCGCGGGGCAGGGCGGCCAGGGTCAGGGCGCGCTTGCGCCGTTCGTACCAGCGTTGCTTGAATGCCCACGGGTCATCATTGTTGAGAAACAGCTCATTGAAATAACTGTCCTCGACGCTCATGTGAACACCACTTCAAAGGGCTGCAGCAGCCTTTCCAGCACTGCGTCCGGCAAAACCGGGGACAGACCGATTGCCGGATCACCCTGCAACTGGCTGGTGAATGCCTGAGCAGCGTTGCGCTTATGGGCCAGCGTCACCGGATCGAGCAGCAGCTTGCGCGCTCTGTCCCACGGCAGACGTTGGTCTTCGGGATCAGCCCAGTGCCAGGCCCAGACCGGCACCTCGTGGAACTGTGCTCCGGTGGTCGTGCAGGCCTTGGCACTGGCTCTGCCGACCGCCTCATGATCGCCGTGGCCATCTTCTGCCCAGGTGGCGAATACCACGTCGGCAGGGCCCAGATGCTGTTCAAGAAAGGCCACCAGTTGATCTTCCGCGTCGGCCACGGCGCCGTCCTGAAGGCCGCAACGCAACCACTCAAGGCGCTCTGCAGGTATACCGAGGCGATTCAAGGCTTCGGCACTTTCCTCAGGTCGGACTTTGCACAGACGATCGACGGGCCAAAGCGTTGAGCCCGGATGGCTGGCTGTACCATCGGTGACCGAGATCAGCAACAGGTTGCGTTGCAGTTGCGCCAGTTGGCTCATCAGACCGCCACAGGCCAGTACTTCATCATCCGGGTGCGGGGCGATAATCACGGCTCGGCAATTGGTCGGCACCAGCAAGTCAGCGGTAATCACAGGCAGGCCGTGCAGCCTGGTCGAAGCGTTCCAGGCGGCGAGGGAAGTGCCCTGGCCGGACTCGTCATCACTCACTACGAACCCTTCACTCATGCTCTATACGCTCTCATAGTGACCACGTGCGTGCAGCGGGCAACGCCTTGCCGGACAACTGGCCCAATGCCGCAAGGTCCTGTTCGGCGTGGCTCTGACGCAGGAAAACCGGCAGGTCGGTGATCAGCCGGGCAAAGTGCGGGTCCTTGCAATAGGGACCGGCCCCGACGGCACGACCCACATGCTGAATCACCAGGTCGGCGGCTTGTTCGACATAAGCACGGCAACGTCTGGCAAGCATCTCGGCATTCTCGGCTGGCGCCTGATCGAGGTGCGCGGCAGCGGCGCGCAACACATCGATTGCGGCATGCAGTGCGACGTCCGCAGCGCCAAGGTGCGCAAGGGCGTGCGGCTCTTCGCGCTTGCCGACATGGGCCAGCAGGCGCTGCGCGATGGCGCGTGATGCGCCGTACCAGCAGGCCGCAATGCCGATGCCGCCCTGCCAGAAGCCGGGTCTGTCGAGATAGCCACCCGGCGCCCCGATTGCCTGACCGATGGCGTTGTCGAACACCACGTCGATGCTGCCGGTCGCACCCATGCCCACTGCGCGCCAACCGTCGCCGGTCATGTGTACGCCGGGCTGGTTAAGGCGTACCGCGACCAGCTGCTGCCGATGTTCGGCGTCCCATGCCGTGATCAATGCATGGCTCAACGCCGAAGCGCCTGAGCACCATGCCTTGCGGCCGTGCAGGCGAAGTGCATCGCCTGTGCCGCTGATATTCACCCGTGCCTGCGGCGGCTCTGCCGCCCACATGCCCCAGGTGCTGAATTGTTCGGGGGGCGGGGCACCCAGTTCCGCCATGATCGCCAAGGCGTCTGTGTGCCCCTCGTACAACTTGCACAACCCCAGGTCGTGGCCTGCAACGCAGGCCAGCGCCCGCCAGCGCTCAATTGTCTGACCGCGGGCAGGCAGGGGAAGCTGATCCAGACCTTCATTGACCAATGCCTGCAAGCACTCGCCCAGCGCACGCGTATCGGCATAACCGTGCTTGCGCCAGTCGAGAAACTCACTCAAGGCATCAATCATTGCTGGTCTTCACGCTT
Organism: Pseudomonas syringae pv. coryli str. NCPPB 4273; assembly: GCF_000972175.1. Classification (NCBI taxonomy): domain Bacteria; kingdom Pseudomonadati; phylum Pseudomonadota; class Gammaproteobacteria; order Pseudomonadales; family Pseudomonadaceae; genus Pseudomonas; species Pseudomonas syringae pv. coryli. The sequence goes on along the minus strand of NZ_AWQP01000004.1, from coordinate 254,318 downwards.
CAGTTCGAACAGCAGCAGCGAACGCGGCGTTACGGTGTATTGCGAACCGAACGCGAAGTGCTCCTTGCTGCGTGCATCATCCTGATTGGTGTCGATCAGGCACTCGTAATGGGTACCTTCAGGCACTTCCGGCAGGGTGAAGTTGACGCCGTCATGATGCGCGTTGACCACCAGCAGCAGCGTGGCGTCGGCACCCGCGCGGCGGATACCGGTTTCCTGTGCGCGACCATCCATCAGCATGCCCAGGCAACGGCCATTGGCATCGTGCCACTGCTCGACGCTCATCTCGTTGCCATCCGGAGCGAGCCAAGTGACGTCCTTGACGCCGATCTCTTCGTTATAGTCGCCTACCAGGAAGCGGCTGCGACGCAGGATCGGATAGGTCTGACGCAGCTTGATCACGCGGGTGACGAACTTGAGCAGCGCTTCGCCATCTTCGTCCAGATCCCAGTTGATCCAGCCAATCTCGCTGTCCTGGCAGTAGGCATTGTTGTTGCCGTGCTGAGTACGCGCGAACTCATCGCCCGCCACAATCATCGGCGTGCCTTGTGCCAGCAGCAGGGTGGCGAACAAGTTGCGCATCTGGCGCAGACGCAGGCTGTTGATTTCCGGATCTTCGGTCGGACCTTCAACGCCGTGGTTCCAGGACAGGTTGTTGTTGCTGCCGTCCTGGTTGTTTTCGTCGTTGGCTTCGTTGTGCTTGTCGTTGTACGACACCAGGTCGTGCAGCGTGAAGCCATCGTGCGCGGTGATGAAGTTCACGGACGCCTGCGGACGACGGCCGCGCTGGTTGAACATGTTGCCGGACGCGGTCATGCGCGCAGCGAAGTCAGCCAGTTGAGCTTCGTCGCCTTTCCAGAAGGCACGAACCGTGTCGCGGAACTTGTCGTTCCATTCCATCCAGCCTGGTGGGAAACCGCCCACCTGGTAGCCGCCCGGACCGCAGTCCCATGGCTCGGCGACCAGTTTGACCTGACGCAGCACCGGGTCCTGACGGCAGGCGACCAGGAAGCTGTGGCGCTCGTCGAAACCGTCGTGGTAGCGGCCCAGAATGGTCGCCAGGTCGAAGCGGAAGCCGTCGACGTGCATTTCCGAAGCCCAGTAACGCAGGGAGTCGGTGACCATTTGCAATACGCAAGGGTGGCTCAGGTCGAGGGTGTTGCCGGTGCCCGAGTCGTTGATGTAGTAGCGCTTGTCGTCCGGCATCAGGCGGTAGTACGAGGCGTTGTCGATACCGCGCATCGACAGGGTAGGGCCCAGCTCATTGCCTTCGGCGGTGTGGTTGTAGACCACATCGAGGATGACCTCGAGACCGGCGTGGTGCAGATGCGCAACCATTTCCTTGAATTCGGCAATCTTGCCGCTCGCCAGGTAACGCGGGTCCGGGGCGAAGAACGCGATGCTGTTGTAGCCCCAATAGTTGGTCATGCCCTTTTGCAGCAAATGCTGGTCGTTGACGAAGGCATGAATCGGCAGCAGCTCGACGGAGGTCACACCCAGCTTGCGAATGTGCTCGACGACCGGCGCTGATCCGAGACCGGCGAACGTGCCGCGCAGCTCTTCGGCCACCTCAGGGTGACGCATGGTGATGCCGCGTACGTGGGTTTCGTAGAAAATCGTCTTGTCCCAAGGCGTACCGACGCGCTGATCACGACCCCAGGTATAGGCCTCGTCGATCACTTTGCTTTTCGGTACGAAAGGGGCGCTGTCGCGTTCGTCGAAGCTCAGGTCGCCATCAGGATGGCCGATGGTGTAACCGAACAGTGCTTCCGACCACTTCAGTTCGCCGACCAGTTGCTTGGCGTACGGGTCGATCAGCAGCTTGTTGTGGTTGAAACGATGACCATTCTTTGGATCGTAAGGACCGTATACACGATAGCCATAGATCTGGCCCGGGTGCGCGTCCGGCAGGTAGCCGTGGTAAATCTCGTCGGTGTATTCCGGAAGTTCGATGCGTTCCAGTTCGATTTCGCCAGTGGAGTCGAACAGGCACAGCTCTACCTTGGTGGCGTTGGCCGAGAACAGGGCGAAGTTGACGCCCAGGCCATCCCAGCTTGCACCGAGAGGAAAGGGAAGTCCTTCACGAATGCGAGACGGGATACTGCCAGGGTTGTCTAGCGGGGCTGAATCATCTTCTGCCGGTGTAGTGGACTTCGTATTCATGATGACTTCCTGACGTCGAATGATTTTCTGAGCGGCCAAGGCCGCTATCGAAGCCGCAGGCTCCGATACTGACGATAATGTAAGGGGGTGTAGCAGGCCTCATCTCTGGTCAGAGCGAGACCTGCAATAACTGACCGGTGCGCGGCCAGAAGAGTTTCAAGAATTCGACGGCTTGCGTGGCTTCTTCGGAGCAGGTTTGGCAGGCGCCTCTTTGGCAGGAGCGTCGGTTGCAGCGGCTGCAGCGGGCTTGGCCTTGGGCGCAGGTTTTGCAGCCGCCTTGGGAGCAGGCTTGGGCTTGGCTTCACCAGCAGGCTTTGGCGCAGGCGCCGATTTTGCGGCCGGCTTGGCTGCGCCCTTGGCAGGCGCCTTGGCGCTGTCTACCTCAGGCAGCTTGGGCTTGGTCGATTTGCGCACACTGGACTTGTTCGGCGCCAGCGCTTCGGCCTCGGCCAGCTTGCGCGCCATTTCCCAGTGACGCTCATCGTGACCGGAAGGTTTACCCTCCGATTCCCAGATTTGGTAAGCAAAGTCGCGAATTCTTTTTTCGTCGGCACTCATCTTGAGACTCCCAGCTATTACATAGTTTGAATAAGCAGATTGACGGAAAATCTTTCAAGCGCTGCACTGAGCGGTACTTCCCGATCACTCGTCACGACAACGTCAGAAAAGAGTCCCTTCCAGTCAGAACCGGAGTCGGCAAACGGCAACATGATCCGTGTGTCGCCCCAATTGGCAGCATTAATCAATGGAGTTTGCGCAGTACCCAATAGTTCACTGCATGTGCGTGGTACTACGATGATAGCGCGCACTCCTTGCGTCTCCCGGGCAAAGGCCATCACCTGCTCGGCGTGGCTGCCCTTTATGTCCAGAGGTTGATAACTGCCCTCGCTGAACAGTCCCGGATGTTCGGCGCGCAGGTTCAAGACCTTCGCGATCAGCGCCTGCTTGATGCGCCCGTCCTTCCAGTCAGTCAGCAGCTCGGTAACGCTTGCGTATTCGGCCAGGGCCTGTTTCCGTGCAGCGTAGTCAACCGGGCGGCGGTTGTCCGGGTCCACCAGGCTGAAATCCCAGAACTCGGTGCCCTGATACAAATCGGGAACACCGGGTACGCTCAAGCGTAGCAAGGTTTGCGCCAGACTGTTGAGCGCGCCAGCGGTGGCAATACGGTTGGCTGTCGCACTGAGGGATTGACGCAGCGCCAGGGCTTCCGGTGCCAGTAGCAAACGCTCGAGAAATTCGCGGCAAGCGGTTTCGTAGGGCTGATTCGGTGCGCTCCAGCTACTTTGCAGCTTGGCTTCGCGCAGGGCTTTCTCCTGCCACTGGACCATGCGCTTCGCGTATTCCTGGTGAGCTTGTTCGCCCTCCAGGCTCAACGGCCAGCTGCCCAGCAAGGCCTGATAAAGCATCAGCTCGTCGCCGGCACTGATCGTCGGCTCGTCACCTTTGAGCGGCATTGCCAGCTGTCTCCAGCGCTCCACCTGTTCGGCGTACCACGGGGCGCATTCACTCAGGACCGCGAGGCGCGTACGCGTATCTTCGCCACGCTTGTGATCGTGCGTTGCGGTGGTCAGCAAATTGTCTGGAAACTTCTCCAGACGCTGCAGGCAAACCTGATGGAAGTCCGCTACCGGCGCACTGAAGTGCTGCGGATGGAAACCCACATCGTTGCGCGAGAGCAGCACGGCAGAGCGGTAGAACGAGGTGTCTTCGACCGACTTGGCGGCAACCGGGGAGGTCAGTTGCTGGAAGCGTACGCAGGCATTCTTGTAAAGCTTGCGCAGCGGCCCGCGCGGCAGTTTGCGCCACGGTTCGCCACCCAGCCAGCGTGCCAGGTAATCCAGCACCGGCCAGTCGCCTTCGTTAAGCGTCGCACGCGCGCCTTCCATGGCCTGCTGGAAATACTTGTCGTCTTGCGCCGAGCGGCCGCACACCGAGATATAGGTGCGATAGATCGGGAAGTTGACGATCAGCGCGAGCAGGGCACGGCGAATCGCACCCAGGGTCAGGTCGCGGCTCATCAGGTCGCTGCGAGCAACCTGCAACAACGATTGAGCGACGTTCTCGAAATCGCCCGCCAGGGTGCCGTGCAGGACCAGATCGCGGGCCACCAGTACTTCCTGATCGAAGTCGGCGGTACGTTCTGTCAGGCGGCTCCACAGCTCACCCAGAGGCTCTTCGCCCTTGGGGTCGTGTTGCAGCAATGACACCTGATTCATGAACTCGTAACCGGTCGTGCCGTCAACGCTCCAGTCTTCACGCAGCGGCTCGTCGGGGCCGAGGATTTTCTCGACGAAGATCGGCAGATGATCGATCTGCGCGTGCTCGGGGCGCAGTTTGAGCAGGCTTTTGACCCGGCGATGCAACTTGCGACCGTAGCCGCGCGGATCAGCCAGGCCATCGATATGGTCGATACGCAGCCCGTCGACCAGACCATCGGCGATCAGCTGGAATATCTTGCCGTGGGTGGCTTCGAACACCTGTGGCCGCTCGACACGCAGGCCACCCAGCTCGTTGATGTCGAAGAAACGCCGCCAGTTGATGTCATCGCCAGCGGTGCGCCAACTGGCCAGACGATAGTGCTGACGCTCCAGCAACTGGTGCAGGCGCTGAAAGCCTTGCGGTTTGCTCGAATCGAAATGCGCGAGGATCTGCTCGATACCCTTGAGCACCTGCGGGTCCTTGGCCAGCTCGGCTAACTCGGCCTTGGCCTGGCGTGCGCGCTCATAGGCCTGCGGGAATTGCGCCAGTGCGCTGAAACGCTGGGCCATGTCCTTCAGTTGCGGCTGATCCACGGCCGCCAACAGCGAGTCGTAAGTCAGTGGGCAGATCGGAAAGTGATGCTGATAGTGCTCGATGTAGAACGCGCCATGCTCGGCATCGAAGCGCAGCGGAATTTCACCGGCCTGCAATACCGTGCCGTAATCGCTGCTCAGGAACGGCAGCAACAGCTGGCCTTCCAGCAGCGGGTCCGGCGAATTCCACTGAATGTCGAAGAACTCTGCATACGGGCTGCGACGGCCCCATTCCAGCAGGTCCAGCCACCACGGATTGTCGGCACCGCCGACCGCCATGTGGTTGGACACGATATCGAGAATCAGGCCCATGCCGTGCTCGCGCAAGGTCTCGACCAGGCGCAGCAGGCCAGGTTCGCCGCCCAGTTCCGGGTTGATAACTGTCGGGTCGACCACGTCATAGCCGTGCATCGAGCCGGCACGGGCCTTGAGCAGCGGTGACGCGTAGACGTGGCTGATACCCAGGCTGGCGAAGTAGGGCACCAGTGGCACGGCGTCGTCGAGGGTGAAGTCCTTGTGGAATTGCAGGCGCTGGGTGGCGCGCAAAGGCTGTAATGGACGGGTCATTGATCACGCTCCGTAGCCTGCAGCCGGGATCGGGAAAGCAATTCCAGTCGTCGAGCAGCATTCGGGTTATCAAGCAGAGAGGCCGCATCGCCGGGAAGACGTCTGCGCCAGTTGGGGTGACTGTCAATGGTGCCGGGCAGGTTGGCCTGCTCTTCGACACCCAGCGCGTCTTCTATCGGCAGCAAGACCAATGGCGCACGTGTATGGCCAAGGTAGCTGATACTCGCGTCGATGATCTGCGCCGGGTCTTCAGTACCGGAGGGCATACTGTCGATGTTCTGACTCAAGGCACGCCGCAGGCTTTCATATTCCCGCGTGCGCTCTTCGCGCCACTGCGATTCATGCTGATCGTCAATGTGACCGAGGCGCGCGTTCCACTCGATATCCAGTTCGCTTAGCCAGCCTGCGAGGGTAGGCAGGTCGTGGGTACTGGTGGTCGCCAACGCTTGATCGGACCAGTCGAGAATCGGTTTGAACTGACCGTTGTTCTGTTCGAACAGCAGTACGCGCATGCCAAGAATCGCCCTGGCACTGAGTTTTTCGCTCAGGCCTTCAGGCACCGTACCAAGGTCTTCACCCAGCACGATTGCCTTGTGCCGCCAGGATTCCAGGCTCAGCAGGCGAAGCATGTCGTCCAGCGGGAAATTCAGATACGCGCCTTCGCTGGGAGGCGCCCCCTGCGGGATGACCCACAGGCGCTGCAAGCCCATGACATGGTCGATACGCAACCCGCCGGCATGGGCGAAGTTGGCCCGCAGCATCTCTATGAACGCGCGAAAGCCATTACGTTTGAGGCCGTCCGGTGAAAAGGCGGAAATCCCCCAGCTCTGGCCGGCACGGTTGAGAATGTCAGGAGGCGCGCCGACGGTCAGGGCCGACAGCAACTCGTCCTGGCGACTCCAGGCCTGGCTTCCGGCGCCATCGGCACCCACTGCCAGGTCAGCGATCAGGCCGACGCGCATGCCGCTGCTGCGTGCTGCAACCTGTGCACGCTCCAGACCACGGGCTATCAGCCATTGGGCGAACGCATGAAAACTGATTTGCTCGCGATGGCTTTTGGCAAATTCGGCGACGGCGTCGCCGCGAGGGTCTTTGAACTGCTCAGGCCATTCATGCCAATTGCTGCCGATGTTCAGCGTTTCTGACTCGGCACACAGCGCTTCGAAGCGGCAGTGATTTTCCAGCGCTTCGCCACCGCTGTGGCGGAAGCTGTTGAAGTCTTCGTGCAGCGGGTGATCACCCGCACTGAAGCCTGCATAAAGCGCGTGCAGCGCTTTCCATTTGGCGTTGGCCGCGGCTGGCCAGTCGATCAAAGTCTGTGCTTCAAGGCGCTTCATCTCGTCGCCGACGCGCGCGTCTTCGATGGCCTGACGCCACGCACTTTCACCGAGAATCGCACCCGGCGATGCGTACAGGCTGTTGAGGAACAGCCTGCTGGAAGGTGAATAAGGGCTGTAACGGTGAGGGTCGTTGGCGAACATGGCGTGGATCGGGCTGATGCCTAGCGCGTCGGCCCCTCGCTCGCCAGCCGAGCGCAAGACCTTCTCCAGTGCCTCGGTGTCACCAAAACCGCCATCACCTTCACGCCGCAAGCTGTAAAGCTGAGCGGTCAGGCCCCAGCCGTGCGGCTTCGAGGTCTCGGTGGCCATTGCCATGCTGAAGCAGGTTTTCGGCGCGACCGCGATGGTCAGGTGCTGGCCGGCAATTTCCAGCTGCTGGTAGCCCGGCGGGGCCAGCGCCGGAAGCTCTGCGTTCGAGGTCAGCCTGGCATCCAGTGAAGAGCCGTCTTCGAGGTGTAGCGTGAACGGCGTTTGTGGCGCGAACCACTGCGACAGGTCCAGATTGCTTTCCACATCGACCGTCAGCAGTGGCGGGGCAGTGGTGCCGTGACTGGCTTTTTGCAGGCGCAGCAGGCTGGCATCGATAGCCTCGCCGTTTTCAGCAGGATAGCCCAGCGCCTCCAATACCTTGCGCAGCACATCAGGGCTGACGGTCTGTGGTCGAGCGTTGGCATCGACCCAGTGCACCGACAAGCCTGCCTCGGTCGCAAGCCTCTCCAATTGCTCATTGTTCATCCTGTTCCTCCAGAACATCACTTGCTGTCAGGCTGACAATGGCCGTGTAAGCATTGAGGATGCCGCGTGGGGAAAGTTCGGACGATTTCTCGGCGCTGGAGAATATCTCGCGGGCGCCCGTTTGTGGCGGTGCGTCAACCGCGTGCTCGCTTAGATTGAGGTCAATACGCAGCTCGCTGCCATCACCCAGTGTCCAGCGTGCACTGACCGCCTTGTCGCCGAGAATATCGGTCTTCAGGAAGCGTGCGCCCTGCAGGCGCGGCATGATTTCCTGGTGCCGCAAGGCCAGCAACTGCGTGTAGAACTCCAGCCAGCTGCGATGATCGAGGCCTGTGTCGGTGTCGAGATCGACCGCGGCAAACGCCGGGCGTGACGCTTCGAAAGTCTTGATGTCGTTTGGATCAGGAATGTGCTCGCGCTTTTCCGGATCGGCGAATGCGGCGAAATCAGCAAACTCCTTGCGACGTCCTTCACGTACCGCATCGGCCAGCTCGCCGTGGTGGCTGGTGAAGAACAGAAACGGTTCGCTGGCCGCCCATTCATCGCCCATGAACATCAGCGGGATCATCGGTGAAAGCAGCAGCAGGGCAGTGGCGGCTTTCAATGCCGCAGGCGCGCAGAGTTGCGGCAGGCGTTCACCGAGGGCGCGGTTGCCGATCTGATCGTGGTTCTGCAGAAACAACACAAAAGCCGACGGCGACAGGTGCGCGCTGGGCTCGCCTCGCGTGTGCCCGTGACGCGTCGGTTCGCCTTGATAGACAAACCCTTCGCTGAGCAGGCGCGCAAGCTTTTGCGTGGGCTCTTTGGCGAAGTCGGAATAGTAGGCGTCGGTTTCACCGGTCAACAGCACGTGGAGGGTGTTGTGCCCGTCGTCGTCCCATTGAGCATCGAAGCCCTTTTCCAGAAGACCGGCCTGGTTGAACTCATTCTCAAGGTTCAGCCACACTTGGCGGCCTGGTTCAATGCGGCCACGAACCCGCTCTGCGAACTCCGGCAGGAAGGTCTCGTCGCGAATGGCATGAACAGCGTCCATGCGCAGGCCGTCGAAGCGGTACTCGAGCAGCCACATCAGGGCGTTATCGACAAAAAAGTCGCGCACTTGCGGGCGTCTGAAGTCGATCGCATCGCCCCATGGGGTGTGCAGGTCGCTGCGGAAAAACTCCTTGGCGTAACTGCCCAGGTAGTTGCCGTCCGGACCGAAGTGGTTGTACACCACATCGAGAATCACCATCAGGCCAAGACCGTGGGCGGTGTCGATCAGCTGCTTGAGCTGTTCCGGCGTGCCGTAGGAGGATTGCGGAGCGTAATGCAGAACGCCATCGTAGCCCCAGTTGCGATCACCGGGGAACTGCGCGAGCGGCATCAGTTCGATTGCGGTCACGCCCAGTTTGGCGAGTCGCGGCAGGTGCTTTTCCACGCCAGCGTAGCCACCCATGGCGCCCACGTGCAGTTCGTAGATAACCGCTTCATGCCAGGGACGCCCGTTCCACGCAGTGTTTTGCCATGAATAAGCGTCAGGGTCGACGACGAGGCTTTCAGAGTGAACGTCATCGACTTGCGCGCGGGAAGCGGGGTCAGGAACGTCCAGCTCGTGGTCGATCCTGAAGCGGTAGCGAGTACCCGCCTTGCAGCGGGCCTCGAGGACGAACCAGCCGTCGGACTGAGGCAGCATGGCCAGTGACTGGCCATCCTGCAGTTCGACATTTACGAAGGAGGCATCCGGTGCCCAGAGGGCAAACCGGGTGTGTTCAGGGTCCAACAAAACGGCGCCGTGGCGCCAGTTATCGTCTGTACGCAGGGGCATCCATTAAATCCTTAACCTAGTAGTTGCTGGAAATACTCACGTTTTTCTTCAACAGATCGCGATAGAGATCTGCGTAGGGCTCTACCGCCTGATGCCAGTTGAAGGGAGCCGCCATTGCGCGGCAGCGCATGGCGTTGAGCAGCTCCGGATGGGCGAAGACCTGAAAGGTGCGATTCAGGGCCTCGGTGTAGCTTTCGACCGTCGACTCGTTGAACAGGAAGCCGGTAACGCCGTCTTCGATCGTATCTGCCAGGCCACCGGTATTGCGGGCGACAGGCAGCGAGCCGAAGCGTTGCGCGTACATCTGGCTCAGCCCGCAAGGTTCATAGCGGGAAGGCATCAACAGGAAATCGCTGCCGGCGAACATGCGTCGTGCATCTGTTTCGTTGAAGCCGATGCGCACGCCGATGCGGCCTGGGAAACGTTCCGCCAACTCGCGCATGGCCTGTTCTTCCTCGGGCTCGCCGCGGCCGATGATTGCGATCTGTCCGCCATTGTTGACGATGTGTTCGGCAACGCCGATCGTCAGGTCCAGGCCTTTCTGATACACAAGGCGCGACACCACCGCGAACAGCGGCCCGGTGGAAGCATCCAGCTCGAACAGTTCACGCACGTAGTCAGCGTTGATTTCCTTGCGCGTCCACTCGTTGGGCGCAAAGTGGCAAATCAAGTGTTCGTCAGTGGCCGCATCCCAGCTTTCGTCAATGCCGTTGGGGATGCCGCTGAGCTGGCCCTTGTTGGCCTTGCTTTGCAGAAAACCCTCAAGGCCGCAGCCGAACTCCGGCGTGGTGATTTCCCGAGCGTAGGTGGCGCTGACGGTGGTGATGTGGCTGGCGAAGGCCATGCCTGCCTTGATGAACGACAGCTGACCGTAGAACTCCATGCCTTCAGGGGTAATGGCGGAGTCCGGGATGCCCAGCTCACGGCTTGAGGCAGTGCTGACCGTGCCCTGATAGGCGAGGTTGTGAACAGTGAAGATGCTTGGCGTGGACTGCCCGCGCCAGCGCATGTATGCAGGCGCCAGCCCGGCTGGCCAGTCATGGGCATGAACCAGCTCGGGGCACCACTGGCTCTTGACTTCGCCAGCGGCGAACTCGGCGGCTGCCAGGCCCAGACGGGCGAAGCGAATATGGTTATCGGACCAGTCGCGGCCATTACTGTCGGCGTAAGGGGTGCCTTCGCGCTCGTAAAGTTCCGGGCAGATCAGTACGTAGATCACCAGACCGTCTTTCATGTCCATGCGACCCACCTTGCAAGGCGGCAGCGCTGCATGCCCGCCCAGCTGGCTGATGATATGGATCGGATTACCGCTGTTGATGACCTGCGGATAACCTGGAATCAGTACGCGAACGTCGTGCAGGTGGCGCATGGCTCGCGGCAGTGCGGCAGACACATCGCCCAGCCCGCCGGTTTTCACCAGATCGGCCAGTTCGGAGGTCACGAACAACACTTTGCGTCTATTGACCTGAGACATGGTCGGCTGAGGCTGAACAGTCGACGTTGGCATTTGCAGCACAGGAACGCTCTTGTTAGAGAACACCGGCAGATGAGTCAGCTCGCCGACAGGCTGGTTAAAACTCTCTCCCTTCTGGGTTTTCACAGCGGCGCTAATCATCAATTTTTCCCCTTAAAACAGTCTTGGTGCATCACTTGATTTTTATTGGCCATTTCCTATGGCCGGGTACACATACGTGCACTACGCAAGATCGATACCCGTTTGGACCATGCATAGTGACAAAGCGGTGTGATGTCGCCATTACCGGATGTCAGCCAATAGCATAGATGCTCTAATCAGCTGACCCGGCGGTTTTGGAGAAGTTTCGACTTTTTTATTTGCGGATGTCTGGCATGGGCTTCGACGCGCCACATGATGACAGGCTGCAGGTGGCAGCCCGGTTGTCGCTGCGCTTTTTCAAGGCTTTTTTCTGCGTCCGGAGGGAGCATTACCGGCCGTCGGATCGTTGGACAATCCAGTCCAGGCGCTTGGTTTTCATCACTAAATCCCGTTGGTACCAGATCGTGACGAGCCGTAACGGTGCATAACGCCTTTTCCGGAGGCGTGCAGCGGTCAATCTGCGGGCGCTACGAGAAAATCCTTACATCTGCGTTGGAACATTTTGGCGCAGGGCAGGATAGAATCGGGCCACAAGCCCCGGCCTTGATACTGGCCTGAGGCATTACCCTTTGACTGATTTCACTGAATCACTCTGATTGAATTGACGAGGATGGAAATGGAAGCCCCCGAGGTACTGGTACTGCAAGCGAGTTACACCAATCCTGTGCATGCAGACGCGATAGGGTTTGTTTTGAATGAGTATTCGATGGATGCCATGGGGACAGGGCGGCCTCTGTCGAGCGATACCCGTCAGCAGTTGGCAATCGAACTCGCAAAGCGTCCGTATGCGTTCAGCGTGCTGGCATTCATCTCGGGAGAGCCGGTAGGACTGGTCAATTGCTTCGAGGGGTTTTCAACCTTTGCCTGTCGTCCGTTGGTCAATATTCATGACGTCGCAGTGCTTTCGCAACACCGTGGCCTCGGTATCAGCCAGAAAATGCTGCTCAAGGTCGAAGAGATTGCGCGCCAGCGTGGCTGCTGCAAGCTGACGCTTGAGGTTCTGGAGGGCAACGAGGTTGCACAAGGGGCCTACAGAAAGCTCGGTTTTGACAATTATCAGTTGAGCCCTGAAATGGGGCGTGCCATGTTCTGGCAGAAGCCGCTGTAGAGGACCTGTTCGCCAAACGTCTTTTTTGATCGTTCAGGTGCAAGCCGGGCTGAGCGGACGACGGAACAGATGGCGGGATCAGCAGAGGGGGGCAGGTCAGGTGGGCAAGCCGGATTATCGGTCTTGCCCTGAGGCGTTTTGAAGAATGATACAGTTGCGGTCAGGCCTGAAGCATCTTACCGGGGGCGGATAACTGCGATTGCTGCAGTATCGAGCTCAAATGAGCCACTTTTTTCTGCAACTGCTCGCGCTCTTCTTTTAATGTGCGCAGTTCGTCACGACGGATAGTGACATACAGGGTTTGTGGTGCAAGTGCTGGTAGTACAGTGCCCATTGCTCACCTCGCAAATGGCGGATTCAACCTCAGAGAGGTCCGTGGCAATGACTTTCAATCCCTGACCGCCGCTGCTTACCCTCTCTATCGGCACCGATTCTGATTTCTTTTGCATGATTTTGGAACTTTTTTATTTTTAATTGTCGCGAATGTCTCTTAATCGCGACAAAATGCACCACAGGAGGGCGCTCGCGTCTTCATCTTCTCGCAAGGGAACCGACGTTCCGCCTCGCTTGACTAAACAGCATGCTCGCAAACCGTCGATGCGCTGGACGGCAATCGAGGCACCTTTTTACGATTTAAGGAGCACCTTCATGCAACTTGGGATTATTGGACTGGGCCGCATGGGCGGCAACATCGCACGCCGTCTGATGCTGAATGGTCATACGACTGTGGTGTACGACCGTGATGAAGCATCGCGCAACGCCCTGGCCAATGACGGTTCGACTGCGGTCGCAGATCTGAAGGAACTGGTCAGCACGCTCGCCAAGCCCCGTGCTGTCTGGGTAATGCTCCCGGCCGGTGCGCCGACCGAAGACACCATCCAGACCCTCAGTGAGTTGCTTGACGCCGATGACGTGATCATCGACGGCGGTAATACGTTCTACAAGGACGATATCCGTCGCGCCCAGGAACTGACCGCGAAGGGCCTGCATTATGTCGATGTCGGCACGTCAGGCGGCGTCTGGGGCCTCGAGCGCGGCTACTGCATGATGATCGGAGGCGAGGCCGCCGTTGTCGAGCGCCTCGATCCGCTGTTCGCGACACTGGCTCCGGGTCTTGGCTCGATCGAGCGCACCCGTGACCGCACCTCGACCGACGATCGCGCCGAACGTGGCTATATCCACTCCGGCCCTGCGGGCTCCGGGCATTTCGTGAAGATGATCCATAACGGCATCGAATACGGAATGATGCAGGCCTTCGCCGAGGGCTTCGATCTTCTCAAGCAGAAAAACTCCGAACTCCTGCCGCCTGAACAGCGTTTCGACCTGAACACGGCGGATATTGCCGAAGTCTGGCGTCGTGGCAGTGTGGTGTCGTCCTGGCTGCTGGACCTGACCGCCGACGCCCTGGCCACCGACCCGCACCTGGATGCGTTCTCCGGTTCGGTTGCCGACAGCGGCGAAGGTCGCTGGACCATCGAAGCGGCCATCGAGCAGGCGGTACCGGTTCCTGTGCTGTCCAGCGCCCTCTTTGCGCGTTTCCGTTCCCGCCAGACAAGCTCGTATGCAGACAAGATGCTGTCCGCCATGCGCTTTGGATTTGGTGGCCACAAGGAACCCAAGTAATGGGCCTGTCGCGTGGCAGTGCCGAGCAAAAAACCGAGGTAGCCCCATCCACGACCCTGTTTCTGTTCGGTGCCCATGGAGACCTGGTCAAGCGCCTGTTGATGCCGGCGCTTTACAACCTGTCACGCGACGGTCTGGTGGATGAAGGGCTGCATATCGTCGGCGTCGATCACAATGCGATCAGCGATGCCGACTTTGCGAAAAAGCTCGAGAACTTCATTCGTGATGAAGCCGCCGGCAAGGTTGCCGGCGGCGGCAAGGATCCGCTCGATCCTGCGCTGTGGAGCAAGCTGGCCGAGCGCATCAGTTATGTGCAGGGCGACTTCCTCGACGATTCCACCTATCAGGACATCGCCAGCAAGATCGAGAGCACCGGTACCGCAAACGCGGTGTTCTATCTGGCCACCGCGCCGCGATTTTTCAGTGAGGTCGCCCAGCGGCTGGGCTCGTCAGGTTTGTTGCAGGAAACCGAAGACGGCTTCCGTCGTGTCGTGATCGAGAAGCCGTTCGGCTCCGATCTGGCCAGTGCGGTGGAGCTCAATGGCTGTCTGCTGAAAGTCATGAGCGAGAAGCAGATTTACCGGATCGACCATTACCTGGGCAAGGAGACGGTGCAGAACATCCTGGTCAGCCGTTTCTCCAATGGCCTGTTCGAGTCGTTCTGGAACAATCACTACATCGATCACGTACAGATCACGGCGGCGGAAACCGTAGGCGTGGAAACCCGTGGCAGCTTTTACGAGCATACCGGTGCCTTGCGCGACATGGTCCCCAACCATCTGTTCCAGCTGCTGGCGATGGTGGCGATGGAGCCACCTGCCGCTTTCGGCGCCGATGCCGTTCGCGGTGAGAAAGCCAAGGTGGTCGGCGCGATCCGGCCGTGGAGCCAGGAGGAAGCCCTGGCCAATTCGGTGCGTGGCCAGTATGCGAAGGGCGTGATGGGCGACAAGGAGGTCGTCGGTTATCGCCAGGAAGATCGCGTGGAGCCGGACAGCAGCACCGAGACCTACGTTGCGCTCAAGGTAATGGTCGACAACTGGCGTTGGGTGGGGGTGCCGTTCTACCTGCGCACCGGTAAGCGCATGAGCGCTCGCAGCACAGAAATCGCCATCTGCTTCAAGCCTGCTCCTTACGCGCAGTTCCGCGATACCGAAGTCGACCGGCTCAAGCCCAACTACCTGCGGATCCAGATCCAGCCCAACGAAGGCATGTGGTTCGACCTGTTTGCCAAGCGTCCGGGCCCGAGACTGGAAATGGAAGATATCGCGTTGGGCTTCGCCTACAAGGACTTCTTCGAGATGCAGCCCTCCACCGGGTACGAAACCCTCATTTATGACTGCCTGACCGGTGATCAGACGCTCTTCCAGCGGGCCGACAACATCGAGAACGGCTGGCGTGCCGTGCAGCCGTTTCTCGACGCCTGGGCCGCACAGCCGGAAGTTCAGCTTTACGAGGCTGGCAAGGATGGCCCGCAAGCGGGTGAAGAGCTGCTGAGTCGTGACGGTCGGGAATGGAGAGAATTGAATGTCTGAACTGCCTGTACAGTTCCTGTTGTCCGACATCGACGGCACGTTACTGCGCCGTGATCACAGCCTTAGCCAAGCCAATATCGACGCGATCAAGCGCCTGCGTAAGGCCGGCGTTCACTTCACGCTGGCCAGCAGTCGACCGCCCAGGGCCATGCGCCAGGTGATCGAGGCGCTGGATGTCGACCTGCCCACCGTGGCATTCAATGGCGGCACCATCACTCATCCCGATGGCAGCCTGCTGGTGGCTCATCGCATTGACCCGCGCGCCGTTCGCATCTGTCTGGAGCTGTTTGCCGGGCAGAACGTTGCCATCTGGGTGTTTGCCGATGATCAGTGGCTGCTGATCGATCCCGACGCCGATTACGTCGATCATGAGCTCGATGCACTGGGCTATGACTATGTTCAGGTCGAGAGTTTCGAGCCGTATCTGGATCGCGTCGACAAGATCGTCGCGGCCAGCGGTGATTTCGAGTTGCTCAAGACCCTTGAGGCGCAGCTCAATCCGCAGATCGAAGGGCTCGCGCTGGCGGCCCGTTCGCAAAAATACTACCTGGATGTGACTGCGCTGGAGGCCAACAAGGGTTCCGCTCTGGTCGCGCTGGCGGACTATCTGGGCGTCGACCTGTCGCGTACGGCGGCCATAGGCGACGGCGGTAACGACGTGGCGATGTTCCATAAGGCAGGGTTGTCGATTGCCATGGGGCAGGGCGAGCAGACAGTCAAGGGACAGGCTGACCATGTTACTGATAGCAATGAGCAGGACGGAGTGGCCAACGCCATTGAGCGTTACATCCTGAACGCCTGATCGAGCTGCATACCCACGTTAACGAATCATCATCACGACGGGCATTTCTGAATGGCTGCACTGATCGAAGACTACGCATTGCTGGGCAACTGCGAGACGGCGGCGCTGGTCGCCCGTGATGGTTCGCTGGACTGGCTGTGTTTCCCTCGCTTCGACTCGACGGCCTGTTTCGCCGCGCTGCTGGGCGGTGATGAGCACGGCCGCTGGAAGATCGCGCCAACTGCCGAGGTTATCGCGGTCGAGCGCCGCTATCGCGACGGCACCCTGATTCTCGAAACGGTTTTCGAAACCCGTGACGGTCGCGCCATGCTGGTCGATTTCATGCCCATGAAGACCTCCGGCCACGTGGTGCGCATGGTGGTCGGGCTGTCCGGTCAGGTCGAATTCGCTGTGGACCTCGCCATCCGTTTCGATTACGGCAGCAGTGTGCCCTGGGTCGAGCGAAAGGATGCTCATACGCTGACGGCAGTGGCCGGGCCGGAAATGCTGGTTTTGCGCAGCCCTGTCGCCCTGCACCCACAGGATCATCACACCGTCAGCCGTTTTCACGTTGATGAAGGCGAGCGCAAGGTCTTCACGCTGGCCTATCAGGCATCCTTTTCGCCCTTGCTTGACCAGATCGATGCCGACCTGGCCTTGGAGAGCACCGCAGCCTATTGGCGCGAATTTTCTGATCGCTGCCCTGACGTCGGGCCGTGGACGGCGCAGGTAAAGCGCTCGCTGATTACGCTCAAAGCCATGACCTACGCGCCCACCGGCGGCATTGTCGCCGCCGTGACCACCTCATTGCCCGAGCAGTTGGGCGGCGAGCGCAATTGGGATTACCGCTATTGCTGGCTGCGTGACGCCACCATGACCCTTCTGGCATTCATGAATCTGGGCTATTTCGAGGAAGCCCAGGCCTGGCGGGACTGGCTGTTGCGCTCGGTTGCCGGTAACCCGGAACAGATCCAGATCATGTACGGCGTAGGCGGCGAGCGGCGTTTGCAGGAGTACGAGCTGCCCTGGCTAAGTGGCTACGAGAACTCGCTGCCGGTGCGTGTCGGTAATGGTGCGGCGACGCAGGTTCAGCTGGACGTCTACGGGGAGGTGGCCGATGCGCTGATCCAGGCGCTGCGCGGCGGTATGGCGCAGCATCCGCGCAGCGTGGCGATTTCCAAGGTGGTCATGCCTTATCTGGAGAAGATCTGGCACCTGCCGGATGCGGGCATCTGGGAGATACGCTCCGAGCCGCGTCACTTTACACATTCGAAAGTCATGGCCTGGGTGGCCTTTGACCGTAACGCCACGCAGATTGCCCAGGCTGCCGAGAGCGATGAGGATCGTGCGCTGGCAGTGCACTATCGGAAAGTGGCGGACGAGATCCATGCCGATGTCTGTCGCCACGGTTTCGATGCCCAGCTTGGCAGCTTCGTGCAGACTTATGGCTCGACAGAGGTGGACGCCAGCCTGCTGCAGATTGTGCTGACCGGTTTTCTTGCGCCTGAAGACCCGCGAGTTATCGGTACCGTAGCGCAGATCGAGCGCACGCTGATGCAGGATGGTCTGCTGCTGCGCTACGACAACGAGCGCAGTGTTGATGGCGTTGCCGGTCGTGAAGGGACGTTTCTGGTCTGTTCGTTCTGGCTGGCCGATGCCTATGTCTTGCTGGGCCGGGCCGATGATGCCGCGCGGCTGTTCGAACGGTTGGTGGGTCTTTGCAATGACGTTGGCCTGCTGGCCGAGCAGTACGATCCGAAGGGCGGGCGCATGCTGGGCAATTTCCCGCAGGCATTCAGCCACATCGGCATCATCAATACGGCACTCAACCTGCACCGGGCGGTATGTCCGGCGCTGGCCAGGACTTCCGGCGCGCTTGAAGAGGCCTGATCAGCTGTCGCGGCCAGCCTTGCGAAAGGTCAGGTTGATCCGTTGCTCACCCAGTTGCGGATGCTCGGCCTGCTTGATGGGCAAAATGCCGTGGAAGCGCAACCTGTCCTCTCCACCCCAGACCACCACGTCGCCATGAAACAGGGAGATACGTTGAGTCTTGTCGCTGCGCAGCAAGCCGCCGAACTGAAATATCGCCGGTATGCCCAGTGATACCGACACCACTGGCCAGCGATGGTCGTGTTCGTTTCGGTCCTGATGCAGGGACATCTTGGCGCCCGGGATATAGCGATTGATCAGACAGGCGTCAGGCACGAACCCGACATAGCCGGCTGCGAGTGCGGCGTCCTGCGCCAGTTGCATGAAGGCATCCGGCATCGCCGGCCAGGCCTGTCCTGTTTGTGGGTCGGTTGCGCTGTACCGGTAACCGTGACGATCGGTTATCCAGCCCAGTTGTCCGCAACTGCTCAGCGCTGCAGACATGCTCAGCCCGCTGGGCGTCTGCATGTGCCGGAACGGGGAAAGGCCCAGTGTTTGTTCAAGGGCGGGCAGCAGCTGCGCCATGGTGCTCAGCGCAAAGCCTCTGAACAGCCATGACCCAGGCCCGATCCGCTCATCGCTTCGAGGCTGGGCCGTCTGGTCTGCGAACAGGTCCAGCGTGGCGGGAGTGTCACCTTTGCGTTGCATGATCGGATCGAGCTCCGGTGAGTATCAGAGAGCCTTGCTGACCTTGACGTCGGTGATAAGGTCGTCGCTCTCGCCGTGCATTTTCTTCAAGGCGGCCTCGGCTTCCTCGGTGGATGCCGATTGCAATTGGGCGAATTCGAAACGGCGTTCGCCATTGAGCTTGTAGCTGACAGCGAATTTGGTCGTGCGCGGGGCTGGATTGTTCACGGTGACTCCTTGCATCATCCCAGGCGAGTGGTCGAGCGCCGGACGATCTTGATCTTGTGAGTGAAAGGCAGTTTGCGTCCGGCGTTGGTATCTGCCTTGCGGCCTGCGGTATCGATGGTGATGTTCCAGAAACCGGTGCTTGGTGCGGCGATCTTGGCCGGAAATCTGTCAAACGCGCCGCCATGATAGGTGTGCCGACCACCATTTTTGAAGCTGCGAAAATTCGCATCGTTCATCAGGCGAATATTGCAGGTCTGAGAGCACTCGATGACGACAAGGTCGTCCTCGTTGAGATGCTCACGCTGGTGTACGAATTTCATGACGGGCTCCGAAATGGGGGTTTTTCTGAAAAATCAAAACGATAGCATGCGACGCCCGCAATTTGACGTCGGTGAACATTAATTTGCCGTGTTTCCGGGAAAAAATGCCTTAGTCGGGATTTAATTGCGCTGGGGCTTGTCGTAGGACCTTTATTTGGAGGCTTTGTATGAAACTGGCTGCTGTAGTAGTCCTGGCTCTGGCAATGACTGGCTGTGCCACAGTGAACGACATTGAGCATACACCCCCCACCATGAACGTGATGTCGGGCAAGAATCCTCAGGAATACGCCGATTGCTTCGCTGGCAAGATCAGCAGCAGTCGCAAGCCGCCTCTGATCGAGCCTCGCCATGACGGCCTGCGGGTCATCGTCGCGCAGAAACTCAGCAAGTCACCCGCGGCAGTAGTGGATATCGAAAGCCGTTCGGGCGGTAGTACGATCAAGGTCTACGAACGACTTTCCAATGTGCCTATTCGTTTCAGGGATGTGCAGAACGCTGCCGAAGCGTGCATTTCAGGCTGATAGGTCAGGCTCGGTCAGCTGGCCCTGCCCGTTGCGGGCAGGGCGGCAGGCCTGATTATTTGCAGACCACAAGCACGCTGCGACTTTTGTAGTTGCCAACGTCCACGCCCAGCGTCTTGTCGCTTTCGGCAGGCTGTGGGGTGCCATCTGTACCGACAATTTCATAGCCTGTGCCTGCACAGGACGCATCCGCTTTTTCGTAGCAGCTTGCCCAGGACATCGCCTCGCCGGAGCAGTCGATGCTCAAGCCCTGTTTGCCGTTTTTCAGGTAGGTATTGGAGGCGGTTGCGCAGCCGGTAAGGCCCAGCACAGCAATAATGGACAAAATTCTGATCATGTTTTTCGCTTCGAGATAAGGCCAGGGAATTAACAAATGCGAGCGTTGGACTGATAACGGGTGCCATCGTTCCGCCATGTTTTGCATCATAAACTGCCTGCCTCCCGCTTGTCGCTGCCTGCCATTCGCGAAGCGTGGTGTAACTGCCGCCGCCGTCGAGAAACGGCATTGAGGTCCGGCTGCGCTGGTCGTGAGGGTGTTTTGACGGTGTCCTGCGCTGCATTTATATACAGGCAATATCCAGAAAGTGCGGAACTATCTGTACGAGTATTCCTCTATCATGGCATCGGACGGCCAAAGGCAGGGCATTGTAAGGTGCCTGCCTCATCATTAGACTGCGCCGTTAACACCAACAGCCCTTACCAAGGACTTTTATGATCAAGAAATGCTTGTTCCCAGCAGCCGGTTACGGCACTCGCTTCCTGCCAGCGACCAAGGCCATGCCCAAGGAAATGCTGCCGGTGGTCAACAAGCCACTGATCCAATACGGTGTTGAGGAAGCCCTCGCTGCAGGCCTGACCGAAATTTCCATCGTGACCGGTCGTGGCAAGCGCGCTCTTGAAGACCACTTCGACATCAGCTACGAACTCGAGCACCAGATCAAGGGTACTGACAAGGAAAAGTACCTGGTCGGTATTCGCAAGCTGATCGACGAATGCAGCTTCTCGTACACTCGTCAGACCGAAATGAAGGGCCTGGGCCACGCCATCCTCAGCGGTCGCCCGCTGATCGGCAACGAAGCGTTCGCCGTGGTTCTGGCAGATGACCTGTGCGTCAACCCTGATGGTGATGGCGTGTTGGCGCAGATGGTCAAGCTGCACAAGCATTATGGCTGCTCGATCATCGCCATCCAGGAAGTCGATCCGCAGGAAACCAACAAGTACGGCGTGATCGCTGGCGAAGAGATCAAGCCGGGCCTGTTCCGCGTGACCAACATGGTTGAAAAGCCGAAGCCTGAAGATGCGCCGTCGAACCTGGCGATCATCGGCCGCTACATTCTGACCCCGGACATTTTCGAGAAAATCGAACAGACCGAGCCGGGCAAGGGTGGTGAGATTCAGATCACCGACGCCTTGATGAAGCAGGCTGCAGAAGGCAACGTGCTTGCCTATAAATTCAAGGGCACGCGTTTCGACTGCGGTGGCGCTGAAGGCTATATCGAGGCGACAAACTTCTGCTTCGAGCATTTCTACAAAACCGGCAAAGCGCATTGATCTCTGATTGATGACGTCCGGGACAAAGCCACCTTCGGGTGGCTTTGTCATTTCTGACTGGCCGCCAAGCGGCTATGCTGTGCCTCTGCCAAGGAGATATCGATGGTCTTTGATTTTGATCTGTTTGTAATTGGCGCCGGCTCGGGCGGCGTCAGGGCGGCGCGTTTTGCTGCCGGTTTCGGCGCGAAGGTCGCTGTGGCCGAGAGCCGCTATCTGGGTGGGACCTGCGTCAACGTCGGGTGCGTGCCCAAGAAGTTGTTGGTGTACGGAGCGCATTTTTCCGAGGATTTCGATCACGCCAAAGGATTTGGCTGGTCATTGGGCGAGGCCAGTTTTGACTGGTCCACGCTGATTGCCAACAAGGACAGTGAGATCACCCGCCTCAACGGCATCTATCGTAAATTGCTGGTCGACAGCGGCGTTACTCTGCTCGAAGGCCACGCAAAGATCGTCGGGCCGCAGCAGGTCGAAATCAACGGCCAGACCTACAGCGTCGAGCGCATTCTGATCGCCACCGGTGGCTGGCCGCAGGTGCCTGATGTGCCAGGACGCGAGCATGCCATTACGTCCAACGAGGCGTTTCATCTCAAGACGCTGCCAAAGCGCGTAGTGGTTGTGGGCGGTGGCTATATTGCCGTGGAGTTCGCTTCGATCTTCAACGGCCTGGGCGCCGACACCACGCTGGTCTACCGTCGCGAACTGTTTCTGCGTGGGTTTGATGGCAGTGTTCGTACCCATCTCCACGAAGAGCTGCTCAAGCGCGACATGACGATTCGCTTCAACAGCGATATCGAGCGCATCGACAAGCAGGCCGACGGCAGCCTGCTGCTGTCCATGAAAGGCGGCGGCACGCTCGAGACCGATTGCGTGTTCTACGCAACAGGGCGTCGGCCGATGCTCGACAATCTTGGTCTGGACAGTGTCGACGTCAAGCTGGACGAGCACGGTTACATCAAGGTCGATGAGCATTACCAGAGCAGCGAGCCTTCCATCCTGGCCATCGGCGACGTCATCGGAGGTGTGCAACTGACCCCGGTCGCGCTGGCTGAAGGCATGGCGGTCGCGCGCCGACTGTTCAAACCCGAGCAGTATCGCCCGGTAGACTACAATCACATCCCGACGGCGGTTTTCAGTCTGCCGAACATTGGTACGGTCGGTCTGACCGAAGAAGATGCAATCAAGGCCGGTCACGATGTGCAGATTTTCGAGAGTCGTTTCAGGCCGATGAAGCTGACCCTGACCGATGATCAGGAGCGCACATTGATGAAGTTGGTCGTCGATGCGAAAACTGACCGCGTGCTGGGCTGCCATATGGTCGGGCCGGATGCTGGCGAAATCGTCCAGAGCCTGGCCATTGCCATCAAGGCTGGCGCGACCAAGCAGGTATTTGACGATACTATTGGGGTACACCCGACCGCGGCAGAAGAGTTCGTCACCATGCGTACGCCTGTCAAACGTTAAGTCACGCAGCACCCGGAGTTCAGGAAGAGCTCCGGGGTAAAGGCTTGAAGAGGATGGATCCCGACGTGAATAGAGAACAACCACCGGCCAGAATGCCATTGCATTCGGCTGAGCAGGACCGCGAAGTCGCGCAGTACATCGATGCCTTGCGTGAAAGCGAGCGTCAGTTCAGAACACTGGCTGACAACATGAGCCAACTGGCCTGGACTGCCAGCCCCCGAGGGCAGGTCCACTGGTACAACGAGCGTTGGCATGCGTATACCGGCGCCTCGCTTGAGGCCATGACGGCCTTGGGTTGGCGCTCGGTTCTGCATCCCGAACATCGCGAGCGCGTGATGGCGCGTTTGCAATACTGCTTTTCCACTGGCTCGATCTGGGAAGATACCTTCCCGATACGTGGCAAGGACGGCGCATTCAACTGGTTCCTGTCACGCGCGCTACCCCTGCGCGATGCACGGGGCCACATCACCCACTGGCTGGGTACTCACACCGATATCACCGCACAGGTCAATGCAGAAGAAGCGTTACGCGAACTCAACGAGAGTCTTGAATTGCGCGTCGCCGAGCGCACGCGCGAGCTGAAAACCACCAATGAGTTATTGCAGGCCGAAATTGCCGAGCGGGCGATGGCTGAAGAGGTCTTGCGTCACGCGCAAAAAATGGATGCGATCGGTCAGTTGACCGGGGGCATCGCCCATGACTTCAACAATGTGCTTTCCGGCGTGATTGGCGCACTGGACATGATCAGGCTGCGTGTGGAAGCCGGGAGGATCGGTGAGGTCGAGCGCTACCTGGATGCCGCAGCAAGCTCGGCAAATCGGGCTGCTGCACTGACCCGCAGGCTGCTGGCATTTGCCCGCCGGCAGTCGCTCAACGTCACCGTGGTGGATGTCAATTGCATGGTCCGCTCGATGGAAGAGTTGTTGCGAGGTACGGTCGGCACCCATGCGCATCTGCACATCGAACTGGAGGAGGGGTTGAGTGCGGTACGCACTGATGAGCACCAACTGGAAAATGCCCTGTTGAATCTGGTCATCAACGCTCGCGACGCTGTACCTGTCGGAGGGAAACTGTGCGTGCGCAGCCGCTCGCTAACGCTGGCGACGCAGAAAGACGGTCTGCTGCCTGGCGACTATGTACTGCTGAGTGTCGAAGATAACGGCTGCGGCATTGCTCAGGACGTTATCGATCAGGTGTTCGATCCGTTTTTCACCACCAAACCGGTAGGTCAGGGGACCGGGCTGGGTTTGTCGATGGTCTATGGCTTTACCCGGCAGACTGGTGGGCACGTGTGTATAGACAGCACTGAAGGTCAGGGGACGCGGGTTGATCTGCATCTGCCGTGCGGCGAAGCCGCGCTTGCCTGAGGCTTCTGGTCATGGCTCGTCTGATGGCTTCTTCTTGGCGGTTTTGGGTTTATCCAGCTGATCCAGCCTGATCTGCAGGTTTTCCAGTGCTGCTTCCTTCTTGGTCAGCAACAGTTCCAGCATGCGGCTCTGTTGCTGCGCATCGGTCATGCCTTGTTTGAGCGCGGCGTTTTCGTCCTGCGCGCTGCGTAATCTTTCTTCCAGCAGTGCGCATTGGGTGTGGGCGTGCTGCTGTTGGTCTGCGAAGGCGACATTCTGTGTATTGGCTTGCTTCAGCTGGTCGGTCTGGCTGTGCAGTTCGCGCAGGGTGGTGCGATTTTCAGCCAGCAGTCTTTCGTTGTCTCGATTGAGCTGTGTGATGTTTTCCTGGTGGATGGCCAGGCCTTGCTGCGCCTGTCGCAGTTCCATTTGCAACTGCTGAACCTGGCTTTCGTGGCGTCGTTGCTCCTGCTCGCGTTGTTCTCTGATCGAGTTGCGATAGTGCTCCAGCGCTTCGCGGGCATGCTGATGCTTTTCTTCCAGGGAGTGGATCTGCCCGTCCTTGTCGTGCAGACGAGCCTCCAGGTCCTGATTGGCCTGAAGCAACCGGGCGTGTTCTGTCTGCACATTCTGCAGTGTGCCTTGCGTGTGGAGCAGGGCGGCAGCCTGCTGTTCCAGCGCCTCTTCACGCTGCCGTGCGTGTTTTTCCAGTTGGCCGATCTGCTCCTGAGTCGCCGCAAGTTGCCGCTGAAGGATGTCGCGCTCGGCATGATGCTGATCGTGCGCCTGATCAATACGTTCCTGTGCCTGCTCCTGAAGCCTCTGGGCCAGATGAGCCACCAGATCGCTCAACTCCTCGTTGATATCCGGCGCCGGGGCTTGCGTGGATTCGAGCTCCTTCAGATAGCGGTGAATGGTGGTTTTCGAGCCCGTATTACCCATTTCGATACGTACCGCATCGATGCTCGGGTTTTCGCCTCGGGACAGCAGGGAAGCCCTTGCTTTCTGCACTAATGCCTTGTTTACACCGCCGCGGGCCATGCTGTCTCCTACGATTTCGTACTGTGGTATGTACTCTGTAATTACATACTATATGTTTTGAAATAATTAGCTATTTTTTGAATTAATTAACACGGGATATTGGCGTATTATCCCGTGTCAGGCGCTGTCAGCTACCTTTACGGCGCCTTTACCGGTACACCCAGCAGGTTTGAGCCATGAATGACGTTGATCGCTATATCGAAGCGGCGACCCGCGACAACACGCGCCGCAGCTATCGGGCTGCCATCGAGCATTTCGAGGTGACATGGGGCGGCTTTCTGCCGGCGACCAGCGAAAGCGTGGCGCGTTACCTGGCCAGCCACGCGGGAACGCTGTCGGTCAATACCCTGAAGCTGCGCTTGTCAGCGCTGGCCCAGTGGCACGTCAGTCAGGGTTTTGTCGATCCCACCAAGGCACCGATGGTGCGCAAGGTCATCAAGGGCATTCGCGCGCTGCACCCGGCGCAGGAAAAGCAGGCCGAGCCTTTGCAGTTGCAGGATCTGGAAAAAGTCATCGCCTGGCTGGAGATCGAAATACGCGAAGCGAGCGCACAACACGATCAGCCGCGTCTGTTGCGCGGCCGACGTGATTCGGCGCTGATCCTGCTGGGGTTCTGGCGCGGGTTTCGCAGCGACGAGCTTTGCCGCCTGCAGGTACAGGACGTCAAGGCCATCGCCAACTCGGGAATCAGCCTTTATCTGCCACGCAGCAAAGGCGATCGCGACAACCTGGGCCGCACCTACCAGACACCGGCCTTGCAGCGGCTGTGCCCGGTGCAGGCCTATATAGAGTGGATCAACTGTGCTGCGCTGATACGCGGTCCGGTCTTTCGGGCAGTGGACCGCTGGGGTAACCTTAAAGAGGAGGGGCTGCACGCCAACAGCGTCATCCCGTTGCTGCGTCAGGCGCTCCAGCGTGCAGGCATCGCCGCCGAGCGCTACACCAGCCACTCGTTGCGTCGCGGTTTTGCAAGCTGGGCGCACAGTAACGGCTGGGACCTCAAGTCACTGATGTCCTATGTAGGCTGGAGGGACATCAAGTCGGCGATGCGCTACATTGATGCCGCTCCGTTCCTGAGCCCATCGGAGGCGGGGAGCGGTCCGAAGGTTTCTTCTATCAATAAGCTGCCTTCATAGTGAAAAGCAATCAGTGACATCAGGTTTGCCAATGAGCGATTGTCATCGATCATGCGTAAGCTTCAATCCATCGAATTCACAACCCATCCAACCCATCAGGAGATATACCGATGCCTATCATCAACAGCCAGGTAAAACCGTTCAAGGCTACCGCATTCAAGAACGGCGCTTTCGTTGACGTCTCGGACGCTGACTTCAAAGGCAAGTGGTCTGTCGTATTCTTCTACCCGGCCGACTTCACCTTCGTATGCCCGACCGAGCTGGAAGACCTGGCTGACAACTACGAAGAGTTCAAGAAGCTGGGCGTTGAAATCTACAGCGTTTCGACTGACACCCACTTCGCCCACGCTGCATGGCACAACACTTCGCCAGCGATCGGCAAGATCCAGTACACCATGATCGGTGACCCGACCCTGACCATCTCCCGCAACTTCGACGTGCTGATCGAAGAAGCCGGTCTGGCGGATCGCGGTACTTTCGTGATCAACCCTGAAGGTCAGATCAAAATCGTCGAGCTGAACGACGGCGGTGTTGGCCGTGACGCTTCCGAGCTGCTGCGCAAGATCAAGGCTGCTCAGTACGTTGCTGCTCACCCGGGCGAAGTCTGCCCAGCCAAGTGGAAAGAAGGCGAAGCTACTCTGGCTCCGTCCCTGGACCTGGTTGGCAAGATCTGAGTCGCATGAATCGGCTGGGGGCGTTGAGCTCTTGAGCAAGTAAACCGCATCGCCCCAAAAAACGCCCGGGCGGTCATCGCCTGGGCGTTGTTATTTCTACCCTTTGTAAACAGGAAGCCGCCACATGTTGGACGCCAATCTTAAAGCCCAGTTGAAATCCTATCTGGAGCGGGTTACTCGCCCCATCGAGATCGTCGCGTCCCTTGATGACGGCGCGAAGTCTCAGGAAATGCTTGCACTGCTCAATGATGTGATCAGCGTTTCCAAGGACGTCACCCTGAATGACAGCGGCACCGACGCCCGTACGCCGTCGTTCTCGCTGAGCAGCCCTGGCCACGATATCAGCCTGCGTTTTGCTGGTATCCCCATGGGTCACGAATTCACCTCGCTGGTCCTGGCGCTGCTGCAAGTCGGCGGCTATCCACCCAAGGTCAGTGCGGAAACCATCGAACAGGTTCGCGCACTTGAGGGCGAATTCCATTTCGAAACCTATTTCTCGCAGTCCTGCCAGAACTGCCCGGACGTCGTCCAGGCACTGAACCTGATGGCAGTGCTGAACCCTGGTATCAAGCACGTCGCTATCGACGGTGCGCTATTCCAGGACGAAGTGACCGATCGCAAGATTATGTCGGTACCAAGCATCTATCTGAACGGTGAGCTGTTCGGTCAGGGCCGCATGGGGCTGGAAGAGATTCTGGCCAAGATCGACACCGGCGCCGGTGCGCGTCAGGCGGAAAAACTCAACGCCAAGCAGGCTTTCGATGTGCTGGTCGTGGGCGGTGGTCCGGCTGGCTCTGCGGCGGCCGTCTACGCTGCCCGCAAAGGCATCCGCACCGGTGTTGCCGCCGAGCGTTTCGGCGGTCAGGTGCTGGACACCATGGCCATCGAGAACTTCATCTCGGTACAGCATACCGAGGGGCCGAAGCTGGCCGTGGCGCTTGAAGAGCACGTCAAGCAGTACGAAGTCGACATCATGAACCTGCAGCGTGCCGACAAGCTGATTCCTGGCGCAGCTGGCGAGTTGCACGAAGTGAAGTTTGCCAGCGGTGCCAGCCTCAAGGCCAAGACGCTGATCCTTGCCACTGGCGCACGCTGGAGGGAGATGAACGTGCCGGGTGAGCAGCAGTACCGTAACAAGGGTGTGGCTTATTGCCCGCACTGCGACGGTCCGCTGTTCAAAGGCAAGCGCGTCGCTGTCATCGGTGGCGGTAACTCGGGTGTCGAGGCGGCAATCGACCTGGCGGGTATCGTGTCGCACGTGACATTGCTGGAGTTCGACGTGCAGTTGCGTGCCGACGCGGTGCTGCAGCGCAAGTTGCACAGCCTGCCGAACGTGACTGTGATCACCAGTGCGCAAACCACTGAAGTGACCGGTGATGAGCAGAAGGTCAACGGCCTGCGCTACAAGAACCGCACCACCGGCGAAGAGATCACCGTGCCGCTCGAAGGTATCTTCGTGCAGATCGGCCTGCTGCCTAACAGCGAATGGCTCAAAGGCGCCATCGAGCTTTCGCCGCGTGGCGAGATCGTGGTCGATTCCCGTGGTGAAACCTCGGTGCCGGGTATCTTCGCTGCCGGTGACGTAACGGTTGCCCCGTACAAGCAGATCATCATCGCCCTGGGCGAAGGTGCCAAGGCCTCCCTGAGCGCCTTTGACCACCTGATCCGTACCTCCGCACCGGCCTGATCGGACAGCGGTAAACAAAAAGCCCCGTGAGCGATCACGGGGCTTTTTGCTTTCTACGTTGATCGTTCCTTGCCGGAGCGATCAGCGCAGGCTCAGAGCGGCGTTGGCTGGATGATCTCTACCCAGTAGCCGTCCGGGTCCTTGATAAAGGCCAGGCTGTTCATGCGGCCATCGGACAGGCGCTTCTGAAAGTCGACGCCCAGGCTTTCGAATCGCTCGCAGGCGACTTTCACATCCGGTACCGACACGCAGATATGGCCAAAG
Source organism: Pseudomonas syringae pv. coryli str. NCPPB 4273 (assembly GCF_000972175.1). NCBI lineage: Bacteria > Pseudomonadati > Pseudomonadota > Gammaproteobacteria > Pseudomonadales > Pseudomonadaceae > Pseudomonas > Pseudomonas syringae pv. coryli. The sequence continues at coordinate 225,473 of NZ_AWQP01000004.1, read as the reverse complement.
CCGCGCGGGTCGCTGTTACCGTTGTGGTACGAGGCTGTGGCATCGCTTTCGGTACCGTGGTTATGGGTCAGCTCCAGAATGCCGGGGATCGACTTCATCCATTCGTTGCGGGCAGCGTCGCCTTCCGGGATCTGTGCCTTGTCGACCAGCGCCAGGAAGTACAGGCTGAATTCGGCTTCCGGGAAATCACGCTTCTCCACCAGGCTGAAGCCCAGTACGCGGGTATAGAAATCCAGCGATTTGGTGATGTCCTTGACGCGCAGCATGGTGTGGTTGAACACAAACTGCCGGGTGGCCGCTTCAGGATTGGCTGTGACGCCCGGTAGTGTGTTGAGTTCGTGCAAGCTCATCGATGTGTCTCCAACAGAATGTACAAATAATGCCAAATGATACGGGGCAGGGCGCGCAGTGCCAAACCCGGCGCGGATAACGTCGCGTCGGCCTTGCTCGATGCCGACAACAGGCTCAGAATTTCCGGTCAACCGTTTTGGCGACCCGATCATGATCCTTTCGCACCACCGACGTTCCGTGCCAGGCCTGTGCCTGTTCCTGCTGCTGGGCACTGCACAGGTCCATGCCGCCGATGCAATGATCGTCTGGCCCGCAGGCTGGGAGGTCGAGTCGATACCGACCGAGTCGGGCGAGCCCGTTCAACCGTCCGTGCAGGTCAGACAGCGCGCGGTGAAAAACGATCAAAGTGGAAATCCGCTGATGGTCATGGAGCTCACCCAGACGCGTCTTACGCCAGGGCATGAAGTCAATGTCCAGGGCGTTCTGCTGGAAATGCGCAAGTCGGTTCAGGTTAATTTTGCGCGCAGCGGATTGCAGAGCGCCTGCACGCATGTCCGTGAAAGTCGGCTTAGCGTGGTGCCCGCACTCGAAACCACCTGCACCATTACCCAGAATGGCGTGCATGTGCTGACCCAGACACTGGTCGCGGCCGCCAGCAAGGAGCTGGCCTGGTCGTTGTCCTACGCGGGATCGGCAGACGGCTATGCGAGCAACAAGGATGAGGCACTGCGTATTCGCGAGAGTCTGCGCCTGGACGTTACGCAGTGACATCTGCCTTTTCGCAGACAAAAAGAAGCCCGCCGAGGCGGGCATGGGGCGCTATTCCTTTAGCGGTCTTCATCATCCGAGAGTTCATGTGAAAAAAGTGTGAAGCTCCGCTGTGCTGCGCTGTCGATGCTTTTCAGCGCGCCGACTCATTGAGAAACAAATAATGGTGTATCTCATCACGCAGTGAAACTGAATAATTACTCTACACACTTCAGGAACTGTTCAGGTTTGTAACTGTGTGCTGAATCGCATAATCCGGATTTATTGGCGTCATTATTCTCGCGGCATTTACCCGGTGCATTGAAGTATACGAACCGGTCAGTTCACCTAATCATGTATATGAATTCCCGTTGCGAATCGACAGGCACTGTGTGATGACGCCTGAGCACAGCGCTGCAGTGCGCAGGTGAAGACCTGCAGCGCCGGAGATAAAAAAGCCCTGCAAGTGCAGGGCTTCAAGTGACAACTTGCAATCAGGCACGCAGCCATGAATCAACAGTGTCTACACCGTATTGCTCTTTCCACACCTTGAGGCCGCGATGGTTGCCGCCCTTGGTTTCAATCAGCTCGCCTGTGTGCGGGTTCTGGTAAACCTTGACCACGCGTGCACGGCGACGCTTTGGCCCTGCGGGTGCGACCAGCGAGGTAGCACTCGAAGGATCAAGGATTGCGATGATGTCACGCAGGCTTTTGCCGTAGGTGCCCATCAGGTCCTGGAGCTTTTGCTCGAATTCGATCTCCTTCTTCAATCCCGCGTCATTCTTCAACGATTCCAGCTGTGCAAGCTGTTCCTGAAGGGCTTTCTCTGCTGCTCGAAACTCGGCAAGTCTGGACAATTAATATACTCCAACAATGTAATGGCTGTTGTCAGCCCTATAAAGCGATGAGACAAAACTGATAGGTCGATTCGCTCACTCGAGGGTGCCCGATACTGCGGTTTCTATGCTGAAACTTGGCCTTTGCGGCTTGTCGTTGCGCAGATAGAGCGTATTTATAACTCAGTCGCCCGCAAATGATGCACTTTTTTTTCCAGTTAGAAAATAGCCTTTCTCAAATTCGTTAAATGGCGCAGGGAGACGATGTTGGATATAGGGGATGATGTCCGTGTTGTAGGCAGAGGGGCGTTGTAAGTTATTTCCGATATTAGCCACGGATGGAAAACGTGCCATGAGAGAGTGAATGGCTTAGAAAAAGAAATATCCGACAGGCAAAAGGAGTGTCGGGTGAGGAAATGGCGGGAATGTCTGAAGGCCACGTGCTGAAAGGCGCGTAGACCACGCAAAGATGGCCTTTCGCCCGTTTCAGCGTTGCGTTTGTGACCCTACAGTCCCTGTTGCAGCACCGGGTCATCCGGGTTCTGCTGCTCGAGCTCGGCCAGCAGAATCTGCACGTTCTGCAACTGACCGGTCTCTTTCCAGTACTGGATCAGCAGCACCCTGGCCTTGCGATTGGCGGGCTGGTTCTGAACGATCTGGGTCAACTGGCGCTGTGCCGCTTCGAGCTCGCTCAACGAGTGCAGGGCAACCGCCAGGTCATAGCGATAGTCGTTGTTATCGGGTGCCAGTTCCGTGGCCTTGGCCAGGCTGAGCACGGCGAACTCCGCCTGGCCATGGTTCAGCAGCCACATGCCCAGCGCGTGCTGGAGCAGGGACGAGCCCGGGTTGTGTTCCAGCAACTGTGCGAAAAGGCCGCGCGCCTGCTCGGCCTGGCCCTTGCGGTCCAGCAATTCAATGTGCGCCAGCGCTGCTTCGATATTGCCCGGGTCCAGCGCGGTGGCCCGCTGTAGCGCCGCGAGCGCGGGTTCCAGATCGCCGGTCTGCAGATACAGCCTGGCCAGTTGCAACTGGTTTTGTGCGCTTTGCGGCTGGCTCTTGAGTGACTCCTGAAACGCCTCGGCACTTTGCTGCAGAACGGCAAAGTACAGGCCCAGCTCATCGGGTGAGAGACCGAGCAGGGCGCTGGTGGCGCGAAACCTGACGGATTGTTCGGCGTCATCCAGCAGCGGGCCGAGCAACAGACTGCGCTGGCTGTTGGAGACCAGCCTGACGCTGACATCGATGGCCGCTTCGCGCACTTGAGCGGACGGGTTACTCAACGCAGCGTCGAGCAACTTGAGGGCCTGGGGGCTGGGATAGTCGCTCAGTTCGGCGAGCAGGCTGATGCGTTGCGTGTCAGACAGGTCAGTGCGTGCCAGCTGTTGATACAGCACGCGCGCGGCACCCGGTTTGCCGTCTTGTGCCTGCTCCAGCGCCTGGGCATAGGTATGACTCAGCTTGGCCGGAGCGGTCTGGACGGGCATGCGCCACCACCAGAAAACCAGCGAAAGCACCAGCAGCGCTGCAGCCGCTGCGCTGATCAGCCAGCGACGTCGAGAAGTGGGTTGAGGCGATAACCCCGTGGTAGAAAGTCTGGGCATATCGATTTCCAATGCTTGACGGGTTGCAGCTTCGGGGAGTGGCTGGCAGCTGTCAAACGGCAATCATGATGCAGCCGGGTTTCAGGCAAAAAAAGCCCCGCGGCCTGATCGGGCGCGGGGCGGATTTACCGGCTTTTCAGGTTCAGGCCTGAGGCTGCCAGCCACCACCCAGTGCCTTGTAGATAGCCACAATGCCATGGTACAGCTCGATTTCTGCCTGCGCCTGAGCGTCCTCGGCCGCCAGACGCTCGCGCTCGGCATCCAGCAGGACCAGAAAGTCCGCCGTGCCTTCACGATATTGCACCGAGGCCAGTCTGGCCGCCGAGCGACTCGCATCGCTCTGGCGCATCAGCGAGACCAGCCGCTGCTGGCGTTTGTCGTAATCGCTGAACGCGTTCTCCGACTCTTCCAGCGCGAGCAGCACTTGCTGCTCATAGTTGGCCAGTGCGCCCTCGGCGTCAGCGTCGGCACTGCGAATCTGCGCCCGGACACTGCCCAGATCGAAGGCTGCCCAGGTGATGCTCGGGCCCAGCGACCAGGCTCTGGCCGCTGACGAACCGATCTGCGAGCCACGTCCGGCGGTAAAGCCCAGAAAACCGCTCAGGCTGACCCTTGGGAACAGATCGGCAGTCGCAACGCCGATACGTGCGGTCGATGCAGCGAGTTGTCGCTCGGCTGCGCGGATGTCGGGACGATTGCGCAACACTTGCGTAGGGTCGCCAATCGGCAAGGCCTTGGCGATGGCCGGCAGTTTGCTAGGGCTCAAGTCGACGCTGAGGTTTTCCGGACGCTCGCCCAGTAACGTGGCGATCCGGTTGCGTTGGCGAGCCTGCTCGGCCTGCAACTGCGGAACGGTCGCTTCGACAGCGGCCAGTCGTGCCTCTGCACGCACCACATCCAGCTCGTTGCCCACGCCCGCATCCCGCAGCTGCGTAGTTACGTCCTGAGAACTCTGCTGATTTTTCAGGTTGTCGCGGGCAATGGCTTCACGCAGTTGTGCGCCGCGCAGTTGGCCGTAGGCGTCGACCACCTCGGCAATCAGGGTGACCTGAAGCTGATAGAGGTTGGCCTCTGCAGCTTCCTGATCGGCGTCGCTGGCTTCCAGCTGGCGCTGGATGCGCCCGAACAAGTCCACTTCCCAGGCCATGTCCAGGCCCAGGTCGTAGCGCTCGCTGTTGACTCGGCGCTCGGTGATACCGGGCTGCTGACCCTTGCCGATGTCACTGCTGGCGCGGCTGGTCACCACTGGCATCACATCGTTGGCGACGTCATCGCGAATGGCTCGCGCCGACTTGAGCCGGGCGAAGGCGACGCGCAGATCGCGGTTGCCGTCCAGTGACCTGGCTACCAGTTTATTGAGGGTCGGGTCCTCGAACTGCTGCCACCAGGCTCTGTCCACTTTGCTGCGGTCATAGCTGCCCTGGGCGGCGGACGCCAGTTTCGCTGGCGCCGTGACCGGTGCCTGGTAGTCCGGGCCGACGGCGCAGGCCGCCAGTGCCATGACCAGCAGGCTCGGGATGAAGACTTTGTACGCGCTCATCAATGCATCTCCGCAGGCAGGTTTTGCTGGCTGTTTACCCTGGCGGCCTTGCGGGCCTCCTGGCGCTCGACGTAATTACGGATAAGCACGTAGAACACCGGCGTCAGCAGCAGGCCGAAGAAAGTCACACCCAGCATCCCGGAGAACACGGCGACACCCATGGCATGGCGCATCTCGGCACCCGCACCGCTGGACAGCACCAGCGGCACGACCCCCATGATGAAGGCGAACGAGGTCATCAGAATCGGCCGCAGACGCAGGCGGCAGGCTTCCAGTACCGCATCCAGCGGGCTCATCCCTTCGGCCTGTTTGTCCTTGGCGAACTCGACGATCAGAATCGCGTTCTTGCACGCCAGGCCTACCAGTACGATCAGGCCGATCTGAGTGAAGATGTTGTTGTCACTGCCGGCGATCATCACCCCGGCAATCGCCGAGAGCAGGGTCATCGGTACGATCAGGATCACCGCCAGGGGCAGGCTCCAGCTTTCGTATTGAGCCGCCAGTACCAGAAACGCCAGCAGCACACAGAGCGGGAACACGAACAGTGCGGTATTGCCCGAAAGGATCTGCTGATAGGTCAGGTCGGTCCATTCGTAGATCATGCCGGTGGGCAGCTCCTCGCGAAGCAGTTTCTCGACCGCTGCCTGAGCCTGGCCAGAGCTGTAGCCCGGTGCCGCTGCACCGTTGATTTCAGCAGTGATGAAGCCGTTGTAGTGCATGACGCGGTCGGGGCCGGCGGTGTCGCTGACCTTGACGAAGGTCGCCAGCGGGATCATCTCGCCCAGGTTATTGCGCACCTTGAGCTGACCGATCTGGTCGGAATCCTGACGGAACTGCTGCTCAGCCTGGACATTGACCTGATAGGTGCGGCCGAAGCGGTTGAAGTCGTTGGCATACAGTGAACCCAGATACACCTGCAACGTGTCGAAAATATCGCTGACTGCCACGCCGTGCGTCTTGGCTTTCTCTCGGTCAATCGCGGCATCGACTTGCGGTACGTTCACCGTATAGCTGGTAAACAGCCCGGCCAGTTCCGGCACGCTGCGGCTTTTGGCGATGATGTTCTGGGTTTCCTTGTACAGCTCGTCATAGCCCAGGTTGCCACGGTCCTCGATCTGCAGACGGAAGCCGCCGATGGTGCCCAGGCCTTGTACCGGTGGTGGCGGGAAGATCGCCATGTAGGCTTCCTGAATCGAGGCGAACTGGCCGTTCAGCGCACCGGCAATCGCGTTGGCCGAGAGGCTCGGGTCCTTGCGCTCGTCGAACGGCTTGAGGGTCACGAACACCACGCCGTTATTCGGGCTGTTGGTGAAGCCGTTGATCGACAGGCCCGGGAAGGCAATGGCGTCTTGTACGCCAGGCTGCTTGAGGGCCAGTTCCGACATGCGTTTGATGACATCTTCGGTACGGTCCAGGCTCGCGGCGTCCGGCAGTTGGGCAAATGCAACCAGGTATTGCTTGTCCTGGCTCGGAACGAAACCGGTCGGCGTGCTGGCGAAACCCATCCAGGTCAAAACCATCAGGCCCGCATAGACCAGCAAGGCAATGCCGCTGCTGCGAATGACCCTGGCGACCGTGCCGACATAGCCGTGGCTGGCTTTCTCGAAGAAGCGGTTGAACGGGCGGAACAGCCAGCTGCCGAGCATTCTGTCGAGGAAGCGTGAGAAGCGATCCTTGGGCGCGTCATGACCTTTGAGCAATACCGCCGCCAGTGCAGGCGACAGGGTCAGCGAGTTGAAGGCGGAAATGACCGTCGAAATGGCGATGGTCAGCGCGAACTGCTTATAGAACTGCCCGCTAAGCCCGGAAATGAATGCCGCAGGCACGAATACGGCGCACAGCACCAGCGCCGTCGCGATGATCGGCCCCGTCACTTCGGCCATGGCCTTGTGCGTGGCGGCGACCGGTTCCAGGCCCAGTTCGATGTTCCGTTCGACGTTCTCCACCACCACGATGGCATCGTCGACCACGATACCGATTGCCAGCACCAGGCCGAACAAGGACAGCGCGTTCAGCGAGAAACCGAACATGTGCATGACCGCAAAGGTGCCGATCAGCGAGACCGGTACGGCCACCAACGGGATGATCGATGCGCGCCAGGTCTGCAGGAACAGGATCACCACCAGCACCACCAGGATCAGTGCTTCGAACAGCGTGTGAATCACTGCCTCGATGGAGCCGCGGACGAAGATCGTCGGGTCATAGACGATGCTGTAGTCCATGCCTTCCGGGAAGCTTTTCTTGAGCTCGGCCATCCGTGCCCGTACATCGTTGGAGATGTCGATGGCGTTGGAGCCGGGACGCTGGAAGATCGGGATGGCTACCGCAGGCTGATTATTGAGCAACGAGCGCAACGCGTACTGGCTGGAGCCCAGTTCGATGCGTGCAATGTCCTTGAGGCGAGTGATTTCGCCATCGGCACCGGCGCGCACGACCACGTTTTCGAACTCTTCCTCACTGACCAGACGGCCCTGAGTATTGATCGACATCTGAAAGCTGGTGGCATTCGGGGAGGGCGGTGAACCCAGCTGGCCAGCGGCGACCTGACGGTTCTGCTCGCGAATCGCATTGACCACATCAGTGGCGGTCAGGTTGCGTGAGGCGGTCTTGTTCGGATCAAGCCAGACCCGCAGTGAATAGTCGCCCATGCCGAACAGTTGCACGTCACCGACGCCGCCCAGTCGCGCCAGCTCATCCTTGATGTTGAGCACGGCGTAGTTGGACAGGTACAGCATGTCGTAGCGTTTGTCCGGCGAGGTCAAGTGCACAACCATGGTCAGGTCGGGGGAGGCCTTGTCCACGGTGATGCCGATGCGTGTCACTTCTTCAGGCAGCTTCGGCTCGCTGCGGGTCACGCGGTTCTGCACCTGCACCTGCGCGTTGTCCAGGTCGGTCCCCAGTGCGAAGGTGATGGTGAGGGTCAGCTTGCCATCGGCGGTAGCCTGCGAGGACATGTAGAGCATGCCTTCGACACCGGTAATCGCCTGTTCCAGTGGCGAGGCCACGGTTTCGCCGATCACCTTGGGGTTGGCGCCGGGGAAGTTGGCGCGTACCACCACGGTTGGCGGCACGACTTCCGGATATTCACTGATCGGTAGCTGGAACAGCGAGATGGCACCGGCGATCAGGATCAGCAGCGACAGCACTGCGGCGAAGATCGGCCGTGAAATAAAGAATTTGGAGAAGTTCATCGGACGAGTCCCTTAGCCGCGCGGCGCGGCAGCGCTGGCGATTTTGACGGCCGCTTTGGGCGCCACTTGTGGCAGGTTGCTGGCTTCGAGGGCCTGGCGTTGTTTGAGCAGTGCGGCGAGGGTGTCGGCGCTGGCCATCGGAGTGACTTCAGGGTCCACAGGCTGGCCGGGACGAACGCGCTGCAGGCCTTTGACGACGATGGTGTCATCCTTGGCCAGACCATTGCGCACAATGCGCAGGCCTTCGATTTTCGGCCCCAGCTCGACAGCGCGGTAGGCGGGCTTGTTGCCCTTGTCCATGACCAGCACGAACTTCTTGCCCAGGTCGGTGCCCACCGCTTCGTCGTTGATCAGCACGGCCGAGTAAGTGCCGCTGCCCACCAGTTTCAGGCGCGCATACAGGCCGGGGGTAAACGCACCGTCGGCGTTATCGAACACGGCGCGGCCACGAATGGTGCCGGTCCTCGGGTTGACCTGGTTGTCGACAAAGTTCATCTGGCCCAGGTGCGGGTTGCCAGGTTCGTTGGACAGTCCCAGATACACCGGCGTGCTCTGACCGCGCTGGCCTTTGCGAGCCAGTTCGGTGTACTTGAGGAACACGCGCTCGTCTGCGTCGAAGTAGGCGTAGACCTTGTCGGTGGAAACCACGCTGGTCAGGGCGGTGACATCGGCGGTGACAATGTTGCCGGCAGTGATTTCGGCACGACTTACGCGGCCTGAAATCGGTGCGGTGACGCGGGTGAAACTGAGGTTCAGTCTAGCCAGGTCCAGTTGCGCCTGAATGGCCGCGACACCGGCCTTGGCTTCCTGCGCCGAGGTGGTACGCGATTCGGCCAGCTCGGCGGAAATCGCGTTGTTGCTGCGCAGACGCTCGCCACGCTGGGCTTCGCTGTCACTGCGCGAAGCGACTGCGCGGGCCTGTTGCAACTGGGCTTCGAGGCGGCGGACTTCCGACTGGAAGGGGCGAGGGTCGATCTGGAACAGCAGGTCGCCTTTCTTGACCAGCGAGCCGTCGGTGAAGGCTACCTGATCGATCTGACCGGAGACTCTTGGGCGAACTTCGACCGTTTCAGGTGCTTCGAGACGACCGGTAAATTCATCCCACTCGTTGACTGGCTGTTCCAGTACCTTGGCCACACTGACTTTGGCTGCGCCAGGCGCACTGGTGGCTTCCGGCGCACGGCCGCAGGCACTGATGACGATCAAGGCGAGGGCGGTGAGAGGGTAGCGCAGATGGCTGATTGTCTGGTGCATGGGAAGTTCCGCCAATAGTGAAGAATGGGGCGGATTCTGTTGCGCACGGGGTGTTATTAACGAATCGAATAAACCGAAGGTTACTATCACTGGCAATGATGAGTACCCATAGGTCTTCGAAAAGCTGCAGCCGGGTGACCCGCAGGGTGGATAGCGGCCAGGCATTCGGGGCTGAGAATGCTCCCCTTATGGTGAGCCAAAAAAGCTCATGTCATATTGCTATCTCTTCGATCAGTCTTTGCAATCGCCGCGGCTATCAAGTTCGCCAGCGGACAGTCGATCCTTGGTTGTTACGATAAATCCCGAGGAAAAGTTTGATGAAGTCGACATGGCTGGACAATTTGAAGGTCAGCAAAAAGCTGAGTGTAGGCTTCGGTCTGATACTGCTGGGTGTGCTGACGGTCACCGCGATCGGTTACCTCAGCACCAACCTGCTGATCGAGCGGCTGGGCAAGGCAGCCAGGGTTTCTGAGGTGAAGGCCGATGCGCTGAGCCTCAGGATCGCTGCGCAGGCCTATACCGCCAAGCCTGACGCGAGTAATTCGCAGGGCTACACGGCCGCCCTGGACAATCTGGGCAAGACCATCGAGGAAGGCCTGAAGATTCTGACCGTTCCGGCCAACGCCGATATCCTCAGAGGTATTCGCGATCAGGCGGGTGGCTTGAGACAAACGTTCAGTCAATTGGTCGATAACAATCGGCAAATTGATCAGGCCATGCAGCCGCTGATCACCATTTCCGAACAAGTGAGCGGAAGCTTTGAGACACTCCTGCAAAAGACCTTGGACGACGTTTCCCGATCGCTGGATCAAAGCGGTATCGACCAGGTGAAGATTGCCGGCGACCTGCGCAATGGCATGACCAACTTTCGCCTGGTGTTTCGCCGTTATATCAGTATCCCGACCGCTGAAAACAGGCAGATTACCTTCGACGCTGCCGACTCTCTGATCGCTCAGGTAAGCAGCGCGCGCAATCAATTGCCGAACAAGGCAGCCCCGGCAGTAGATGAGGCGCTTGCGGCGCTGCAACAGTACAAGTCGTTGATGGTCTCCATCTCGCAACTGATGCAACAGAGTGATCAGATTCGTGACAGTCTTCGCCAGCAGTCAGTGGACATTGTCACCAGTACCGAAAAGCTGATGGCGGGTCAGGTGGTCAGTGCCAATAAAGAAAAAGACAGTGCAGTAACCCAGCTGCTCACGGTGGCGGTGATCGTATTGCTGCTGGGCATCTTCGCGGCGATCCTGATTACCCGTCAGATCACCCGTCCGCTCGATTCGACTGTGATCGCGGCGCGTCGGATTGCCGACGGCGATCTGACCAACGACCTCAGCACCACTCGCCAGGATGAACTGGGCCTGCTGCAAAACACCATGCAACACATGACCGTATCGCTGCGGACCCTGATTGGCGGTATCAGCAATGGCGTGACACAAATTGCCACGGCAGCCGAGGAGCTTTCAGCGGTCAGCGAGCAGACCAGCGCGGGTGTCACTCAGCAGAAACTGGAAGTCGATCAGGTGGCGACCGCCATGAACCAGATGGCGTCCACTGTCCAGGAAGTAGCGCAGAACACTGAAGATGCATCGCAGGCCGCCAGACAGGCCAGTGATCGTGCAGCCCACGGCAGCAGCGTGGTGCAACACGCCACGCGTGAAATCAGCCAGCTTGCCGGTGAAGTGGGGCAACTGGGCGAGGCCATGCAGCGCCTGATTCAGGACAGTGACAAGATTGGCGGCGTCATCGATGTGATCAAGGCGGTGGCAGAACAAACCAACCTGCTGGCCCTCAATGCCGCGATCGAAGCTGCACGTGCCGGTGAGCAGGGCCGTGGCTTTGCCGTGGTGGCCGATGAGGTGCGCTCGCTGGCTCAGCGTACACAGTCATCCACGACTGAAATCGAGGCGCTGATAAAGTCCTTGCAGGATGGCACCGGCGCGGCATCGGAGCTGATGAATGCCAGCCGTCAACGTACTGAAGGCACCGTGGCGCTGGCGCGCCAGGCCGAAGAATCGCTGCTTGAAATCACTCATTCGATCGTGACCATCGAGCAGATGAGTCAACAGATCTCTGCTGCCGCTGAAGAGCAGAGCGCCGTGACCGACGAAATCAATCGCAGTGTCATCAGCGTACGCGATATTGCCGATCAGTCGGCCACGGCCACTGAGCAGAGCGCAGCGTCTACCGTGGAACTGGCGCGCCTGGGCAGCAACCTGCAGGACATGGTTGCGCGCTTCCGGATCTGATGGTCGCCACTTTCAAATCGTTGCGAAGTTCAAACGTCTCACCCTGCAAAAAGAGCGGCGCTGGCAATCAGCGCTGCTCCACCCGCTGCAGAAACCTTCGGGTCCGCTCGTTTTGCGGATTCAGCAGAATTTCGCTCGGGGTGCCGTCCGCCACGATGCGGCCTCCCTCCATGAACAGCACCCGGTCAGCGATGTCCTGAGCGAATTTCATCTCGTGGGTCACCAGTAGCATGGTCATCTGAAATTCGTGGGCAATCGAGCGAATTACCGCCAGTACCTCGCCGACCAGCTCGGGGTCGAGCGCCGACGTGACTTCATCGAACAACATGACCTGCGGACGCATGGCCAGCGCTCTGGCAATCGCTACGCGTTGTTGCTGACCACCGGAAAGCTGGCTCGGATAGGCATCGGCCTTGTGAGCAAGTCCGACCAGCCCGAGGTATTGATGCGCGCGCTCAAGGGCCTCTTCGCGAGTCAGTCTGAGTACCCGTAACGGCGCTTCGGTGACATTTTCCTGCACGGTGAGGTGCGGGAACAGGTTGAACTGCTGGAACACCATGCCTACCCGATGCTCCACCGGAGCCTTGCGTGCGCCAGGCCAGCGCCATCCGGATGCGCGCGCGGGCACTGCTTCGCCTGCGACTTCTATGCTGCCTTGCTGGTAGTTTTCCAGGCCCTTGATAAGGCGCAATACCGTTGATTTACCCGAGCCACTGGGGCCGATCAAGGCGACTTTCTGACCTTGAGGAATGCTCAGGTCCAGATGGTCGATGATCCGGTTGCGGCCGAAGTCCTTGACCACGTGTTTCAGCTGTATCTGCGCAGTGGTGACGGACGGGATTGCGGTGTGTGCGAGATCAGACATGGCTGCGCCTTTCCAGGTATTTGAACAGCAACGAGGTCGGCACACTGATCGCCAGAAACATCAGCGCCATCACTGTATACGGTTCGTTGTAACGATAGGTCATGCCGGCGATCTGTTTGGCCGCCTGAAACAGTTCAGGGATGGTAATCACCGCCAGAAGCGGCGTTTCCTTGAACATGCCGATCAGGTAATTGCCGAGCACCGGCAGCATGGGTTTCAACGCCTGCGGCAGGATGATGCGCCGCCAGGTGTCGCCACGAGTGAAATCCAGGGCGCGTGCGGCTTCCCACTGTCCGGCCGGGATGTCGTCAATGGCACCGCGATACGCTTCGGCAATGTAGGCCGCGTAATAGCAGCCAAGGCCGATCACACCGGTGGTGATCGCCGGAAAGGTGATGCCCGCCAGCGGCAGCGCGAAGAACAGTACATACAACTGGACCATCAGCGGCGTATTGCGGAAAAAGCTCAGGTAGCCTTTGCTCAGGCGATGCACGACGGTTATCTGCGAGCGCAGTGTCATGGCCAGGATCAGACCGAGCAAAACCGCGAGCAGGAAGCCCAGTACCACGACCTGCACGGTCACCAGCAAGCCCTGAAACAGCTCCGGCAGAATCGACCAGGCGAATGCGATATCAAACTCCATCGTTCATCCCCTGGCCGTGCGCCAAGCGGTGGCGTGCTGCTCATAACGCTTGACCAGCCAGCTCAGTGGCCAGGCCATCACGAAATAGCACACCAGCACGATGCTCCAGATCAGCGTTTGCTGGCCCAGCGTGGTGATCAATTGACTGCCGGTAAAGGTCAGGTCGGTGAGGGTGATGAGCGAGACCAGTGACGTGGTTTTCAGCAGCTCGACCAATTGATTACCCATCGGCGGGATCATGAACGGCAGGGCCTGCGGCAGAATGATTCGCCGAAATGCGCTTATCGGCCCGAAGTCCAGCGCACGCACAGCGTCACGTTGACCCTGGCTGACGTTGATCAGTGCCGAGCGAATGATTTCCGCGCCATACGCCGAAAACGTCAGGCCCAGCCCCAGCACGCCCGTGGTCATGGGTGACAGACGAATGCCGAACAGCGGCAGAATGAAGAACAGATAAAACAGCAGCACCAATGCAGAGATGCCACGCAGCACCTCGACATATACCGTGGCGAACCAGCGTAACGCCCGAAATGGCGACAGGCGCATCAGGGCGATTACAAACGAGAGCACCAGCACCAGCAGTTCGGCAAGCACAGTGATCTGCAGGGTGATCCAGGCGCCGTGGGCCAGTTGCCTGGCAATGAAACCTGCGGTTTCCAGTGTTGCAGCATCAACAGGCATGGCCGTACTCGTGTGGGTCAGGGCCGTTTACTGCGCGCCCTTGCGGGGCGGGGCAGGTCATGGGTTGCAGCGTTGGGCGGCGGTGATGGCCGGGTCAGCCAGTTCGTTTTCGGTGTAGCCGTACTTCTGCAGAATTTTCAGCAGCTCGCCCGACGCCCGGAGTTTGGCCAGTTGTTCGTTGAAAGCCTGTTCAAAAGCCGGATCGTTTTTTGGCAGGCCGTAGGCGTGGTAATTCCAGCCCGGTTTGCCACTGGCGTCCGGAATCTGCTCGAAAGGCAAGGCGCGCTCGATGTCCGGACTGTTGGCTTTTTTGACCAGACTGATGACTTCGGCGTCCGGAAAGTACACCACGTCCACGCGCCCCGCCTGCAAGGCGGCCAATGCCTCGGTGTCCTTGTCGAACAACACCACGTTGCCGTTGGCGATACCGCTGTCTTTGGCTTCCTGAACCTGATTGCTGCCAGGTTGCGTGGCCAGGCGCACCTTGGCGTTGCTGGCGACGTCCTTGAGGCTGTGCAGGTTCAAAGGGTTGCCGGTTTTGACAATGAACGCACCGCCGGAGCGTGTCACCGGGTTGGAGAACGCGATGACCTTGCAGCGATTCGGATTGATGAACAGGCCTGCACCGATCAAGTCGAAACGACCGGCTGCAAGGCCGGGCACCAGCGAACCGAAGTCAGTGATAGGCGTCTCGATCTGCTTGATGCCCAGCGGTTCGAGAATCGCCCGCAGTATCTCGACGTTGGCCCCGGTGGCTTTGCCATCGGTGCCGATGTAGGCATAGGGCTGTTCATTGGCGATGCCAGCGGTCAGGCCGTCAGCGCGACCTTTTTCCAGCAGTCCGGCCAGGGCAGGGAATGAAATGACGGCATTCAGCAGCAGCGCTGAACCCATCAGGGCTGGGAACGACAGGGGGTTGATGCCTTTCATTGCGGGTGCTCGAAGTGGGGGAATAGGGCTTCTTGCTGATGCGGCCTGAACATGCGGGTCAGGTGCGCAAGTTAGCTTGGTCTTGCCTGCGTCCTGCTTCGGCAACATTTGCTGCATAAGATGCAACTCTATAGCTATTAAAAAAATAATTTAAATATCGATAAGGAATATGCATATACGCAGTCGCCGCCGTTATGGATGCCAAGCGTCGTGCGACCTATTGATGCAAGACCAGGTATTTGTCAGTGCGTCCCTGTTCGCAACTCCAGACGCCGGCCAGGTATCGCGGCAATCAACTCCTGGGTGTAGGCCGCTTCAGGTCTGGCAAAAACATCCTCGGCCAGCCCGTACTCGACGGTCTTGCCATGCTTGAGCACCAGCACCTGATGAGCAACGCTGGCGACCACTGCAAGGTCGTGAGAGACCAGCACGTAGGCGATGCCCGATTCAGCCTGCAGCTCGACCAGCAGGTCGAGAATCTGTGCCTGCACTGACACGTCCAGTGCCGAGACCGGCTCATCGAGCAGTAGCAGATCGGGCTGCAGAGCCAGCGCTCTGGCAATGGCAACCCGCTGACGCTGTCCACCGGAAAGCTCGCGCGGCAGGCGGTCCAGATAGGCCACGGGCAACTGCACTCGCTCTATCAACCGGCGTGCGATCTGTTCCAGTTCGCGGCCTTTGAACAGGCCGAACGAGACCAGGGGTTCGACGATGCTTTCAAATAACGTGAAGCGTGGGTCAAGGGCCGCGAACGGGTTTTGCTGCACTAACTGGATACGCCGTCGCAGCGGTCTGAATTCGCGCCAGCCCAGGTCGGTGACATCCTGGTCGTCCAGTAAAACTCGTCCGTGGGTGGGCTTCTCCAGACCCAACGCAATGCGCAGTGCGGTGCTTTTACCCGAGCCGGACTCGCCGACGATGGCCAGTGTCTGGCCGGGATACACCTTGAAGTTGACGTCCTGCAGCGCCTGGAAGTCGGCGTCCTCGCCTTTCACGTAGGGCAGGCGATAGGTCTTGCCGATGTTGCTCAAGGTCAGCAGTGGCCGGTCGTTACTCGACACCGGGCGCGGTGTTGCCGGGCTCTTGCGTTGCCCGAACGCCGGTGCTGCTGCGATCAGCGCACGTGTGTAGGCATGGCGAGGCGCGATGAGTATCTGTTGCGGGGGGCCTTGTTCGACCAGCTCGCCCTTGTTCATCACCAGCACTCGATCGGCCCGGTCGGCCGCCACGCCCAGATCGTGGGTGATGATCAGCAGGGAAATACCACGCTCGGCCACCAAACGTTGCAGATGATCGAGGATCTTGCGTTGTACCGTCACGTCCAGAGCGCTGGTGGGCTCGTCGGCGATGATCAGGCGTGGATTGCCGGCCAGGGCGATGGCGATCAACACGCGCTGGCGCATGCCGCCGGACAGTTCGTGCGGGTACTGACGAGCACGCAATACCGGCTTGTCCAGACCGACCTGCTGCAGCAATTCCAGCACATCGGCATCGACTGCCGGATAACGTCGGCCGTGGGCCTGAATCAATGCTTCGGCGATTTGCCGGCCAATGCGCAGGGTAGGGTTGAGGCTGACCATCGGGTCCTGCGGTACCAGACCAATGGTGCCGCCGCGAATTCGCCGCTTCTCGCGTTCGCCGGCATGGCCAAGATCCTGTCCATCGACGTGCAGCTCGCCGCTGGTTATGGACGCGTTGTCCGGCAACAGGCCGAGTATGGCGTTGGCCATCGTCGACTTGCCGGACCCGGATTCGCCGACAATCGCCACGGTTTCACCTCGGGCGACCTGAAAGGATACGTTACGCACGGCCTGGTTGATCTGGCCATCGAAGCGGTAGGCGACACTCAGATGACGAATGTCGATCAGTTGAGCGGTGTCGGTCATCGTTGAGTCTCCTCCAGCGTGCGGGCGATGTGGTTGAAGCTGAACACCACGCCGACCACGAACAGCCCCGGCAACAGTGACACCCAGGGTGCAGTCATCAGAAAATGACGACCGTTGGCAATCAGCGTGCCCCATTCGGCGGCCGGTGGTTCGGCGCCGAAACCCAGAAAACTCAGCCCGGCAGTGGCCAGAATCGCCGCGCCGAAGTCCAGCGTGGCGAGCACCGCCACCGGGCCCCAGGCGTTCGGCAGGATGTGGCGCAGCAGGGTTCGCGTCCAGCTTGCACCGCCCAGACGCGCGGCTTCGACGTAAGGCAGGGTCTTGACGCGCAATACTTCGGCGCGGGTGGTGCGTGCGAAGCCGGGGATGATTCCCACACCGACCGCAATGGCCACCGGAAGGGTGCCGAAACCGATAGCGGTGACAATCGCCAGCGCCAGTAACAGGCCGGGCAGGGCCAGCAATACATCGATCACGCGCATGATCACCGCATCGATGCGCCCGCCTGCGAAACCGGAAATCACCCCCAGGCTCAGACCGCCGGCCATGGCGATGCCAACCGCCAGCAATGCCGCCTGTACCGACAGGCTGGAGCCATGCACAACGCGGGTATAAAGATCACGGCCCAGCTCGTCGGTGCCGAACCAGTGCGCGGCATTGGGGGCGGTGAGCTTGTCGGCAGGCGAGGTGGCATAAGGTGCGTAGCTGCTCAGCAGATTGGGTGCCATCGCGGCCAGCAGCGCAAAGGCGACGATTGCCACGGCCAGCAGAAAACCCGGGCGCCGCAACAACGGCCTGGCAGCTTGCATGGTCCGACTCAGGCTGCTGCGCCGCCGCCACTGCGCTTCAGGTGCGGTTTTCCCGGAAATGGTTTCACTGGAAGCAACCAGGCGAGCCAGGCGCGCAAGGCGGTTGTCGAAGATAGTCATGGCTTCAGGAGACCTTTGGCATATGGGCGATGCGCGGATCCAGCGCGGGATACAGCAGGTCAACGATCAGATTGACCACGACGAACGCAGCTGCGGAGACCGCAACGATGGCCAGTACCACCGGGATGTCCTGGCGCAGCACGGCTTCCTGGGCAAGTCGACCGACCCCGGCGCGCGCGAAAATGGTTTCCACCAGCACCGCGCCGGACACTGTGTTGCCGACCTGCAGGCCGATCAGTGTCAGCAGCGGCAGGGCAGCATTCTTGAACGCATGGCGGGCCTGAACCTGCCCGCGGGTCAGGCCCTTGGCGTAAGCGGTGATGATGTAGGGCTCTTTCCAGACGCCCTGAAAGCCACGTTGCAAAACCTGGGTGTACACCGCAGCGCTGGGGATCGCCAGCGTGACGGCGGGCAATATCAGGCTGGAAAATCCCTGATTGCCGGTCGCCGGGAACCAGCCAAGGGTGAACGCGAACAGTTGAATGAACAGCAGGCCCATCCAGAAGACCGGCACCGAGAAGCCCAGCGACGGCAGGCGTGACAAGGCGACTTTCAAGGGCTGCCAGCGTACGTAGGCAGTGAGATACGCCAGACCGATCCCGCCGATCAGTGACAGAACAATGGCCAGCCCCGCGAGGCTCAGGGTTTGAGGCAGGCGTTCGATCAGCAATTCCGACACCGGGCGATTGAGCGTCAGCGAGTTGCCGAAGTCGCCATGTATTGCTCCCCATAGCAAATCGACGTATTGCTCGAAGATGCCCCGGTCCAGTCCGTAATAGAGCTTGGCCTTGGCGAGGTCCTGCGCGGACAGTGAGTCGATTTCGACACCCGAGGCGCTGAGCATGATCGACAGCGTGTCACCGGGCAGCAGGTACAGAATGAAATAGGTGACGCTGTAGGCACCCCAAAGTACCAGCAGCGCTTGCGCGATGCGACTGAGGACATAGCGGCTCATGTCGTTGCCAACTCGATGTCGTTTAACAGCGCAAAGCCTTCCGCCGTCCAGTGGAAATTGCGTACGTTTTTCGCTGTGGCGGCTTGCCAGACCCGCTCGTAGACCGGGAACGCCGAACCTTCGTCGACCAGCAAGTCCTGCAACTCGCCATAGGCCCGGGCGCGCTGTTCGCTTTGCGTGGCGGTCAGCCCGGCGTCGAACAGCGCAAGGGCTTTGGGCAGTGTTTCCGGCGCGTAAAGGTTGGTCGCCAGTGTCGAGCTATTGGCGCTGCGCGGGTCGATGATGGTCTGCAGAATGATCGGGTCGGCACGGGTCATGTAGGTGGACGTCAGGTCATAATTGCCTGCCGCATTGGCCGCAGCCCATTCGGCGGTGGTCACCACGTTGAGCTTGAGCTCGATACCCACCTTGCGCAGCTGATCCTGAATCAGCACATCGCCAGCGGTTTCGGCGGGGGACAGGTTGTAGGCCAGCTTCAGTCGCTTGCCTTCTTTATAACGATAGCCGTCGGCGTTTTTCTGCCAGCCCGCAGCGTCGAGCAGGCGCTCTGCACCTTGAGGGTCGTAGGCCAGTTTGTCGGCCTGGTTTTCATAAAACGGCGTGGTGACGTCGTAGATGCCGGAGACCACCGGGAATTGCGGGTTATAAACGGTGGCTGCGTAGGTCTTGCGGTCGATTGCCTTCTGCAGGGCCAGGCGCACGTTGCGTTCGGCAAGAATGCGATTGCCGCGCGTGTTGGGGTACAGGTTCAGCGCAGGCCCTGGCAGCGAACGGCTCTGAATGGTCGCGCCCTTGGACTTGAACAGGTTGAGGTCCACCTCGGAGAACGGATTGCGTGGCCAGAGAATATCGACATGCCCCTGAACGAACTGGCCGTTACGTACGCTTTCTTCCGGCACGTAGCTGACCTCGACCGCGTCCAGATGCGCCTCGCCCTTATTCTGCGCATTGGCCGATGGCCAGGCATAGCCCTTGCGTTTGGTCAGGCGCAAACCGCTTTCAGGCGTGTAGCGCTCCAGCACGAATGGCCCGGTGCCGATGATTGCACCCAGCGAGCGCTGCTTAACGCTGAGCGCGTAGGACTCTGGAGCAAGAATGGCGAGATTGGTGGTTGAGGTGGCTTGCAGAAAGCCTGCATTGGGTTGGGCCAGCACCAGTTTGATGGTGAAGTCGTCCAGTACCTCGGCGTGGTCGTAGCCTTTGAGGTAAGTGGCGCCGAAGGTGGCTGGCAATTGTGCGGCGAACGACTTGTCCGCGTCGTAGGCCGTCTTCACCGCTTGAGCGTCGAAACGCGTGCCGTTGCTGAAGGTCACGTCCTTGCGCAAGTGAAAGGTGTACTCCAGCGCGTTGTCACTGATTTCCCAGCGCTCCGCCAGCCAGGGAATGATCTTGCCGGTCTGCGGGTCCTGATCGGTCAGGGACTCGGCAATATTGCGCAGCACCACCCGATGCTCCAGCCAGTAAACCTGAAAGGGGTCAAGGCTGACCAGCGTGGTGTTGTCTCTGAAGAACCCCACTTTGAGGGTTTTGGCTGCCTGGCCGTCCTGGCCGGAAGGTGAGCAGCCGAGCAGGGTAATGGCTGTGACGGCGGTAAACAGCAGGCGCGAGAGGAGCGGGCGCCGGGTCATCGCATTGTGCTCCGAGTCACGAATCCATCTGAGAAAGTCGAAGGTGGTGTACGGCGCATGGAAGGTCCTCTTCAAGTCGAGCACAGTGCTTCAGCACTGATTTATTAAGACCGTATTCTTATGGTTATGCGCTGTAAAATTCTTTTTTGTTCTAAGCTAATATAGGTTTTTATGATTTATAAAGTTATTAATTATGCTCTATTGGTATTTTATGGTGCATGGCCAATTTCTGTAACGGGTCTGCAGCGCGCCCCGGAAACGACAAAGCCCTCGAGTCAGGAGGGCTTTGTGAGTGCTGTATGGTTCAGTGCATGCGTTCCGGATAAGCCATCACCACGCTTGGTAAGGTGGGTGATGCCCGCCAGGGATTATCTCAGCTCGCCTGAAGAACGCCATTTTGCTTCGCTACGTGTGCTGCCAAGGCATCCATCAGTGCCGGGGAAAGACAGTCGTAGGTTGGCAAACCCATCGTGTTGAAACGTTCGCGAATGCCGTCCATTTCAGCTGGCGGCGTACCCGTTTCAATGACCGACGAGACGAACGCGGCAAAGCCGGGCGCAGCCCAGCCTGTCTGAGGAGACAGTTCGGTGTGCACGAAATCCAGACCGTGGAACGCGTGGTTCTGGTTTTCGATGCGACCATACATGTGGGCACCACATTCTTTGCAGGCGTGACGCTGGATGGTAGCGCTTGCATCAATGATGGTCAGTTTGGCTGCGTTGACGGTAACGCTGACTTTGTCGCGATTGACTACCGCGATGACGGCAAACCTGGCGCCCGCTGGTTTCCAGCATTTACTGCAACCGCAGGCGTGGTTATGCAGTGTTTGAGCATCGACTTTGACCTCAACCTTGTCGGTCGGGCAAAGGCACTGCAGAGTGCCGCCTGCAAAGTCGGTAGCAGCGGATTTGATGCCGTTATCCAGCGCAGGGTGAAGTTTTACATCGCTCACAGTGTACCTCCAGCTATAGGGGTGACTTGGAACAGGTTCTATGGCAACTGCCCCGGAACAGTGGACGACATCAGTATTTGATGACGGTGCGGATCGACTTGCCTTCGTGCATCAAGTCAAACGCTTCATTGATGCGCTCCAGGCCCATGGTGTGAGTGACAAAAGGTGCCAGCTCGATCTCGCCTTTCATCGCGTCTTCAACCATCTTCGGCAGTTGGCTGCGGCCTTTTACGCCGCCAAACGCTGAGCCTTTCCAGGTACGGCCGGTGACCAGCTGGAAGGGACGTGTCGAGATTTCCTGACCGGCACCGGCGACACCAATGACGATCGATTGGCCCCAGCCGCGGTGGGCACATTCGAGCGCAGCGCGCATCACATGCACGTTACCGATACATTCGAAGGAGTGGTCGACACCCCAGCCAGTCATCTCAATGATCACCTGCTGGATCGGCTGTTCGTGATCTTTTGGATTCACACAGTCGGTAGCGCCAAACGAACGGGCCAGTTCGAACTTGGCAGGGTTGGTGTCGATAGCGATGATGCGTCCTGCCTTGGCCTGACGCGCACCCTGAATCGCCGCCAGACCGATGCCGCCCAGGCCAAATACCGCGACTGTGTCGCCAGGCTGGACTTTGGCCGTGTTGTGCACCGCGCCAATGCCGGTAGTCACGCCGCAGCCGAGCAGGCAGACGTGCTCGGGGTTGGCGTCTGGATTGATCTTCGCGACAGAAACTTCAGCGACAACAGTGTACTCGCTGAAGGTCGAGCAACCCATGTAGTGGTACAGGGGTTGGCCGTTGTAGGAGAAGCGTGAAGTGCCGTCCGGCATCACGCCTTTGCCCTGAGTGGCGCGCACAGCGGTGCACAGGTTGGTTTTGCCCGATTTACAGAACAGGCACTCGCCGCATTCGGCGGTGTACAGCGGAATGACGTGGTCACCGACTTTCACGCTGGTCACGCCTTCGCCTACTTCGATGACGATGCCGGCGCCTTCATGGCCCAGTACTACCGGGAACAGGCCTTCCGGATCATCGCCCGAAAGTGTGAAAGCATCCGTATGGCATACACCGGTATCAGTGATCTTGATCAGCACTTCGCCCTTGCGTGGCGGCTCGACGTCGATCTCGACGATCTGGAGCGGCTTGCCAGGTTCAAATGCAACTGCAGCACGAGACTTCATGTGATTTTCTCCAATTGATGATGCTCGACCCTTGGATCGTTGTCTTTGGGCCGAGCATCGAGAGGTGCCTGTCACTGCGTTCTGGAAGATTTCACAGCAAAAGCACCATCACCCAGCAGAGCGAGGACCAGCGCTGTGACGGACAGATAGATCGGATATTCCCAGCCACCGTTAGCATTGGTGAAGCTCCAGCCGTTGCCGAAATGCACGGTGGCGGCGGCAAACAGTTGAACAACAGCGATTGCAGCAACCCAGCGGGCGTAGACCCCCAGTACCAGCATCAAACCGCCGATCACTTCGAAGGCCATAACCGGATAGGCAAGGAAGCCTGGAAAGCCAATGGATTCGAAAAAGCCAGCAGTACCTGCCGGAGTAAAGACCAATACTTTGGTCAGGCCGTGGGCGATGAACATGAGGCCCAGTGCCAGACGCAATACAAAAGCGGCGTAAGGTGCGGTGCGTGAATCGATCATGGAAAATTCCTTGTGTTAAATAAGCAGTGGGGTTCAGTTGAAAAGCAAAAGTGTCCGATCCAGCCATTGCGAGAAGTCAGCCAGTTCCTGCGGAATGATCTCGTGGGCCATGTCGTAAAAATGAGTCTGGTGCTGCACACCGATCCGGCTGAGCCAGGCGTCAGCTTCATGTGCCCAGTCAATCGGCAGTACGTTGTCCTGCTGGCCGTGAGCAATGAAGGCTGAGACGCCTTGCAACTGATCACGTGGCGCAATCTTTGGCTCGATTTCTCGCAGCATCCGCCCGCTCAGCAGCGCAAAACCTGCCACTAGCTCAGGTCTTGTGACGCCGACGCTTGAGCTCATGATGCCGCCCTGGCTGAACCCGGCGATCACAGTGGGCAGCGGGGGAAGCGCCTGAATAAACCGGATCAATAACTGGCGGCTGGACTCAGCCTGCTCCTGGTTGAAAGAAGGTCCATCGCTGGTGAAGTTGACCTGGTACCAGGCGAAGCCTTGAGGACCCAATTGCTGCGGGCCGCGGAGCAACAGAATTTCGATCTCTTCGGGCAGCGACGCGGCCAGACTGGCGAGATTGGCTTCGTTCGATCCTACTCCGTGAAGCAGTAGCAACCGTGCCTTTGGGTTGACAGTGCTACATGCCTTACGGAAGAAAATACCCGACTCGGACTCGCGTGCGGGTTCAGAGAAGTTGATGTTTTGCATGAGGTTATTTCACACCTTGAACGGTTTGAGCTGACTCGAATCGTTCGCTATCAATTGAGATAAACAGGTAGCTGTCCATCGCCAGAACGCCGTGGGTAATACCGCCGTCCATTACCTGTGTCTGATAACCGTGACCAGCTGCCCCGAGCGCAATAAACAGCGGCAGGAAATGCTCATCGGTCGGATGTGCACGTTCGGCTGAAGGTGCGTACTGCTTGTAGTCGAGCAACTGATCAATGTTTCCTGCCTGCAGGGTCAGGGCGGTCCATGCTGCGAACTGTTTGACGTAGTCGGCGCCGTGGCTTGTTGCGCCGCGGAACTCGTACAGGTTGTGGGTGAGGCTGCCTGACGCCACGATCAATACGTTCATCTCACGCAGTGGCTTGAGTGCTGCGCCGAGCTGCCAGGCGCTGCGTGTATCAAGCGTGGCGGGCATGGACACCTGAACGACCGGTATGTCTGCGTCGGGTGCCAGATACATAAGTGGTATCCAGGCACCGTGATCCAGGCCGCGGGCGGAATCGAGCCGCGATTGCCAGCCCGCCGTCTGCAGCAGATCAACAATATGACTCGCTAACGCTGGTGCGCCCGGAGCCGGGTAGGACAACGTATACAAAGCGCCCGGAAAACCACCAAAGTCATGAATGGTTTCAGGTGCTGTGCTTGACGTAACCCTGACTTCGCCACGGGTCATCCAGTGCGGCGAGACAACCACGATGGCATCAGGTTTTGGCAGCTCACGACCGAGCCTGGCCAGTCTCGGGCCTGCCAGGCCGGGCTCGATGGCGAACGTGGGAGCACCATGAGACACAAACAGCAGGGGGAATGAAGTGTTCATGGTGACTGCTCCTGATTGATGATGTATTGCTTACTTGCTCAGCCAGACCGGAGCGACCGAAGTGCCCAGACCCGCGCCGTAACCGAGGTAGATGTTGAAACCCGCCAGTGGCTCCAGATAGCGAGCGTTAACCAGGCCGCCAGCGTCCACGGTGTTCCAGCCCAGGCTGCGAGCCAGCGCGATAGCGGTTTGCTTGGCGCGCTCACTGTCGCTGGCGACAAATACGCTGCCGGTCTGGTCGTTGGCGAACTTCGGACCATCGGCGAGCACTTGAGCGAACAGGGTGTTGAACGCTTTCACAACGTTGGCTTGCGGCACAGCCCTGGCGATTTCTTCCGAGGCGCTGGTGACGTGGCCGACGGTCAATGACATGTAGTCGGCGCTCAGCGGGTTGGTGATATCGATCACCACTTTACCGGTCAGGTCACCCAGGCTTTGCAGTGCAGCGGTCGCATCGGCATAGGCGGTGGCCACCACGATCACTTCGCTGTCACCCAACGCGTCGGACGCTACATAAGCGCTGACATTCGCGTGCTGGTCGGCCAGGGCCTGCGCATTGCTGATGTCACGGCCAGTGATGCGGACGCTGTGCCCTGCGGCAGAAAGCTGTTTCGCAAAGGCTGAGCCCATGTTGCCGGTACCGATTACTGTGATTTTCATGACTGCCTCTCTCTGAGTTGAGTTGCGTTTCGATGGGCCCAGTTTATAGATTGCCAGGCAGGGATAAATCGGGCTGAATGTGATGAATAGTTCCACTAAGTGAGCCAATCATGGATCGTGCACTGGAAATGCAGGTCTTCTGCACCGTTGTTGATAAGGGCAGTTTTGTCGGGGCAGCCGAGCCACTCGGCATGTCCAAGGCAGCCATCTCGCGTTACGTGAGCACGCTGGAGGAGCGTCTCGGCGCGCGGTTGTTGCACCGCACGACTCGGCGGCTTTCCTTGACGGATGAGGGGCGTCAGTTCTATCACCAGGCCCGTGAGGTGCTGGCCATGATGGATGAGGCAGAGAAGGCTGTATCGTCTGCTTCGCCGGAGGCCAGCGGAGTGCTTCGAGTCAACGCCCCGGTCAGTTTTGGCGTGCTGCACCTGGCTCCGATCTGGGCCGATTTCATGAGCGCCTACCCCAAGGTCGAGCTGGAAATCAGCTTGAGCGATCGTCTGGTGGATCTGGTTGACGAAGGTATTGATGCAGCGGTGCGTATCGCACGCATGGATAATTCGTCGTTGGTGGGCAGACGCCTGGCCAGTACCCGGATGTGCCTGTGTGCGTCGCCTGCGTATCTGGCCAGCCACGCACCCATTGAAAAACTATCGGATGTGGCAGAGCACGGGGTAGTGGCCTACAGCAACTTTGCCAGCGGTACTGAATGGCAATTCGAGGGGCCCGAAGGCAGTGAAAGCGTGCACACGCGCTCGGTGGTTCGATGTAATAACGGGGATACCTGCCGCGCCATCACATTGGCCGGTGGTGGCATTTCGTTGCAGCCGAGTTTTATGGTGGCGCAGGATCTACGCCGAGGCGATCTGGTCGAAATACTTCCCGAGTATCAATCGGTCGAGTTGGGGATCTACGTGGTGTATCCAACCCGTAAACATTTACCCGCGAAGGTAAGATCGCTGATCAACTTTCTGGTTGAGCGATTCGCCCATCCAGTATGGGAGCGGTGACAGACCTTTGGAAAAACCGGCTGATATAAGGGGCAGTGAAGGTATCAGCCGGATAAAAGGAGCGCTGTATCAGGAGCGTCCGTATCCGCAGAAACCCGGAAGTACGGCCACCCATCGAATCGCCGTTACTGCAAAAAGCTGCGCAGGTCTGCCGCAAATTTCACTGGATTCTTGAACGCCAGGAAGTGATCGCCTTGCTCGGCTTTGGTGTACACATGAAGCACCGAGTCCCGGATAACCGAGCTCATCCAGTGCTGACTCTCCAGCCAGTCGCTGTACTCACCGGTGAAGATTGCGGTCGGCACATTGATCTTTGACCGAATGACGTCTCGCCAGTCGTTGGTTGTGTGATCGAAAAGCACCTGCCTGGTAAATGCCATGTCATCTTTAATCACCTCTTGCACGAGGCTGATGACGTTATGGAAGTAGGGCGAGTCCATCGCCATCGCTCGCTCGACAACCCGGCTTGCGGAAACCAGCCTGTTGGTGGCGATGCCTTGCGCATAGGATGCAATCATTCGCTCGGGCGACGTGGTGAACGCCCCGGCCTCGAGCCGTTCTTGCTCCGTCCAGTCGGCGTGGCAATAAATCGAGGGTGCCTGGTCAATGATGCTCAGGGTGCGAATGCCTTGCGTGCCAAACAGATCGATGTAGGCCCACATCACCGATGCGCCCATGGACCAGCCGCAGTAGTCGGCCTGCGAAACGCCCAAATGGCCGGCGAACTCCTTCACGTCCATAGCGTACCGTGAAATGCGATTACCGAAGTCGACGCGCTCGGAAAGGCCCTGATTTCTCACGTCCAGCACATACACATGGTAGTGCTCGCTCAGGATGTGCATCAGGTGAAAGTACATTGCGCCGTTGGCCGACCAGCCGGGGATGAAGATCAACGGTTGCCCGGCGCCGGCTTCCCAATAGCCGAGATTAACGCCGTCGCTGGTGGTGAAGCTGCTTATCTTCAGATCAGTAAAGTCTGAGGTACGAAAGGGCTGACCAATGATCTCATGGGGAAAGTAGAAATCTTCATCAAGCAATGCGTTGAGCGCTATGGCTTTTAATGGGTATTTCAAGAAGGAACACCTGCAATTAAAAAGGGTGATGGACAGGTCCTGGCATCGCCCCAGGCCTTTGGCAGGCCGTACGGGTTGATCGTTGCCCACGCAGACCAGGCTCGATCATTCAGCGTGCCGCGACCGTTGAAAGGAGGAGGTGAGTCGATGGCGGTACAGCCATCGATCCATGCTTCAGGAAGCAGGCATGCGTCGGTATCAGCCTTTGATCCAGTTGCCATTCGACTGGGCATCAACGGCGATATCGAAGGTCTGAATGTAGCCTGACAACATCCGATAAAAACCAATGACGAGAATGGCATCGCTCAGCTCATGGAGCGAGAAGTGCTGCAAGGTATGCTTGAACAGCACACCCGGGGCCTTGCCTTTGTCGATAATGGCCTGGCCAAACCGAAGCAGGACGCGCTCGTCCTCTTTGAACGCTGTGGCATCCTCCAGGCAGCCTTCTGCGATGGCGACGAACTGATCAGGACGAACCCCCGCAACTTGAGCGATGGAAACATGCTGCTCCCACTCATAGGCGACGTTCTCATGCGCAGCCAGCAGCAATACCATCATCTCCTTATGATAGTCGGAGAGGGTGAGGTCCCTGAATATTGCGTTGGTCAGGTCGATGACAGGAATAAATGCTCCGGGGCTGTAACCCAGCATTCGAAAGAAGTTGACCTTCGTTGGAAGCTTCTCGAATTTTTCCCGTACCTGATCAGGCAGTTTTGTAAAATCGGGATACTCGATTTCAACTTTGGAACTGATGTTGTCATGCGGGCCGGTCGGGTTGGCCATGGGACGCTCCTTCAGAGTGATCTGGTCGTCGTGATGTCGGGTTTGACAGGGTTGCTTAAGCGATGCGTCGTCCGCACTTTGTGTGCTAAATAAACTCAAGCACTTCGCGAACGGCTTTACGCGGCTTTTGCGGCCAGTTGCTCTCGCCTGGATAACCGACGGTCACCAGCATCACGGGGATTTCAGTAGCTGAAAGATTGAATGCTTCTGCAACCGCCGCTGGGTCGAAGCCGATCATGGGGGTTGAATCAAGGCCTTGGCCTTTAGCTGCAAGCATCAGCGTCATGGCGGCCAGCGAGCCTGAACGGATGGCTTCATCGCGCTGCAGTTGTGGATTTTCAGCGTACATACCCTGAACGGCGCCCACCCACATGTCATAAATGGCCTTGTCGATGACCCCGGCATCCATCGAAGGCTTCAGCGATGCTGCAATCGTTTGATGCGGATTCAGGGTGCCACACACAATAAATGTCACGGCTGAATCCACCACCTTCTTTTGTCCATAGGCCAACGGCAGCAAACGTGCTTTTGCTTCTTCACTGCGTATGGCTACGAAACGCCAGTTTTGAAGGTTGAAGGCGGACGGCGCATGGGTGGCCAGATCAATCAGATCAGTGATCGCTTGATCTGAGAGTTTGCGCTCAGTGTCGTAGTTGTTGGCGGAAATTCGGGACTTGATGAGGTCAGCGATAATAGACATGGTGCTCTCTATGCCGTAAGGGGGAAACAAGTGCAGCCCCGGTTTTTTGCAGTCGAGTCTGCGCAGATCAAATCGGTTAGCGGCTGAAGCCGTCGAACGGCGTCATGTACACAGCACCGAACGGATCCAAGCGTTTACGGATCTCGGCATCTGGTGTGCCGTACACAACCAGACTGGTGATGGTGCACAGTTCGAGGAAGCGCTTGCCGAATGGGGCGAAGGTGATGTCTACGTGGCTGACAACGGATTCGACGTTATAGCGCTCAAGGATATGCGCAACGCTTTGATCTTCATTCACGCTGTACTCGTAAACCAGGGTGCCGGGCTCTTTCCGGGTGGCGGCAACGACCTGGGCGATCAGCGCTTTGAACTCGGCAAAGTCGCCGGGTTTGATTGCAAGCGAGAATAAGCAGGAAATATGTGGATGCATGGTGATCTCTTCCACGGTCGGCCCCCAAGGGGGGCAGGTGAGGATGCAACGCTGATCCAGTCGTTGCATCTATGCAGTGTGCAGGTTCAGGGCGTGGCGGGAGTTTCACCGAACAATTTGCCCGCACCTGCCCAATCCGACGGTGCTACGTCTTCGAAAATGACGTAGATGTATTCGGCGGGAGTCCCCGTGTTTTTGACGATGCTTTCGGTGATTTCAGCAGCTACGGCGGCTTTCTGAGCATGCTCTTTACCTTCGAACCAGCTGACGCGTACGACGGGCATGATGTATTCCTGTTTGGGATTGAAAACTCGGTCTGATGTGATCAGCCAGAGACATACCGCCATGCTAGGGTAGAAGTGTCTGGCGATAAACTGCCTGAAACTCTAAAGTGGGTAGAGTTATTGTCTACTTTTCAGGGCGGTTATGATTCCCATAGACTCGTTCCAAGGCGTCATCACCTTTGTGGTGGCAGCGCGTTCGAATAGCTTTACCGAGGCAGCCGGGCGACTGGGTATTTCGAAATCGGCCGTCGGCAAATCCATAGCCCGCCTGGAAGGGCGACTGGGCGTCCAGCTGTTTCATCGCTCTACCCGTCGAATATCTCTGACTGCTGATGGCGATGCCTATTTCATCGCCTGCTCGAACGCGCTCGAAGAAATCGGTGCGGCTGAAAGCGGATTGGCTCCGGGAACCCGCGAACCGTCCGGACGATTGCGCATCGATATACCCGTGGCATTCGGGCGCCGGGTTGTCGCCCCGTTGTTATTTGAGATCGCTAACAAGTATCCCGCGCTGCAGTTGAATATGACTTTTTCTGACCACTTGGTCGATCCGATTGAAGAGGGGATCGACCTGCTGGTTCGTTTTGGAAAACTCAAGGATACCAGCGGCCTTGTTGCTCGCCGGCTTGCGCGACAACGCTGGGCTATTTGCGCCGCGCCGAGTTATCTGGCCCGTTTTGGCGTACCTGACACCCTGGAAGATATGAATCGTCACCATTGCATCGTCGGCCATCGACGGGGCCAACCACTCTCCTGGCGAGTCAATGAAGGTCAGGAAACCGTTCGCTACGCGCCACCTTCCGCACATCAGATCGGCGATGGCGAGGCCATGATCCTGGCAGCCGTCGCCGGCGCCGGCCTGTGCCAGATGCCGCGCTGCCTGTTCAAGGACGACATTGACGCGGGCCGACTGGTTGAGGTGCTTGCAGGCTATGAACCAGAGCCCGTTGAAGTACATGCCGTATGGCCCAGGGTTTCTCACTTGCGGCCCAAGGTGAGGTATGTGGTTGATGAGCTGGTGCGGTTGTGTGAGCACTGGCAGTAGCGTCATCGCGAAGACATTCCAGCCAGGCAGACGCCCTGCATCACCTCAGACCAATCCGGTTTTGCAGAACCCGCTACCGCCAATTCATGGAGCCCCACACATACTGATTGGGCAAGTGTTCATTCCACTTGATACTGGCACGTGACGCGTATGGGGCGCCCAGGCAGGCACCTTTTTCGCGCTATGCTTATGCTAAAAAGGTATTAATTTTATGTAAAACAGAAGGTTAAG
This sequence comes from Pseudomonas syringae pv. coryli str. NCPPB 4273, assembly GCF_000972175.1. NCBI lineage: Bacteria > Pseudomonadati > Pseudomonadota > Gammaproteobacteria > Pseudomonadales > Pseudomonadaceae > Pseudomonas > Pseudomonas syringae pv. coryli. Next base: position 194,886 of record NZ_AWQP01000004.1, on the reverse strand, counting down.
CTATATATCAATACGTAAGTTCAAGGCCCCGCCTGATGTGTTTTCTGTCCGTTTATCCCGATGTGGAAGGCCAGCAATGACCTTCGATTACGCATTTGCCATTTCCACGCTGCCTGCTTTCCTCAAAGCCATTGGTGTCACCCTCCAGGTGGGGCTGATTGCAATTCTGACCTCACTGATGGTGGCGGTTGTCAACGCGGCGATTGCTACATTCAAGGTGCCGGTCCTGCACCGTCTGGTGCCGGTTTATGTTGAGTTGGCACGCAACACGCCGTTGCTTATTCAACTGTTCTTCATCTATTTCGCCTTGCCGACGCTGGGGATTCGCGTGTCGGGTTTCGCGTCGGCAGTGATTGCCATGACCTTTCTCGGCGGTGCTTACCTGACCGAGATTCTGCGCGCCGGCATAGAGGCCGTGCCCAAGACACAGATCGAGTCGGGGTTGTCCATCGGCCTGTCCCGCTGGCAGTTACTGCGCCACGTGATTCTGCCGCAGGCGGGCATCCTCAGCCTGCCGGCACTGTTCGCCAATTTCGTCTTTCTGCTCAAGGAAACCACCGTGGTCTCGGCTGTCGCGGTGCCGGAAATTCTCTACACCACCAAGAGCTACATTGCCCTGTATTACAAAACCTACGAGATGCTCGCGGTGATGACCGGTCTGTGTGTGTTGCTGTTCCTGCCGTTGTCTTTGTTGCTCGGTCTTCTGGAAAGGAGGCTCCAGCATGGCCAGTTCGGGTCTTGAGTTGTTGTGGGTGTCTGCGCCGCAGTTGATCACGGGGGCAGGGCGCACATTAGGGATTTCACTGTTGGCAATTGTCTTCAGCAGTATTGGCGGCGTGGGTTACGGCGTGCTGCGCAGCCTTGGCAAACGCTGGCTGGAGGTGCCGTTGCGGATCTATCTGGAGCTGTTCCGGGCGATTCCGGTACTGGTCTGGCTGTACTTGTTCTTCTTCGGGTTGCCGATTTTCCTTGGCGTGAGTATTCCAGCGTTCTGGTGCGCAGTGCTGGTGCTTTCTTTGTGGGGGGCCAGCGAGGTCGGTGAGGTGGTGCGCGGCGGGTTGCGTTCGATTCCTCGCGGGCAACGCGAAGCAGGCCTGGCAATCGGCCTTGGTCTCGGCCAGTTGTATGGTCGCGTGCTGCTGCCACAGGCACTCAAGCGACTGACGCCGCCGGTGATCAATGTCTATACGCGGCTGATCAAGACCAGCTCGCTCGCCGTCCTGATCGGAGTCGTGGACGTGACCAAGGTCGGCCAGCAGATCATCGAGCGCACGTACGAGTCGGTGCTGATCTACGGCTTTCTGTTTCTATTCTTTTTTATCGTCTGTTATCCGCTGTCGGCCGCCTCGCGTGTGCTTGAACGGCGCTGGAATCATGCATGAGCACATTGATCGAACTGTCCGGCTTCAGCAAAAACTTTGGTGACACCGCGGTGCTCCGAGACATCGACCTGAGCGTGAAAGAGGGCGAAGTCGTGGTGATTCTCGGCCCCAGCGGGTGTGGCAAGAGCACCTTGCTGCGCTGCCTCAACGGCCTCGAGCTCGGTCATGCCGGCAGCCTGCACTTTGCCGGCAAGGCGCTGCCCGCCAACGCCGACTGGCGGCTGGTCAGGCAACAAATCGGCATGGTTTTTCAGAGCTATCACCTGTTTCCGCACATGACCGTACTCGACAACATTCTGCTCGGCCCGTTGCGCGTGCAAAAACGAAGTGCAGCCGGGGCTCGTCAGCAGGCCGAGGCGTTACTGCAGCGGGTGGGCCTGACGGACAAGCGTGACGCCTATCCGCGCGAGCTGTCCGGTGGCCAGCAGCAGCGTATCGCTATCGTGCGCGCGCTGTGCATGAACCCAAAAGTCATGCTGTTCGATGAAGTGACCGCAGCCCTCGATCCGGAGATGGTCAAGGAAGTGCTGGAAGTGATCCTCGACCTCGCCCAAGGCGGCATGACCATGCTCATCGTCACTCATGAAATGGCCTTCGCCCGAGCGGTGGCCGACCGAATCCTGTTCATGGACCGCGGCCGGATCGCGGAACAGAACGACCCCGAAACTTTCTTCAGCGCCCCGCAGACCGCACGCGCGCAGCAGTTCCTGGAGAGGTTCTCCTACGTGGAAAACATGCCAAAAAGGAAAGCATCGTGAGCTTCAAAACTGCCCTCGTATTACCGTTGATTGCCTTCACCCTGATGGCGGGTTGCGACAAGCCTGCCGAGCAGAAGCCCGTGGCCAAGGCTGCCCCTTTACCGTCCAGCAGTTACCTGGAAACCATCAAGGCTCGCGACAAGCTGATTGTCGGTGTGTTCAGCGATAAACCGCCTTTTGGCTTCGTCAACGAGCAGGGCCAGTACGTCGGTTTCGACACTGACCTGGGCAAGCGTTTCGCCAAGGACCTGTTGGGCGACGAGAAGAAGATCGAGTTCGTAGTAGTCGAACCTGCCAGCCGCATACCGTTTCTGCAGAGCGACAAGGTAGATTTGATTCTGGCCAACATGACGGTTACGCCGGAACGTCGAGAGGCAGTGGATTTCACCAACCCGAATTTGCGTGTTGCAGTTCAGGCGCTGGTGCCGCAAGCCAGTCCGGTCAAGACGCTGGACGATCTGGCGAGCAAGACCACCATCGTCACCACCGGCACCACGGCTGATCTCTGGCTGACGAAAAATCATCCTGACTGGAAAGTGCTGAAGTTCGAGAAAAACTCCGAGTCGCTGCAAGCGCTGGCCAATGGTCGCGGTGATGCCTATGCGCAGGACAATCTGGTGCTGTTCAGCTGGGCGAAGAAAAACCCCGGCTATCGCGTGCTGGAGCAGAAACTCGGTGACGAAGCGCCAATTGCTCCTGCCGTCAAAAAAGGCAATATCGAACTGCGCGACTGGGTGAACACCGAACTGGCCAGGCTGGGCGAAGAGAAATACCTGCTCAAGCTCTACGACCAGTATGTACGCCCGGAACTGGCCGAGGGCACAGACCCCAACGCGGTCATCGTCGAAGGCGGAAGCTGGAAGCCTTGATGGCAGAGACCTGACGGTATTGACCGAATGGCGAACCGGCTCAATGCCGGTTCGTTTTACTGCATGAGCGGCAATCGCACTGGCTACGCTGAACAAGCTTACGATTCAAGCTGAAACCGCAGGGCTGGCCAGCATGACCGGGCCCGATCAACTTCCTTCCTTCGTCGTACACCGCAACCTGTCGAACACACCCGCATAAATAAGGCACTGATGGCTTGTCAAGTCGTGCCTGTGCTCAGTCGATAAAGGCGCTAAGGTTTCCTTAAGAAAAGGATAACTATCATTTAGCCATCTGCTGGGTCGATTCCATGAGTTGCAGGTGGCTGCTGACAGATGCCGTGCGGCCGCGCGCGCGATAAACCGGCAGCCATGGCGACGTCACTGGCGCTTGGTCGAAGACAATCTACGCTTGAGGTCGCAGAGACGCGCCAGGGCAGGCGGATGGTGTCCTCTGGTCACCTCACAGTATTCAGGATTGAAAACGAGTGTCTGATCGATGAAGAAAAGCTCTCTCACGTGGCTCGTTGGCTGGATGGCTGTGGTTCTGTTGGCCGGGCTTAGCGTCAGCTTTATCGCCAGCCATGAACAGCGCAGGTCGATTGATGCACGCATAGGCCAGGCTCTCAAAGAGGCCGGTGAGGGGATCGGCGATAACTTGCAGGCACGGCTCAGGGTCTATGAGTACCGCCTTCGAGGTCTGCGCGGTGCGGTTCACATGCTGGACCTCGAGCATGTCAATAGCAGCCAGATGAGTCGTTACAGCAAAGGGCGCGATATCGAGAAGGAGTACCCGGGCGCGCGCGGATTCGGTTTTATCCGCCGCGTTGCTGCCAGCGATGAGGCCGAGTTCGTAAGGCGTGTCAGGGCGGATGGCAGGCCGGACTTCAGTCTCAGTCGATTGAGTGGGCCGGGCACCCGGCAGGGAGACCGTTTCATCATTCAATTCATCGACCCGCTGGACCGCAATGTCCAGGCGCTGGGGCTGGACATCGCCTCCGAGGAGCATCGTCGCGATGCAGCCCTTCAGGCCATGCGCAGCGGCGCTGCAACCTTGTCGGCGCCTATTACCCTGCTGCAGGACAACGATGATCACATGCGCGCGTTTCTGTTCCTGTTACCGGTTTACAGCACCCCTGAAACCCCCAACGATATCGCCCAGCGGGAAACATCCCTGGTCGGCTGGACCTATGCGCCGTTGGCCATGCGTGAGGTGATGAGCAATCTGGACCCTCTGAACCACAGGCTGCACTTGAAGCTTTATGACGTCAGTGAAGGCAGGCAACTGATCTACCAGACTCCGGAAAACGATCATGAGCAGGAGGTCTTGCAGACTTACGCCTTCGAGCGAGAAATCTACGGGCGTGTATGGCGCATGGAGGTAGGTGCTCACCCGGCATTTATCACGGCTCTCGATCCGGTCCCGGCGGGCAGGGTGTTCATCATCGGCACGCTGGTCAGCCTGATGTTGACGGTGCTGGTCGGCACGCTGCTACTGTCCCGTCAGCGCAAACAGCAGGTGGTTGCCGGTCAGGCCAGGCTGGCAACCATCGTCGAAAACTCCAGCGACGCGATCATCGGTGAAGCCCTGGACGGTCGAATCATCACCTGGAACCGGGCTGCCGAGCAGATGTTCGGCTATGACGAGCACGAAGTGCTGGGCTGCCCGTTGGCGCCACTGCTGGTTCCGCCAGAGCTGGTTCATGAAGACGAACAGCTGTTGGAAAGGGTGGCCCGCGGTGAGCGCGGGCCGACGCTGGAAACCCGGCGGCTGCACAAGAACGGCCAGTTGATCGATGTGACCATTACCTGCAGTTTCATCCGCGAGACTGACGGCACCATACTCGGCGCGGCGAAAATGATGCACGACATCACCGATCGCAAACGCGTCGAACGCTATCTCATGGAGTTCAACGCACAGCTTGAACAGCAGGTCAGCGAGCGCACTGCAGAGCTGTCCAGAGTGGCGGGTTTGCTGCAGGGGGTACTGGACGCCTCTTCGGAAGTTTCGATCATCGCTACCGATACCCAGGGGCAGATCTTTGTGTTCAATCGTGGCGCCGAGTTGCTGCTGGGCTACAGCAATGCGGAAATGCTCAGTGGCAACGGTCCAGGCGTGTTTCATCTTCCTGAAGAAGTGGCTGTACGCGCCGCGGAGCTGAGTCGTGAATACGGCACTGCGATCAAAGGCATTGACGTCTTTTGCTACAAGGCGTCCCGCGAAGGCTCGGAAACCCGGCAATGGACCTACGTGCGCAAGGACGGCTCGACGGTGCCTGTGCTGATGATCATCACCCCGATCCGCACCGCCGATGGAGAACTCATCGGTCATCTGGGTATTGCTCAGGACATCACCGAACGGCTGCACCACAGCGCCGAGTTGCACGCGGCCAAGTCCAGCGCCGAGGCTGCCAATGCGGCCAAGAGTCTGTTTCTGGCCAACATGAGCCATGAAATCCGTACGCCCATGAATGCCGTGATCGGCATCTCCCATCTGCTGCACAACACCGCTTTGAACGACCAGCAGCGTCAGTTGCTGACCAAATTGCAGATCGCCGGCCGGACACTGTTGGGGATCATCAACGATATCCTCGACATCGCCAAGATCGAAGCGGGAGAGATGCGCCTGGAACATAACCCCTTCAGCCCGCGGCAACTGCTCGACGAACTGGGCGAGTTGTTCACGCCCCAGGCTCAGGAAAAAGGCCTGCGCTTTTCTATCAACGTTGTAACGCCGCTGTCTGGCCAGTTGATAGGTGACGCTTTGCGGGTCAACCAGATCCTCATGAATCTGGTCGGCAATGCGCTCAAGTTCACCACCGTGGGTGGTGTCGATGTGACGGTGAGTCGTAAAGACGATCACGCCGATACCTGCTGGTTGCGCTTCGCTGTGCAGGACACTGGCTGCGGCATACCGGGCGATGTGCTCGGCCAGTTGTTTTCGCCGTTCACGCAGGCGGACGCCTCTACCACGCGGCGGTTTGGCGGCACCGGACTGGGGTTGTCGGTCGTGCGCGGGCTGGCCGAGCAGATGGGCGGCCGGATAGGGGTGGAGAGCGAACTCGGCACAGGCAGCGAGTTCTGGGTGGAGTTGCCGTTTCAGATCAGCCATACCGACCTTGAGCCGTCCGGCCCTGGAAGCAGTCTGGAGGTCATGCTGCTCAGCGACGACGCACAATCGTCCATGGCCCTGCAGCGGCTGTGTCGCGGCCTGGGATGGCGAGTGGCAAGTCTGATCGGCGAACATACCCTGCACGCAGCTTTGCGCGAGCGCAATCAAGTCAACGCGGCATTGCCGGACGTACTGTTGGTGGACTGGCAGCAGCCGCAGGTTGATGAGCTGCAGCAACTGATCGAGGCGACGCCGCTGCCGATCATTCTGGTGACACCGACCGAGGTCCAGGCAGAACTGTACTCTCTTGTCGACAAGGTATTGCTCAAGCCGCTGGACAGCTCGGCCTTGTTCAACGCGGTCAACGCTTGCATCGCCAGGTACCAGGGCAGTACTGAAAGGGTCATCCAGGCCACGCGGATGGATACCTCCATGACGCTCTGGCTGAGTGGATTGCACCTGCTGCTGGTGGACGACAGCGAGATCAACCTTGAGGTCGCCAGCCTGTTGTTGCAGCAACAGGGCGCAGTGGTCCAGACCTGCAGCAATGGTCTGCTGGCCCTTGAACGACTGCGTCAGACGCCGGATTTCTTCGACGCGGTGCTGATGGATGTGCAGATGCCGGAAATGGATGGCTATGAGGCCACGCGGCGCTTGCGCAACGAACTGGGCCTGACACGCCTACCCGTGCTGGCGCTGACCGCAGGCGCTCTGGCAGAAGAGCGGCGGCAGGCCGAACTCGCGGGTATGGATGATTTCCTCACCAAGCCTCTGGACCCCGCGGCCCTGATCCGGGCGGTACGGCGTGCCGTCGAGCGTGTTCGAGGCGCTCCGCTGGCGGTCGGCACCTTGCTGCAGGAAGCATCGACAGGCTCTGCATGGCCGGTGATCGAAGGTATCGATACCCAGGAGGTCGCCGCTCGGCTAGGCAATGATGTGCCCTTGTTTCTCTCTTCGCTGCGGCGCTTTTTCAGTGAATTTGCCGCGTTTGGCGAGAGCGAAAACGTTCTGATGCGGGCGCGACAGAACCGCGATCAAACAATGGCTGACCTGCACAAGTTGCGCGGCTCTGCACTGCTGCTTGGCGCCACGCAAGTGGGCCTGCATGCCGGGCAGGCGGAAACCCTGCTGCGCAACGCTGCGGACCCGGAGCAGGCTGTGCGAGCCCTGAGTGCCGCTTTCCGGGCATTGCAGGAGCGCACGCCGGTACTTGAGGAAAGGCCGCTGGCCCCGCGTATCGATGCGGACCTCGATGCGTCCCGGCAGGGGTTGTCGACCTTGCGTGAATTGCTTGAAAACCGTGATATCGCCGCGCTGGATCAGTTTCCGCTGGCTGCTGTGGCTCTTCAGGAGCTGGCCGGACAGGCACTGGTCGAACAGCTCTGGCAGACCATTGAAGGGCTCGAGTTCGAGCAGGCACTGCACCTGCTCGAACGTGCGGAATTATAAAAAGGAGCGTCACCCACCATGCAACCTGTACCTAGCCTGCTGATTGTCGATGATGATATTTCCGCCATTCGCGTGTTGAGCAAAATTCTGAACGGCCTGGGGCAGATTCGTTTCGCCACGGGTGGCGCCCAGGCCTTGAAGATGGTCCGGGAAATGCGTCCTGACCTTATCCTTCTCGACGCCGAGATGCCCGGAATGAGCGGGTTTGAAGTCTGCGAGACGCTAAAGGCCGATCAATTGCTGGAAGACGTCCCCGTCATCTTCATCACCAGCCACACCGAAACCCGTATCGAGGAAGCCGGACTGGCGCTGGGGGCCGTGGATTTCATCGGCAAGCCTATTCAGCCGTTGATCGTCACGGCGCGAGTAAAGACCCACCTGCGCCTGAAAATGGCGATGGACCAGCTCAACCTGCTGGCCCAGACCGATGGGCTGACGGGGCTGGCCAACCGGCGTTTTCTCGACGAGAGTATCGCGCGCGAATGGCTGCGCGTGCGGCGCAACCAAGGGGCGTTTTCGCTGCTGTTGCTCGATATCGATTTCTTCAAGCGTTACAACGATCACTATGGCCATTTGCAAGGCGATGAGTGCCTGATTGCTATTGCCCATGCCTTGAAAAAGTCCGTGCACAGGTCTACCGATCTGGTGGCCCGTTATGGTGGCGAAGAGTTTGCCGTGCTGTTGCCGGATACAGGGGCAGAGGGTGCCTGTCGGCTCGCGGATGAAATCGTGCAGCGCATTCAAGGCCTCAACAAGCGCCATGAAACCAGTGACTTCGGCCTGGTGACCGTGTCCGTGGGGGTAGCAAGTCTGGAGGCTGGTGCGCTACCCATTCCGCGCTCGGACTTTGCGCCCGGCACTGCGCCGGACTCGATTGCAATAGCATTGCTGGCGGAAGCCGACCGGGCCTTGTACCGGGCCAAGCATGAAGGGCGAAACTGCAGCCGGTTTGAGCCGATACAGGTTGCTTCTTGAGTCTGCCATACCGATGGCATTTTGCTTCAAACCGCATTCTTCTTGAGCTCTGCCTCAAGGCGGTCAACGAACAGGCGTACCCGGTGAGGGACGCGCTGGCGGGTCGGTAATACGGCCGTGACAGACAACTGCTCGGGGATGACGTCCTCGAAGTGTATCTGCAGAAGGCTGCCTTCACGGATTTCCTGCTGAACGTCCCAATAGGTCAGCATGGCCAGCCCCAGGCCCTGTTTGCATGCCGTGCGCACTGCTTCGACGCTATTGGCCGAGAACGCCCCCTGCGCGCGAATGGCCACCGGCTCGCCTTCTCTGATGAACGGCCAGTAAGGCATCGCATGCAAGGTGATGCACGGGTGTTGACGAAGTTCGTCAAGCACCGATGGCTGGCCGCGCCGCGCCAGGTAGTCGGGGCTTGCACACACGACCCGGGGGTTGGGCGCCAGCGATCTGGCCACCAGCGCGGAGTCACGTATCGTGGCGATCCGAATGGCGACATCGATGCCCAGCCCGGCGATGTCCACGATGCTGTCCGACAGCGTCAGGTCGATACTCAGTGCCGGATTCTCCTGCATCAACGCAGGCAGCAGCGGCATGATGACGGTCTGACCAAACACGCTGGGGGCTGTGACCCGCAATACGCCACTGGCCGTACCCGCATCGGCTTTCAGCGTTGCACGGGCGGTTTCGCTGGCGTGCAGCATGGTTTTGGCGTGCGGCAGAAACACTTCGCCCTCAGGCGTCAGTGATACCGAGCGGGTGGTGCGGTGAACCAGCCTGACGCCCAGGTCGTTTTCCAGCGCAGCCAGACGTCTGGAGATTGCCATCGGCGACAACCCGAGTCGACGCGCCGCTTCCGACAGGCTCCTGCTGGAGGCAATGGCGGCGAACACCTCTATATCAGATATTTGCACGGATTCTATCCATTTTCGTTAAAGCGCCTTATCTGCACGGCCGGGTTCCAATGGGCTGCGCCAGCCCTTACCGTTGCTGCAGGTTCTGTCAATGACTGCGGGCAATTCGCAGCCGGTCTGCACAGTGAGGATTTGCAGTATGAGCGAGACAAACAAACACGTTACAGCGCCGTTCGATAGAGGTCATCTGAAACTGAAGAACAGATTTGCGGTAGCGCCCATGACACGCGTGAGCGCGGACGAGCAGGGCAGTGCAACGCAGACCATGGCGCGCTACTACGAGCGGTTCGCCAAAGGCGGTTTTGGCCTGATCATTACCGAGGGCAACTACACCGATCGCAGTTCTTCCCAAGGCTACCGCTTCCAGCCCGGGCTCACCGATGACGAGCAGGCTCAGGCCTGGCGTGCCACGACCGATGCTGTGCACCGGCATGGCAGTGTCATGATTGCGCAGCTCATGCACGCCGGTGCGCTCAGTCAGGCCAATCGCTTCGTCAGCGAGTCGGTGGGTCCTTCGGCCATTCGTCCCAAGGGCGAACAGATGGCGTTCTATTACGGCGCGGGCAGCTACCGGATTCCGCGGGCGATGAGTGACAAGGATATTGCCGAGGCCATTGACGGGTTCGCTCGCGCTGCGCAACTGGCTATCGGCACTGCAGGCTTTGACGGTGTCGAGATACATGGTGCGAACGGCTACCTGCTGGATCAGTTTCTGACCGACTACAGCAATCAGCGCACCGATCAATGGGGCGGTGAGGTCGGACAGCGTCTGCGACTGACGCTCGAGGTCATCGCCGCAGTGAAAAAAGTCGCCGGGCAGGCACCGGTGGGCGTGCGTCTTTCACAAGGCAAGGTCAACGACTTTCAGCACAAATGGGCAGGGGGCGAACGCGATGCCGAAGTCATTTTCGCTGCGCTGGCCGATGCCGGCGTCGATTACATCCATGTGACCGAACACGAAGCATGGCAGCCGGCGTTTGCCCAAGGTCAAGCCAGCCTGGTCGAACTGGCCCGTCGTTACGCGCCGGATGTTGCGCTGATCGCCAATGGCGGCCTGCACGATCCGCAAAAAGCCGAACAGTTGCTTCGCGACGGTGCCGACATCATCGCGGTGGGCAAGGGCGCGCTGGCCAATCCGGACCTGCCAGAGTTGTTGCGTCAGGGCGCGCCACTCCGCGACTTCGATCCAGCCATTCTCGGGCCGATTGCCAATATCAAGGACAGTGAGCTGGCATTCAACGGGATGAGTTGAACAGGTTTTCACCGGTGGGCTCGCTTCCGGTTCCAATCCTGCATTACCTTTGACTCTATCCCCCCTGGGGGGATAGAGTGCCGGTCTGAATCACCCAGACTGGAGCTCGATCCATGAGTGAACACGACCATCCCCACGGCCATACGCACCAGTCCCACGAAGCTGTCATCAAGCGCCTGAAACGGGCCGACGGTCATTTGCGCGGCATCATCACCATGATCGAAGAAGGGCGCGAGTGTGTGGACATCGCCCAGCAGCTGCACGCGGTCGAGAAAGCGGTGTGCCAGGCCAAGCGCACGTTGATTCAGGATCATATCGATCACTGCCTCGAAGACACGCTCGGTTCACTCGCCAGGGGCGAGCGGGCACCGCTGGAAGCCTTCAAGCAAATCACCAAATACCTTTAGGTCTCGCATGCCCAACTTCGTCGAGTTGCTCCAGCAAGGTGGTTCGCATGCCTGGCTGTATTTTCCCAGTGCCATTTTGCTGGGCGCGTTGCACGGGCTAGAGCCCGGGCATTCGAAAACCATGATGGCGGCGTTCATTGTGGCCATTCGTGGCTCTGTTAAACAGGCCGTGATGCTCGGTGTCGCCGCCACCGTTTCGCACACCGCCGTTGTATGGCTGGTGGCCATCGGCGGCATGTATCTGGGCCAGGGGCTGGATGCTGAAACCACGGAGCCTTACTTTCAGCTCGCGTCATCTGCCGTGATCATCGCCATTGCCTTGTGGATGCTATGGCGCACCTGGCGTGGCGAGCAGCTGTATCAGTTCGAAAGTGCCCGGCTGAGTCACGGGCATGCAGGCCATGGCCATGAGCACGACGTGGACTCCCATGAGCATGAGCACGGTCACAGCCATAGCCATGACCACAGCGATCTGGACGGCTTGAACCTGAGCGCCGAAGGCTATCAGGACGCCCATGAAAAGGCCCATGCCGACGACATTCGCAAGCGCTTCACCCATCGCGAGGTCAGCAATGGCCAGATCCTGATGTTCGGCTTGACCGGGGGCCTTATCCCTTGCCCTGCGGCCATCACCGTGCTGCTGCTGTGTCTGCAGGTGCAGCAGGTGACCCTGGGCGCGATGATGGTGATCTGTTTCAGCGTGGGGCTCGCCATTACGCTGGTCACTGTTGGCGCTGCCGCCGCCATCGGTGCGCGAAAAGCCTCGAATCGTTTTCCCTGGCTCAGTGCCGCCGCTCGACGCGCACCTTACCTGTCCAGCGTCCTGATTATCTGTGTCGGGATGTATGTAGGGATCAACGGCTGGATAAGCCTGCATTCGTGAGCTGGACTGGTGCTTGAGCGAAGCAGCTATCACAAAAATAATTTGTGCATCTGAAAAATATATATTGATTTTTATTGGTATCGACCGGCTTTAGCATGAGTGGAACTCGAAGAAGTCGCCGGACAGCGAGCGCGTCGTCCGGCTTCACCCGCCACCAAGAGCTGCAATCGGAGTCCTGATGAGTCTTTCTCCTTTCCACCTTGCAATCCCGGTTTATGACCTGGCCGCGACACGTGCCTTCTACGGTGAAGTGTTCGGTCTTTCCGAAGGGCGCTCCAGCGACCAGTGGGTCGACTTCGATTTCTACGGGCACCAGTTGGTGATTCATGAACACCCGAAAACCGCCTCTCAAGAGAGCGTGCACAGCAACCCGGTAGACGGTCACGACGTGCCGGTTCCGCATTTCGGGATCATTTTGGAATGGGCCCAGTGGGAAGCCCTGGCCGAGCGCTTGAAATCCTTCGGTACCGAGTTCGTCATCGAACCCTACATTCGCTTCAAGGGGCAGGTGGGGGAACAGGCCACCATGTTCCTTTTCGATCCCTGCGGTAATGCGCTTGAGTTCAAGGCGTTCAAGGACATGAGTCAGCTGTTCGCAAAATAGTAAAAGGCCTGGCGCGCACCACGTCGCGCCAGGCTTGCTTGAGTGGGCGCAACGCTAACCAGTCAGCACATGGTCATTAATCAGTTGCACCAGCGTGCTCACCGGTTCGGTCAGGCTGCGGCGAGCACGATGTACCAGGCCGATATCGCGATGGAAGGTATGCGCTTTCAAGTCGATAGAGCGCACACCGGCGTGCCATGTCTGCAGGGTTGCCGTTTCCGGAACCAAGGCTACGCCGACGCCGTTGGCGACCAGTTTCATAATCGCATCCAGTTCATCGAGCTCGCAGACTTCGCGCAGCGAGACATGGGTCTGGCGCAGGAACCGGTCGACCTGTCGACCACCAAACGACGATCGATCGTAACGAATGAAGGGATGAGCCGAAACCAGCTCGGCCCAGTCATCCCCCGGTATGTCGGCAGGCACGATAAGGCGGTAGGGCTCACGGACCAGCGTCGTCCAGCGCAGGTCGCTTTGCAGTGAGAAGGGCGGGCGGATGATCGCTGCCATGTCGATCTCGCCAGCGTCCACCTGATTGACCAGATCCATGGACAGGCCGGGAATGACGCGCGTCCTGCACGCTGGGAATTGCTGATGAAACCGAGCGAGCGCTTCCGGCAGAAAGGAGCGTTGCACAGAGGCAATTGCGCCGATGGTCACCAGCACGCTGGCGGGCAATCCGACCGTAGTAGTGCCCAGGCTGCTGAACTGGCGCACCAGATCCTGACCTTGTAGCAACACTTGCTGCCCCATGCGGTTGAGCTGGGCTGAACGTCCTTTTCGGTCGAACAGCTCGACGCCCAGTTCAGCTTCAAGGCGCTGCATCTGCGCACTGACAGCGGCCTGGGTGAGCCCGATCTTGCTGCCCGCCGCAGCGAACGTGCCTTCTCTCGCCACGGCAATAAACGTTTTCAGTTCTTTGATCATGGGCAAAGAATAATTGTATTTTTACTGAAAGCACATTTGTTTATTTTGTTGTTGCTGCCTATCCCATGTCCTCGGCCACACCCTGATCCTCACCGAGAAACCCGCCGCTCTGGTGCTGCCACAGCCGCGCATAGGTTCCGTTTTTGCCCAGCAGTTCGGCGTGGGTGCCTTGTTCGATGATGCGCCCGTCATCCATGACAATCAGCCGGTCCATGGCGGCAATCGTGGACAGGCGGTGAGCGATGGCAATCACCGTCTTGCCCTGCATCATTTCATCGAGGCTTTCCTGGATCGCCACTTCGACTTCCGAGTCCAGCGCACTGGTGGCTTCGTCGAGCAGCAGGATCGGCGCGTTCTTGAGCATCACCCGGGCGATGGCGACGCGTTGACGCTGGCCGCCCGACAGCTTGATACCGCGCTCACCCACCAGCGTGTCGTAGCCACTGTGGCCTTGTTTGTCGCTCAGTTGGCTGATGAACCCGTCGGCTTGCGCACTCGCCGCAGCGCTGCGGATTTGCTCATCAGTCGCGTCGGGGCGTCCGTAGGCGATGTTGTCGCGAATGGAGCGGTGCAGCAACGAGGTGTCCTGCGTGACCATGCCGATGGCGCTGCGCAGGCTGTCCTGAGTAACGTGCGCAATGTCTTGCCCATCAATACTGATCGAGCCCTTGTCCACGTCATAAAAGCGCAGCAGCAGGTTGATGAGCGTGGATTTGCCGGCACCGGAGCGACCCACCAGGCCGATTTTTTCACCAGGACGAATGGTCAGGCTCAGGGCATCGAGCACCTGACGTTCGCCGTTGTAATTGAAGCTCACGTTATCGAAGGTGACCGCGCCACCGCGGGTGACCAGAGCCTTCGCATCCGGCGCATCCTCAACCTTGGGGCCGCGGGTCAAGGTCTCCATGCCGTCCTGGACGGTGCCGATGTTCTCGAATAACGAGGTCATCTGCCACATGATCCAGTGCGACATGCCGTTGATACGCAACGCCATGGCGGTGATCGCCGCAACCGCACCGGTGCCGACCTGGCCCTGGTGCCACAGCCATAGGGCGTAACCGCCAGCACCCATGATCAGCGCGACCACCAGTGCCTGATTGACGATCTCGAACTGGCTGACCAGACGCATCTGGGCCAGGCCGGTGAGCTTGAAGTCCTCCATCGCTGCGCGCGCAAAATGCGCTTCACGCTTGGAGTGGGAGAACAGCTTTACCGTGGTGATGTTGGTGTACGCGTCCGAGACACGTCCGGTCATCGATGAGCGTGCGTTGGCCTGCTCCTGGCCGACCTTGCCCAGGCGCGGCACGAAGTACAGCATGGCCAGGCCGAACAGCATCAGCCAGCCAAGGAAAGGCAGCATCAGTTTCAAGTCGAAGCCGCCGGCCAGGGCGATGATCGCGATGAAATAGACGCCGATACCGAGGACGATTTCGACGATGGTGAACAGCACCTCGCGCACTGACAGCGCTGTCTGCATCACCTTGGTGGTGACGCGGCCGGAGAACTCATCGGAGAAGAAAGACAGGCTTTGCCGCAACATCAATCGATGGAAGTCCCAACGCAGCCGCAGGGGCAGGTTGATTGCCAATACCTGGTGCTGCACCATTGTGCGCAACGCCACCAGCACGATGCTGCTCAGCAATACCAGGCCGATGCCCCACAGCACGCTACTTTCCTGCGCGGCCGTATCGCCGCCAGCCTTCCAGGTGGACAGCAGGTCCACGACCTGCCCGAGGAAGGAAAACAACCAGGCTTCGTAAATCGACACACCGGCGCACAGCAGCGCAAACGCAAGAATGTAACCGCGTGCCCCTCGCGTACAGGCCCAGAGAAACCGGGCCAGGCCGTCAGGTGGCGGCGGCACTTCGTCAGGCGGGAAGGGGTCAAGCCATTTTTCAAACGCGCGAAGCATGGTGTTCTCCAAAAAAATCAGTGCAAAGAGTCTGGCGTCCTCGACGCCTCCCGAACCTCATCCAGATTGAGTTTCAGGGTCAATGATTGTCGGCAACACTGCCCAGGCTGTCCCACAGCCTCATCACCTGGGTCACTGCAGCGTCCAGTGTGGCATGTGGGACACCGTCGCGCGCCAGTGTAGACAAGCCCAGAAGAAAACTGTCAAACACGGCCGCGAGCGTTTCCGGCATTACCGTTGCAGGTAACTCGCCTGCTGCAATGGCGCGCTGGATGCAGGCAACGATACCTGTACGGTTCAGATTCCTGGCCCGCGCAAGAGGTTCGGAAATGGCCTTGCTCTCGTCCGAGCAGGCGCTCATCAGCCCTAAAGCCACCAGGCACCCCGTGGGATGCCCTGGCTCGCACTGCATTTTCGCAGAGCGGCGAAGGGTGAGTTCAATTGCGTCTTTGGGCGGCAGGTTCGTATCGAACAGGCTGTCGGTGACCCGGCCGTAGGTGTCGAGGTAACGCTCCATCACTTCATTGAACAGGGCCTGTTTAGAGCCAAACGCTGCGTAGAAGCTCGGTGCCGTGATGCCGCCACCGATGGTTGCCTTGAGCTGGCTGAGGGAGGTTGCATCGTAGCCGTGCTCCCAAAACAGATGCAGCGCCTGAGTGATCGCTAAATCACGGTCAAATGTACGCGGACGCCCCAGCTGTGCCATATCGAGTCTCCTTCGGAATTAATTAAATACTAATCGATACATAAGTCATTGACCACCTCACTTCATCTGCCTATATTTGTACCGATCAGTATATTAGTGAGGGTTTTAAAATGACTACAGATGAAAAGCAGGGCGAAACACTCCCGCTGGGGGCGTTGCTGGCGCTGGCAATGACGGGGTTCATCTGCATTGTCACCGAGACTTTGCCGGCGGGTTTGTTGCCGCAGATCGCCGACGGGCTGGAAGTGTCCGCATCGTTTGCCGGACAGATGGTGACTGTTTATGCGTTGGGTTCATTGCTGGCCGCCATTCCACTGACGATCGCCACGCAAAGCTGGCGGCGCAGAACGGTATTGCTGGTGACGATTATCGGCTTTCTGGTTTTCAACAGCGTCACTGCGCTGTCTTCCAGTTACGGACTGACCCTGATCGCAAGGTTTTTCGCAGGCGTCTCGGCGGGCCTGGCGTGGAGCCTCATCGCCGGTTACGCACGGCGCATGGTGGTCCCGCAACTGCAAGGGCGCGCATTGGCTGTAGCGATGGTCGGCACGCCTATCGCCTTGTCGCTGGGCGTGCCTCTGGGCACCTGGCTTGGCGGGTTCATGGGCTGGCGCATGGCGTTTGGCTTGATGTCCGGGATGACCGTGCTGTTGATCATCTGGGTGCTGGTCAAAGTGCCGGACTATCCGGGCAAGTCCTCCTCACAGCGCATGGCGTTACGTCAGGTCTTTTTCACGCCCGGCGTACGCTCGGTGCTGGGCGTGGTTTTCACCTGGATGCTGGCTCATAACCTGCTTTACACCTACGTCGCTCCCTTCGTTTCCGCGGCGGGGCTGGCGAATGATGTGGACCTGGTATTGCTGGCATTCGGGGTCGCCGCACTGGCGGGCATCTGGGTTACGGGACGGTTGGTTGATCGCCATCTGCGCAAGACGGTGCTTGCCAGCCTGGCAACCTTCGCAGCGGTGTCAGTGTTCTTCGGCGTGTTTTCCGGCTCTGCAACGGCCATTTACATCGGCGCTTTTATCTGGGGCCTGACCTTCGGCGGTGCCGCCACGCTGCTGCAAACCGCGCTCGCCGATGCGGCAGGCGATGGCGCAGATGTAGCGCTTTCGATGAACGTCGTGGTCTGGAACAGCGCCATCGCAGGCGGAGGGTTATTGGGGGGCGTGTTGCTTGGCCACTGGGGAGCAGGTTCCTTTCCCTGGGTCTTGTTGATGCTTTTGCTGCTGAGCCTGTTGATCGCACTGCGCGCAGGTGCTCATGGTTTTGCACGGGGCAGCCGGCTGGACCGGGAATGTGGTCTGGCAGGGTGATCTGCTCAAGACCCGTAATATGGACGTCAAGCTGCTTGCTGATGTAGGGGGTTAATTCTATAATTTTGTGAATTAAATGGCTGAATCGGGCTTTATACACATTATGTTGGATTTAAGCTTCAGCAAGCCCGGTGAGATCGTTAAGCGCCTTTGTGACCGTCTGCGCACAGAGCGTCTGGCGCTGAATATGACACAAGCCGACCTCGCCGGGCGTGCCGGCATCGGCACAAATACGGTCTCCAACCTCGAAGCCGGACGCAATGTCGGATTCGAGAACGTCGTTCGGGTGGCTATGGCTCTCGGCCGAACCAAGGAACTCGAAGGCCTGTTTCTGCCAAAGCTGGACAGCATCGAAGACATTCGACGCTACGAATACAGCGCCAATCGTCTCCGTACAAAGAGGAAGCCCGGCGATGCTTGAGCAGGTTAACGTCTTCTACGAGGGCTGGGGTGAGCGATGGCAGTGGGGCACGCTGGTCTCGACGACCGCTTTGACCGGTCGCCCGCTGATCGTGTTCGAATACAGCAATGAAGCCAGACAAAGGGGCCTGGAACTGTCCTCCTATACGCTGCCCCTGGAGGGGGCCAGGTTGCGCCGAGACTTCCCGGACCATCAGCTGTACTTGCCAGGGCCTGTTTACGACTCGTTGCCGGATGGATGGGGCATGTTGTTGATGGACCGTCTTTTCAGGCGCCGCGGGCTCACCACCGCGCGCATCGGCCCTCTGGAACGGCTGGCCTACATCGGTAGCAGCGCAATGGGCGCCATGACGTTTGAGCCCGTGGCGCCCGAAGGGCAGGAATCTGACGTCCACATCCCGCTGGAACAACTCGCCGCCGATGTGAAGCAAGTACTGCGTGGAAACGGTGGCGAGTTCCTGCAGGCATTGCTGCTGGTGGGTGGCTCGCCTCAAGGTGCAAGGCCCAAGGCTCTCGTCTATCGCGATCCTGAAACTGGCGGGTTTACCACTGCGGCTACGCCGGGATTTGAAGCATGGTTGATCAAGTTTCCGGCCAAAGAAGAACACGCAGAAGTGTGCGCCATCGAAATGGTCTACGCCGAGTGCCTGCGCATGTGCGGTATCGAGACCCCTGACACCCAGCACTTCAATCTGCCTGATGGCCTGGCAGCGTTTGCCAGTAAGCGATTTGACCGTCGCGATGGTCTACGGATACCCATGCAAAGCCTGGCCGCCTTTACGGGGGCAAATTACCAGTCTCCGGGTGTCTTGGACTACGTCAACTTTTTGCGGGCAACACAAATGTGTACCAACGATGTGCGAGAGATGGCACGCGCGTTCGAACGTGCCGTTTTCAACGTTGCGTTCAACAACCGAGACGATCATCCCAAGAACTTCGCCTACATCATGGCGCAGGACGGTCAGTGGAAACTGTCGCCGGCTTACGACGTAACCTTCTGCGAGGGGCCAAGCGGATACCATCAGATGGACGTGATGGGAGAGGCGCTGGAGATTTCCCGTGCGCAAATGCTTCGGCTTGCCGAGGAAGCCGAGATGTCCCCGGACGCTGCAACTGGAGTGATTGACGGCATGTGTGATGTAGCGAGCCGGTTTACAGCCATCGCCGAGAACCTGTGCCCGCAGGTTATTACTCGAGACACCCTGCGCATGATCCAAAGCCGCATTGATCAGAACGTAGCCCGGTTACACCACAGTCAGGCCGACGGCGGTCGGCACGGGTGACTTTAATAAACGATGCTGCCGTATGCTTCGAGCGCTCAGGGCCGTGTGGAAGACTTTGAGCATCCGCAAACTTGCCTGTCATTGTCTCCATCACGGTGCAGCGCGGCTCAAGCCAGCCTAGAAATCGGCCCCCACCAGCGCATCTACCTCTTCACGGCCAGGCGCCGTCGCCGGCCCCCGGCGGGTGACCGCAATCGCTGCTGCCGCATTGGCGCGCAGCGCCGCGCGGTCGACACTGCTGCCTCTGGCCAACTCGGCCAGCAGCACACCCGCGTGGGCGTCGCCGGCTCCATTGGTGTCGATTGCCGTGACGGCAAAGCCGGGTATGAGCCGCGTCTGTCCAGCATGGTGGATCCAGCAACCGGCTGGGCCGTCACGAATCACTATGAGCGCATCTTCGCGCAGAATGGACGCCAGCCTGTGGAGCGCGTCGGTTGGCGTCCGGGTTTGCGTGAAGCGCAGGGCTTCTTCGCAGTTGCTGGACCATAAGCTGATCAGCGGAAGTACGGCGCGCATCTCGACGCTATGAAGCGCATCAACCAATGGGCCTGGGTCGAATACCACGGCAGTGCCGCTAGGTAATCCGCCCAGCCAGGCGAGCAGCGCTGTCACCTTGTTTTTGTGGACCAGGCTGTAGCCGCTGACAAATACGTAATCTTCGGCGCTGACCTGCACGCCGTGCAGGTCAGCGGCAGACAAACCACCTTCAGCGCCCACATAGGAGATGAACGAGCGCTCGGCCGAGGCTTCCACCAGGGCAACGGCAAGGCCGGTGTCCTCACCGGGAACAGGCATCGTAGCAATCTCCACACCTTCGTCGCGCATGGCCTGGCGAGCAAGGTCGCCGAAGCGGCCCTGGCCATGGCGACCCAGGTAAACGGTGCGCAAACCATTGCGGCAGGCAGCGGCCATGACATTGAAGCCGCCTCCGGCCTCGAACGTGGCGCTGGTCGCCAGCACATCTCCGCCCGACGGCGGCAGGCGGTCGATGGCCATGACCAGGTCAACCACGACCTGGCCGGTGTAGAACAATTTAGCGGGCATGGGCAGCCTCTTCGGTAAAGATGCGGCGATCACGTGCCCCGCCGAGCAGCGCATACAGGCCACCGGCGACAATGAAGGTCACGATCCAGCCCAGGCCGTTATGGCCCAGCCAGGAATCGGCGAGGAAGCCTTTGAACAGCACATGCTCCGGAGTGGTGGCCACGGTGGTGAAGCTGAAGCCAAGCACGATTGCCAATGCCCACGAACCCAACGCGCGCCATTCGACGCCGCCGCGATACCAGTAAGCGCTGCGTGAGGTCTGGTCCAGCAGGTCTTTTGGGGAGTAGATGTGGCGGTGCAGCAGGTCGACGACAAAGATGCCGACCCACGCGGTAATGGGCACCGCCAACATCGAGATGAACGTAATGAAGGGGCCGTAGAAGCTGTCGGCGATCAGCATGAAATAGATCGAACCGGCAAAGATCGCGATGATATCGACGATGACCGCGTGTACTCGCTTGACCTTCAGGCCGAGGGTCAAAGTGGTCAGGCCGGCCGAGTAGACCGACAGGTTGTTGGACAGCAGCAGGCCGCCGAAGGCAGTGATCAGATAGGGCACGGCCATCCAGGTAGGCAACATTTCGCGAATGGCGATGATCGGGTCGGTGGCTGACGCCAGATGATCGTTGCCCACCGACAACAGGCCGCCGAGAGTGATCAGCAAGACCAGTGGTATCCCCGCGCCAAACGCTGCCGAGGCCACCAGTCGAGTGGCCTTGACGCTGGCGTGCTGATAGCGCGACATGTCGGCGCCCGCGTTGGCCCAGCCGATACCGGTGCCTGCGGCCATGGTGCCGACGCCGATGATCATCGCACTCAGTGGCGCTGCCGGCGCGTCGAAGACCAGGCTCCAGTCGATGTGGGTGAGTAGAAAGCCACCGACCACCAGGTTCAGCGCGCCGAACAGGTAAGTCGCCCATTTCTGGATGACCAGCAAGGTGGCATGGCCCAGGCCCGAGACGGTCAAAGTCAGCAGCACGAACAAGGCGATGAACACCAGGGTCAGGCCGGGCGAGTTTTTTGCCTCCACGGGGGTGCCGAAAAGGATCGCGAACAGTGATAACAGTACGAACGCGGCAGTGGTGGTGTTGACCGTTTCCCAGCCCAGCCGCGACATCAGCGAAACCAGCGTAGGCCCGATATTGCCTCGTACCCCGAAGATGGCCCGGGACAGCGTCAGGCTCGGGGCCCGCCCGCGGCGCCCGGCAATGGAGATCACGCCCACCACGGCGAAAGAGCCGGCGGCACCGAGGATGGCGACGATAATTGCCTGCCAGATGGCCAGCCCCTGGAACGCTACCAGTGTGGCACCAAGCGGCAAGCCCAGGATGCTGATATTGGCGGCGAACCAGACCCAGAACAACTGCAGGGGGTGGCCGTTGCACTCGTTTTCAGGAACTGGCTCGATGCCGCGGGTTTCCAGCTGACCCGCACCTTGAGAGGGGGACGATGTAGTCATTTGCGTTGCTCCTATTGCCTTTATTGTGGTTGTGGCAGTACGTCAGCAGGTGCAATCCAGTGCAAATTGGCTTTTCCGAAATCGGGTCAGCCTGATCGCCGCTCGGAAGGCTGAGGGCGAGGGTGATCTCGTTCACAGTGGGCGAGCACAGTCCGGTCCATCAACCGGTGCGCAGGGCCAGCAGCTGTTCGACCAAAGGCGCGAGGTGGAGCGCGTTGACCGCATCAATTTGCTCTATCAACGCCGCCGGCCAGGCGTGCATGCCGTTGCAGGCACCCAGCATGGCACCGAGAATGGCGGCAATCGTGTCGGTGTCGCCGCCCAGGCTGGCTGCCATGCACACCGCATCGAACGGACTGAGCTGGCTGCTCGCCACGCGGTGGGCGAGGGTGAACGCAGCGACCACTGATTCCTGCGAGGCGACCGAGGTGCCAATCACGTCGTGCACTCGGTCGGCCAGCTGTTCGTCTGTGCAGTCGGCGCACAGTGCCTTGGCCCATTGAATGCGCGCGGCGATACGCCCACCCGCAACCCAATGGCCATGGCGTTCGGCACTCAGAGCTACCTCAGTACCTATCTCCAGAGCTTCGGTCAGGGGCGCGCCATTGATCCCGGCGGACACCACGGCCGCGACCGCCGCCGCGCTGGAGATGCCCAGCGTGGTGTTATGGGTCACCTGACAGGCTTGCACCACCAGCGCCATGAAGGCCTCGCGGTTGCTCACGTCGCCCGCGATGCCTACCGGGGTGATGCGCATTGCCGCGCCATTGGTGGTGCCGAAGCGGCCGGCCTCTTCAGGGCTGTGGCCGTCAAGGATCATTTCGATCGCGCGCTTGGTCGATGGCCCCAGCAGGTCGTAAGAGCCCTTGGCTTTCATCGCGGCTTCCCACTCGATCAGGCTGTGGGCCAGGGCTGTCGGGTCGATGCTGCCGCCGCCGGCCACCAGCAACTGTGCTACCAGGATGGCTTGCTCGGTGTCATCGGTAATGGCGCCGGCCGGCATGTTCGGTGCGATCGGCTGGTCGGCATCGGCGCCGATCAGCGTACTGATACGGCCATAGCGTTGCAGGATCAACGCGCGCGGCAGCGACTGCGTCGGCATGCCCAAGGCGTCGCCCAAGGCCAGGCCATAAAAGGCGCCCAGGCCTCGGTCTTGCAGAAATGTTGCGCTCATGTGGACGATCCGAAGGCGAGATGAAGGCGAAAATGCACGGGGTCCAACAGGCTCTCCACGTGCTCCATAAAACGTTCACGGCGGTCAAAGGTCGTGCGCACGGCCTTGAGAAACACCGTGCCGGGCTCGCGTGCCAGCAGCACGGCGTCATCACGATTCAAAGGCCCTGCGCCGATCCACTGATCGCCCTTGTCGCCGATGAAGCCGTGGGCGGCCATGGTCACCGTCAGTGACTGCTCCAGCAGACCGTTTTGCGGCAGGTTTTCCAGACCATCAACCGCCGGGATCAATGCACGCTCGAGAGAAACGATACTGCCATCGGCGGCGATACGCCGGCGGTCCAGGGCCACCAGGCTGGAAGTGCCCAGGCGCACTTCCAGGTCGGGCCGTTGCACCGCTACCAGGCGCAGGATTTCGGTGCGCACGCCAGCACCCGTGTCGGCCAGGGCTTGGGCCCAGCCGGCACGTTGGTCCAGGCTGAAGCCGTCGTAGGTGACAATCGAACCCACACCGGTCTGGGTGGCAATGAAGTTACGCCGCTTGAGCTCGGACAACGCTTCGCGCAGCGTGCCGCGGCTGACGCTGAATTCCTGGGCCAGGAGATTTTCCCCGGGGAGCAGGGCGCCGGAGCTCATCTGGCCGCTTTCGATGCGGCGGATCAGCTCATTGATCACCTGGGTTTTTTTGTCGAATCGAACCTGTCTAGTCATGTACATTTTATAGTTGCATGTTGGGTTGGAGTGCAAGCTGTTTTTGTGCACAAATTGAGATGCGAGGCACCAATGTTTAACGGGTTACGCGAATGATGCTCGCAGTTCGACAAGTCACCTTCCAGTGCCAGCCAGGGCAGTCCGATGTGTGTCAAGGCTTTGGCAGTAGGAGGGTTTTTTCGATTATTTTCCAGCGTGCAACCCGATCACCCGGCCGAGGAGTTTGGGCCTTGGCAGATCGGACTGCCCGGCGCTTATAGCGTCAAGTCTTTCCTTTGTTGCCTCGGTAAACATCGTTGCATGCGGGCCGCTTAGGTCGACGTGCAACAGCATTTGCTCATTGCCAGCCAGCTCCATGTCATCACCTGCCAAATGCAGGCTGTGATAGAGATGCACGCGCTTGGCGTCGTGGGCGATCAGTTGGGTATGCACCTCGACCTCGGCGCCGAGTTTCACTTCGTGCAGGTAGTTGAGGTGCAGTTCCAGGGTGAACAGCGAGTGGCCGCTGGCTTCGCGGTTATCGCTATCCAGTCCCAGGGCGTCCATCAGCCCGTCAGTGGCGTAGCTGAAAATCAGCAGGTAGAACGCGTCACGAAGGTGGCCGTTGTAGTCGACCCAGTCGGGTTGGACTCGGGTGGTGTAGGTGGTCAGTGCAGGCATGTCGGAGGATTCCGGGTCAGTTCTGATCAAATGAGGTAACTGGCGTGCTTTGCAGGGTGATGGAAGACTCACAGCCACCCACCGGAGGCAAGCCAGCTACCGTAGGTTCATTCCGCGAAGCTCATGCCATGCCTGGCCTTGGTAGTCTTTACCGCCTCCAGCACGGCGAGCAAGCAATCGTCACGGTAGCGCTCCAATGCCGAAATACTGTGTTTACCCAACTGGTCAGTGGTGCCGTCGACCACATCGTCGATCAGTTTTTCGGTCAGTTCCGGGGCCGGCAGGTAGGTCCACGGCAACTGCAACGCCGGGCCGAACTGAGTCATGAAGTGGCGCATGCCTGCATCGCCACCCGCCAATGTGTAGGTGAGAAAGGTGCCCATGAACGACCAGCGCAGTCCGGCGCCGAAGCGAACCGCATCATCGATTTCACCGGTGGTCGCCACGCCGTCATTGACCAGGTGCAGCGCCTCGCGCCATAGCGCTTCGAGCAAGCGGTCAGCGATAAAGCCGGGGACTTCCTTGCGCACATGCAGCGGGCGCATACCGAGTGATTCATAGACCTTGATTGCCGCCTGTATGGCCGCCGGAGCGGTATTTTTGCCGCCCACCACTTCCACTAACGGCAGCAGGTACACCGGATTGAACGGGTGACCGACTACACAGCGTTCCGGGTGCGCGGAGCCTTCGTAGAAGTCACTTGGCAACAGGCCGGACGTACTTGAACCAATTAACACATTCGGCCTGGCCGCCGCGCTGATCCTGCCGTGCAGATCCAGTTTCAGTTCCAGGCGTTCCGGGGCGCTTTCCTGAATGAAGTCGGCGTCGCTGACACATTCCTCGATGGTGGCCACAAAGCGCAGGCGGTTCTGGGATGCACCGGGTACCAGACCCTGTCGTTCCAGCGCACCCCAGCAATTGGCGACACGGTTACGCAACGCTGCTTCGGCGCCGGGCGCGGGGTCCCAGGCGACCACATCCAGGCCATGGGCGAGGGCGCGGGATACCCATCCACTGCCGATGACGCCGCTGCCAAGAGCGGCGAAGGTTTTGATTTCAGTGATAAAGCTCATGGCGACGCTCCTGAAGAGTGCGGTGATTCAATCACAGGGTTTTATGTCCTGAAGGCATTAGTCGCGCTTGGCAAGGCCCATCTTGATGCGGCCTTCTGCCGGGGTCATGACTCGTGCGCCCAGGCGGCTGAGAATTTCACTGGCGCGTTCCACCAATTGACCGTTGTTGGCGAGCACGCCCTTGTCCAGCCACAGGTTGTCCTCCAGACCGACACGGACGTTGCCGCCCAGCAACACCGCTTGCGCGGCCATCGGCATCTGCATGCGGCCAATACCAAAGCCCGCCCACACCGCATCGGCGGGCAGATTATCGACCATGGCTTTCATGGTGGTGGTGTCGGCTGGTGCGCCCCATGGAATACCCAGGCACAGCTGGAACAGCGGGTTGTCGAGCAGACCTTCCTTGATCATCTGTTTGGCGAACCACAGGTGGCCGGTGTCGAAAATTTCCAGCTCGGCCTTTACGCCCAGCGCCTGGATACGTCTGGCGCCGGCACGCAGTTGCGACGGGGTGGACACATAAATAGTGTCGCCGTCGCCAAAGTTCAGGGTGCCGCAGTCGAGGGTGCAGATTTCCGGCAGCAGTTCCTCGACATGGGCCAGACGTGTCATTGGGCCGACCAGATCGGTATTGGCACCAAACTCCATCGGGCGTTCACCGCCGCCAATCTCCAGATCGCCACCCATGCCAGCGGTGAGGTTGACGATGATGTCAATGTCGGCCTCCCGAATACGCTCCATCACTTCGCGGTACAGCGCCACGTCGCGGCTGAACTTACTGGTGTGCGGGTCGCGCACATGACAGTGCACCACGGTGGCACCGGCTTTGGCGGCCTCAACCGCGGCGGCCGCGATTTGCTTGGGCGTGACCGGTACGTGAGGGCTTCGGGCGGTCGTGTCGCCAGCACCGGTGAGTGCGCAGGTGATGATGACGTCGTGGTTCATGGGTGGCTCCTTACAGGCGTGAGGACGCCGTTCGCGACCCTGGAGGATCGCGAAACGGCCGTTCAAAATCAGGTTATTGGCTGCTCAATTGAAGGTTTGCCGCAGCCGGTTTGCCGTCGAAGGTGGTGACGCCTTCAAGCCAGCGCGCCTGGTCTTGAGGATGGTCTTTGAGCCACTGTCTGGCGGACTCAAGAGCATCCTTGTGATCCAGTAGCGGCTGCATCATCCGGCTCTCGTCGGCGGCGGTGAACGTCAGGTTAGTCAGCAATCTATGCACGTTGGGGCACTGTTCGGCATAAGTCGGCGAAGTGACCGTCCACACCGTAGCCATGCCCTCGTTCGGGCCCAGGGCGTCGTCGCTGCCATTGAGGTAAGTCATCGCCACGTTGACGTTCATCGGGTGCGGCGTCCAGCCGAAAAACACCACGGCTTCCTTGCGGCGTACGGCACGGTCCACGGCGGCGAGCATGCCGGCTTCGCTGGACTCCACCAGCTGGAACCTGCCCAGGCCGAACTGGTTTTTGGCGATCATTGCCTTGATCTGGGTATTGGCGCCTGAACCAGGCTCGATGCCGTAGATTTTGCCGCCCAGTTCCTTCTCGAACCTGGCGATATCGGCAAAGGACTTCAGGCCCTTGTCCGCCAGGTAAGTCGGCACGGCGAGGGTGGCGCGAGCGTCTTCCAGGCTCGGTTTGTCGAGCACTTTGACTTTCCGGGCCTCGACAAATGGCGTGATGGTCTGGGTCATCAGCGGGTTCCAGTAGCCCAGAAAGAGATCCAGGCGCTGGTCGCGGATGCCGGCGAAAATGATCTGCTGGGAAGCGCTGGTCTGTTTGGTCTTGTAACCCAGGCCGTCGAGCAACACTTGGGTCATGGCGCTGGTTGCGATCACGTCGGTCCAGTTCACCACACCCATGCGCACGTTCTGGCATGAAGCGGCATCAGCCGCCATTACATTGCTGCTCAAGAGCGCGCTGGCGCTGAGTGCAAGCACGCTGCAACTAATCAGTCGGTTCATGGTGGGGCCCTCGGCAGATCGTTATTGTGGGGTGTCGGCGTCTTTGTGCACCGTGGAAACAAATTACCCTGCCTGGAGGGCGGCCAAGCGCACTGCAGCGACCCGCTTTTGCACTGCGGCGACCTGCCCCTTGAATGCGCCCATGAACGGGAGTATCAACGTGCCACGCTGCAGGTCCGAGGAGAGCGTTACCATGGCCCAGGATTTCTATTTTTTGCTGATGCCGGGGTTCTCGGCCATCGGCTTTATCTCCGCGCTGGAGCCCTTGCGGGTGGCCAACCGCTTTGGTGGCGAGCTGTACCGCTGGCACGTCCTGAGCGCCGATGGCGGCGCGGTACAGGCGAGCAACGGCATGTCGGTCAACGCCGACGCGGCGCTTGAGTCGCTGAAAAAAGACGCGACCCTGCTGGTAGTGGCTGGCTTTGAACCGCTGCAGTTCGCCACGCCGGCCCTGCAGCAATGGCTGCGTCGCCTTGATCATGAAGGCGTGACCCTGGGCGCCATCGACACTGGCGCCTGCGTGCTCGCTGAAACCGGCTTGCTCGATGGCCATCGCCTGACCCTGCATTGGGAAGCCATCGAAGCGTTCAAGGAGTCCTACCCACAGCTCACCGTGACCCAGGAACTGTTCGAGATCGATCGCCGCCGCATCACCTGCGCAGGGGGCACAGCGTCCATCGACCTGATGCTCGACCTGATCGCCCAGGCGCACGGCCCCGAGTTGGCGATTCAAGTGTCCGAACAATTCGTACTGGGCCGCATCCGCACGCGCAAGGACCACCAACGCATGCAGATCGCTACGCGCTATGGCATCGCCAACAAGAAGTTGGTGCACGTGATCGGAGAGATGGAACAGCAAACCGAACGCCCCCTCAGCACGCTGGCCCTTGCCGAAGCGATCAACGTCACCCGGCGCCAGCTGGAACGCTTGTTTCGCCTGCACCTGAACGACACGCCGAGCAACTTCTATCTGGGCCTGCGCCTGGAGAAAGCCCGGCAACTGCTGCGGCAAAGCGGTCTGAGTGTGCTGGAAGTGAGCATCGCCTGCGGGTTCGAATCGCCGTCGTATTTCACCCGCAGCTATCGAGCGCGGTTTGCGAAATGCCCTAGGGAGGATCGGCGGCGGGAGGGGGGTTGAGCTTTACTTTCAGGGGGCGAGATTGGGCTTTGCGTAGGCAGGTTTTGGTGTTGGTTATAGCTGTACTCTTCGACTAGTGTTGGTAGCAATAGAAGCAGGAGCGCCGATTTGAGTGATTATGTTTGCGCGTTTAGCGGGCGGCCTGTAGAGGTGTAGGCGATGGGGAGATAATTCGTTTAGAGGCTATCCGGATTTCCCCAAAAACATTTTTACTGGGCTCTGGGCCGGTAGTTTCAGTTTGAAAAAATCTTCATATGCCCTCAATTTTTCCCCCAGTCAGACGGCATACATGAACGATCATGAATGGCGATTCAAGATACGGTCTGAGATCTTCCAGGTTGTGTGGGAGCTTCTGGTGAAAGACAATGCCGAAATAAGTCGTCACACGGGTGAAGCACATAGGTAGGAACCGCTCGAACAGCGTCTGCTTTGCTTCGACGAGCTCGTCCAGCCCGATGAGGAACACCGCATCGAACTAGAGCACTTTGATATGTTGAACATCGAACACCCGGATATCGTAATGATTACCCAATGACTGGCCATCGACACAGGGGACTGGGAGAAAATTTCTGCTCTCTAGCTTCTCGGTAAACGCTTCTGAGACGGGTTCGCTTGCTTCATAAAACCCAATCCTCGACACCACCTGCCCATGTTGGAACTTCACCGCAATCTCGCGTACCTATCCGCACTGTGCCAGTTGAAGTTAAAATGCCAGTATGCGAGAGGTTTATTACAAGGATGCTGTTCAAATGGTTTTACCGGATCAACCTAAAAGCCTGATTTTTGACCTGGAAGTCGTCCCCGGCAAACCCAATCAAACTGACCGCATATTTATGGTTGGTGCGATGCGTCCTGATAAGGACGAGGAGCTTGAGCATAAGGTCAACAAGGACTTGCCTGCAGTGCTTGAGGCCCTTGATCGCTTAGGGCAGGGCGCTAGCTTTGTACTTGGCCATAACGTTATCGACCATGATTTACCCATACTTCTAGAGCAAGCTGCGCATCTGGCATTACACCAGCTGCCGGTGATAGACACCCTACGCCTATCGCCTTTGGCCTTTCCACAAAACCCGTATCACCGGCTGGTCAAAGATTACAAACTCATTCGTGACAGCCTCAACTCACCACTGTCCGATTGCCGCTCAACCTTGACACTGTTCAATGATCAGCGGCGAGCATTCAAAGATCTGAGTATTAATCTGCAATCAGAACTGCTCTGCTACCAAGCGCTGCTCGCTCCAATGCCAGATAGCGACCTGGGGGCGTTCTTTACCTCGATAACTGGTCAGGCGCCTAGATCCCTCAAAGAAATTCGTCACCTGATCCCAGAGCTACTTAGGGAAACTGACCCAACGTTGACGCGCACTTCCAAGGTTTGCAGTAAACGACTGAACCAGTTGTTGCAACGCGACCTCATGGACGACAGCCAGCGTTGGCCACTTGCTTATGCGCTGGCCTGGCTGCGCGTGTCAGGCGGCAACTCGGTTCTGGCACCTTGGGTACGCCATCAATTTCCTGCAACAGGTAAATTGATTGCTGAACTGCGTGATATTCCTTGCGGGGAGAGCCACTGCGACTATTGCAGCACCACTCATGATCCTCGCCACGAGCTCAGGCGCTACTTCGCTCCTATTCAGGACTTTCGGACCGAACCAGACGGACGCTCCTTACAGCATGACGTGGTGCTGGCAGGCATGCAGGGCAAGCACGTGCTCGCGATTCTTGCGACAGGGGGCGGAAAATCCTTGTGCTACCAGTTACCGGCGCTGAACCGCTTTCACCGCAACGGCAGCTTGACGATCATCATCTCGCCGCTGCAGTCGCTGATGAAAGATCAGGTCGACGGCCTACTGGCTCGTAACGTCCAATGCGCTGCAACTTTGAATGGTCTGTTGACCATGCCCGAGCGGGCCGAGGTGCTGGAGAAGATCCAATTAGGCGATGTGGGCATTTTGCTGGTATCCCCCGAGCAGTTTCGCAATATGGCTTTTCGCCGCGCGATCTCCCAGCGTCAGGTCGGCGCCTGGATCTTCGATGAGGCGCATTGTTTGTCCAAATGGGGCGCAGATTTTCGCCCGGATTACCTCTATGTATCGCGCTTCATCAAGCAGTTCTCTGGGGACGGTCCGCTCGCGGCGATTGGCTGCTTTACGGCTACGGCCAAACCTGATGTGCTTGAGGACATCGAACAGCATTTCAAAGAGCAGTTGGGCATAACCTTCAAGCACTTTATCGGTACCCACGAGCGTACCAATCTGCACTTCGAGGTCCTGCCGTGTTCTCGCTCAGAAAAGCGCCACCATGCTCAGACGTTAATTGAGGAAGAGCTAGGCACCAGCAAGGGTGGCGCGGTGATATTCGTTTCAAGCCGAAAAGGCGCTGAAGAGCTTGCAGACTTTTTGATCGGCCACGGATGGGCTTGCAAATACTTCCACGCTGGGCTGGAGCCACATGAAAAAAAAGATATTCAGGACGCCTTCAAGGGCGGGGAACTGAAGATTATCGTGGCCACCAACGCTTTTGGCATGGGCGTCGACAAACCCGATATTCGCTTGGTGATACATGCTGATATTCCGGGGTCGCTCGAGAACTACTTACAAGAAGCCGGTCGCGCCGGTCGCGATCAAGGGCATGCTCGGTGCGTACTTCTGTATGACGCTCAGGACATCGAAAACCAGTTCGGGATGTGCGAAGGTTCGAAACTGACCCTGCGTGATATCCAGCAAATCCTGCGCAAGTTGCGCAAGGAGAGCGACCGACGCAAGGGCAGCAGGCTCGTCATCACTGCCGGTGAGGTGCTGATGGATGAGCATGTTGATACTAGCTTTGAAGCCGGAGAACGTGATGCTGAAACCAAGGTAGTCACGGCAGTGTCCTGGCTTGAGCGAGGGCAGTTTTTAAAACGAGAGGAGAACCAGACCCAAATCTTTCCGGCAAGCCTGAAGCTGACTAAGGAGGAGGCCGATAAGCGTCTGGCCACCGTTAATTTATCGGCCAGGCGACTCGAAGAATTCAGGGCTATTTTGAGTTATCTGTACGAGGCTAATGTCGACGAGCGAATCAACACCGACGCCTTGATGGCTCTGACTAGCCTCACGTCCGAAGAAGTCACGGCGACACTGCGTCAGATGGAGGACTTGGGGCTTTTGGTTAACGACTCTAAGCTGACCTTATACGTCCGACATGGTGTCGTGTTCCCTTCCACTCAACGTCTGCAAGCCACCTTACAGCTCGAGTCTGCCTTGTTCGACCTGCTGCAGGAACTGGCGCCTGAGGCCGAGAGTGGGGAATGGCAGGACCTGAACGTGCCACTGTTGACCTCGACGCTCAAAACAGCTTCTGGTAACAAGGACCTGATACCGCTTCACGTGTTGCGACTGCTGCGCAGCCTGGCCCAAGATCACGACAGCAATAGCCAGCAGCGCAGCAGTTTCGAACTGCGCCAGATCACTCAGGATTTCCTCAAGTTGCGCATCCGCGGCGGCCACAACTGGAGAGCTATTCAAGGGCTGGGAGAGCGTCGACGTGCTTTGGCCGCTGTCGTCCTCACGTTTTTGATTGGCAAATTACCGCCGGGTTCACGCAACAAAGACCTGTTAGTGGATACTACGTTCGGCGAACTTATGGGCCTGATTGATCTGGATCTTGAGCTGCGCACTAGAATCCCAGAGTCGCAGCGCCGCAAGGCCGTTGAGCACGTACTGCTGTACCTGCATAAGCAAGAAGTGATTACGCTGAACCACGGCATGACCGTCATGCGTCGGGCTATGACGATTGAAGTCGAGGGGGGAAAGCGCACCGGATTCCTGAAAGATGATTATCAGCGTCTTGATGAGCACTACCGAGAAAAACGTATTCAGGTTCACGTCATGCGCGAGTATGCCGAGGTTGGGCTTGGCTCGATGGGCTATGCCCTGGATCTCGTTCAGCACTATTTCACACTAGCCAAACAGGAGTTCATTCGCCGCTACTTCGTAGATCGCGAGGAGGTACTTAAACTAGCCACGAGTGAGGAATCTTGGCGTAGCATTGTTGAGAAGCTTAGTGCTGCCCAGCGGATTATCGTGTCCGATGATGATGATGTGAATCGCCTGATTCTGGCTGGGCCCGGCTCCGGCAAAACGCGTGTGATCGTGCATCGAATCGCTTACCTGTTGCGAGTTCGTCGCGTTCCGGCGCGCTGTATCGTGGCTTTGACGTTCAACCGGCACGCAGCAAATGAGATCAAGCAGCGCCTGATCAAGTTGGTTGGCGCTGATGCCTTTGGGGTCAACGTGATGACGTATCATCGCATGGCCATGCGCCTGACGGGCACTCGCTTCGAGCGAGGTGAAACGCTTGAAGAAGGGCGATTAGCCCAGGTGATGGGAGAGGCTGTTGAGTTGCTTGAAGGCAAGCGTCAGGTAGAAGGGGAGGACGATCTGCGCGAGCAATTGATGCGAGGCTACCGCTACATCCTCGTTGATGAATACCAGGACATTGATGACCTGCAGTATCGGCTCGTAAGTGCGCTGGCCGGGCGTAAGTCTGAAGAAGAAGGGCGCTTGTGCATTTTGGCAGTCGGTGACGATGATCAGAACATCTACGCCTGGCGGGATACGAATAACCGCTATATAGAGCGCTTTCGCGAAGAGTATTCGGCTACAAAGAACTATCTGGTCGACAACTACCGTTCCAGCGGTCGCATCATTGATGCGGCTAACCGGGTTATTGGTCGTAACCCAGATCGCCTGAAAAAGGACCATCCGATTCAGATTGATACTGTTCGTCGCGCAATGCCGAAAGGCGGTGACTGGGAAACCCTCGACATTGAGCGGGAGGGGCGCGTGCTTCGCCTCAAAATAGACGCTCAGGGCCACGCACGGGCTAATCTGCAAGCCCAGGCAGCGATGACAGAGTTGCAGCGCCTGCTCAGTTTGGACAGCGAGGATTGGCATGGGTGTGCCGTGCTAGCCCGCACCCATCAAAACCTGCTGCCCCTTCAGGCGTGGTGTGAAGCTCACGGCGTTCCATATTGTTTGGCAGCCGACAAGGAAGGTGTCTTACCTCTCACCGCTCAACGTGGCTTCGTGCAGGCTGTTGAAATACTAAGAGAGATTACCGAACCGCTGAGTGCCTCCGAGACATGGACATATCTAGGTAAGAGGCAGCTCGGGCCAGAATGGTACGACATGTTACTCGTCGCCTTTGATCAGCTAACAGCCGAGTTCGGACAATGTCCGCTAAGTGCTGAGATCCTGCTCGATTGGCTCTATGACTATTTCCGGGAGCTGCGTCAGCAACCTAGAAAGGGTCTCTATCTGGGCACTGTCCACTCCGCCAAAGGCCTGGAGTTCCGCCACGTAGTCGTGCTTGACGGCGGCTGGTCCACGCAGCCTGAAACGCTTAGCGATGAGCGTCGACTCTACTACGTGGGCATGACTCGCGCCGAGCAGACTTTAACCTTGTGTGAATACCCAGAAGGCAATCCTTTCTGCAGCCAACTTACGGAAGAGGTCATGGCGCGAACCTTCCAAGGAGAATACCTTGCGGAGCTGGAGAAGCGTTACCTACAACTCTCTTTGAAGGACATTGATCTTGATTATGCTGGGCGTCAGAACCCTACGGCATCAATACACAAGGTATTGGCAGCGCTTGAACCTGGCGACATACTTTCGTTTAAAGCTCATGAAGATAGATATCTGATTCAGGACGCCAACGGTTATGTTATTGGCCGTACAGCAAAATCATTCAGCCTAGATCTTGATATTGAGGAGTGTGAAGTGGCGGCTATTTTGGTTCGGCGTTCTGACCGGTGTGAAGAGTCGTTTCGAGCTTATCATCGTTCGCAAGAGTGGGAGCTAGTCGTGCCGAGAATCGCTGGCCGGGTCGTAATGAGCGATACATAACTTTGACGCTAATCTACCTCGAGCAGTAGTTTAGCTAATAGCGCTACTGTCGATGCTATTTGAGTTGATCTGTGGTTGGAGCCAGGACACCAAAATCGCATACCGTATTTACAACGCCTGCCCGGAAATAGCTGCCGTGCAGCTGTCGTATTTTTGATACCAGGTGTCGTGCGCAGTACTGCATCTCCATGACCTATGAAAAGCCAAAAATAACCAGCTAAACAGCCTGCCCAACGCCCCCTAAAGACTATCCGGATCCCCAAAAAACATCTGAATCCGCGACCTCAACCAACGCTCCCCCGGATCATTATCCTGCGCGCCGCGCCAGGCCATGTGCAGTTCGAACGTTCGGGTTTCAATCGGCAGGTCTTCAGAGCGCACGCCTCCTGCTGCGGTCAGGACCTGCGCAGCGTAATCGGGCACGGTGGCGATGATGTCGGTGCCGGTGAGCAGTGTGGCCAGGCC
The DNA here is from genome assembly GCF_000972175.1 of Pseudomonas syringae pv. coryli str. NCPPB 4273. NCBI lineage: Bacteria > Pseudomonadati > Pseudomonadota > Gammaproteobacteria > Pseudomonadales > Pseudomonadaceae > Pseudomonas > Pseudomonas syringae pv. coryli. The sequence goes on along the minus strand of NZ_AWQP01000004.1, from coordinate 160,149 downwards.
GTTGAACTGGGGCACGGCGAGGACGACGTGGCGTTTGCGGTCGAGTTTCTCGAGGTGTTCGTCGATGAAGCCGCTCAGGTCGCCGGCGAAGGAGACCAGTGCGTGGGGGCGGGCGCAGAAGTCGTCGAGGCTCAACGGGCCGGGTATCGAGTCGGCGCGCAGCAGTTGCGGCTTGCTCCTGCGCAAGACTTTGCGCTTGGCGTTGGCGGGCAGGTCCTGGGTGTAGCTGACGCCGACCGATATCTCCCCGGAGGCGAGCAGGGGCGGCATGAGGATGTAATTGACTCGCCTGACCACCAGCACAATGCCCGGCGCTTCGGAGCGCAAGCGCTTAAGCAGGGTGGGCAGCAGCGCGAACTCGACGTCATCGGACAGGCCGATGCGGAACACCGAGGTACTGGTCGCCGGGTCGAACTCCGAGGCGCGGCTGACCGCTGTCGAGATGGAGTCGAGTGCCGGGGAGAGCAGGGCGAAGATTTCCGTCGCTCGGGCGGTGGGCTCCATGCTGCGCCCAGTGCGCACGAACAGTGGATCATCGAACAGGCCGCGTAGCCGTGACAGCGCAGCGCTGATTGCCGGCTGACCGAGAAACAGCTTTTCCGCCGCACGCGTGACGCTGCGCTCATGCATCAGGGTCTCGAAAACGATGAGCAAATTGAGGTCGACGCGACGCAGGTCGTTGCGGTTCATGCGGAATATCTCGGGCCATTTGTCGGTTGAGGACGTGAGCAGGGTGCGATAGTACGAGCAAATGCGGGTCGGGGGCAGCGAAAATTACTGTGGGGGTTACTGAATGTCCACACGGCTTGCAATGTTTCGTCGACATGCGAACAATGGCGGCCATTACGCGCATCGACGCCCAGACGCTGTCTGGCTGCGCCGTACAGCGCACAGGACACAATCGATGACAGGCATGTCGACTATTAATAGCCACCGATGGTGTTGCCGGCAATGCCCGGATAAAGTTTGTGGCATCAAGGTTCACCAGGCGAGGTTCTAAATGTCCCGCACGATCCGTTTTCACCAGTTTGGCCCGGCCGAGGTGCTCAAAGTCGAAGAGCATCCTGTCGCGTCGCCTGTCACCGGCGAGGTACAGGTGCGTGTTCAGGCCATCGGTGTCAGTTGGTACGACGTTCTTTGGCGGCAAAATCTCGCGTCTACCCAAGCCCGGCTGCCTGCCGGTCTGGGTTATGAGATGGCTGGCGTGGTTACCGCGCTGGGCGACGGTGTGGATGATCTGCAAGTAGGCGACAAGGTCGCCAGTTTTCCTGCGGCCGATGCCAATCAGCACCCGGTCTATGGCGAATCCATCGTCATGCCGCGCCGGGCATTGACCTGCTACCCGGATGTACTGACGCCGGTCCAGGCCAGCGTGCATTACACGCCGTATCTGGTGGCGTACTTTGCATACGTTGATCTGGCGCGTATCAAGTCCGGTCAAACCGTACTGGTCACCGACGCCAGCCACTGCTCCGGCCCTGCATTCGTGCAGTTGGGCAAGGCGCTGGGGGCTCGGGTTATCGCCGCGACCAAGACCGAGGATGCTCGTGAGTACCTGCTGTCACTGGGCGCTGAAAAAGTGGTGGTCACCGAAGAACAGGACTTGTTGATGGCGATCAACAAGTACACCGACAACCGTGGTGTCGATGCCGTGTTCGATGGCCTTGGCGGTCCGCAGATGTCGATCATGGGCGATGTGCTTGCGCCGCGTGGAAGTCTGGTGCTGTATGGCCTGCAAGGTGGTAATCAGACGCCGTTCCCGGCCTGTGCCGCGTTCCAGAAGAACATCCAGTTCTACGTGCATTGCCTGGGCAATTTCACCGGCAAGCCCGAGCTGGGCATTACCCAGGATCAAGAAGCGCTGCAGCGTGCCTTGCAGCAGATTAATCAGATGACCGCCGACAAGGTATTGGCGCCGTTGCAGACGCGCAGCTTTCCGTTCGAGCAGGTAGTGCAGGCGCACCGTTACATGGATGTCTGCCCGATTGGCGGGCGTGCGGTGCTGGAAGTCGAGGCGGTCTGATTCATCACCTCCTGGTCAGCGCTCGTTATTGAAAAGCCTTCCGATCGGAAGGCTTTTTGCATTCCATATTGCAAAAGAGACGCCAGGCATTAAACGACGTCGAATGACGCACCTGTCAGTTTGCCGAGAAGTGCATAACCTTGAATGAAGGGTAAAAATAAAATCGACAACAGGGCCGGCAGGATTGTTTATTTGAGTGTATGAGCTCTGTCAGTGAAGGCGGCATTATAAATATCATTTCCTACGAGGCAGAATGAAATATTAACAGCGACGGGTGCTCGGCCGCTTGTGGTAAAGCCTGAGCGGCCTGGCTGTTGGGGTTGCAGGCTGTTAAGTTGAAAAAAATCGTTTGTCGCCTGCGTTCAATGATACACATTAAACAGTGTGTTTAATCAGTTGAAAGTGTGCCCGGGGCTGCACTGTTTTTCAACGTCAAACTGTCTATTGTAATTGTTTCAAAGATGCTGATAATGCGTCGGTAATTACCACTCAGGGAATGAGTCATGCGCGACTATAAGTTTGGTTGTCAGCTTGATGTTCAATGTTCTGTCTGCACCGTGTCATGTCTTGAGCGACAGGCAGGTGGCACACAATGAGTTCTATTCACGAGCAGGCAATGAATTATGTCTACCAGCAAGTGCTGCAACGCTTGTTGGGGTACTTCTCGCGTGCAGAGCGCACCGCGCTGCAGTTGTTGATCCAGCGCCTGATTGTTGCGGCCGGCGGCATCGAGCGGATTTCCGGCTTCAAGGTGCTGGTGGCGTTCGGTGGTGGCAAGGACAGTGCCTACACGCTGGCCTTTCTGCGCGCTGCCCAGTTGAGTATTGCCTGCCGCTCGCCCGGTACGTTCAACCTGCGCGTTGCCAATCGACGTCACGCGGGCATGACCCCTGCGGTGATGGATAACATCAACCGCACCTATTCAGCGTTGTTTCTCTACGACGACCCACGTGTCGAGATGCTGGTGATCGACAATCAGTACACCCAGGCCTTCGAGCCGGACCTGCCTTTTTCCAGCGCGGGGCGTGAGCAGAATCGTCTGGACATGCTGCTGGGTGGCCACCTGTCCGCAGGCGACGCCCGCACCACGTTTTGCAATACCTGTTACCTCGGGCTGGCGGAGTTTCTGGGGCGCGCCCTGAGCTGGGGCAGTGGGGTTGATGCGGTGGTCAGTGGCGACTCGCGCAGAGAGCAGCGTCAGTACGCGACCTGGATCATGCGTCTGGCCCAGCGTACCGGGCAATACTCGGGCAGTTGGGGCAAGCAGACGCTGGCCAGCGTGCTCAAGGTCATCGATACGATTGGCCAGGCTTACTATCACGAGCTGTACGGCGAGGGCGATGACAGCCCGCCGGCAAGCCGAGCCATGGTGCTGCCTGAAAAAAGCAGTTCGCCGGCGTTCATCACCATTGCCGATCTGGTCAGTTGCAAGGCGGACGAGCACTGGAACCTGCTGACCGAATTCCTCGATTTCCGCTTTGATGATCTGTCGTTCAGCTTCAGTGAATCGGATTGCGCCAACCCTTTGTTGATGGCCCACATGCGCGGCCTGACGGCGCAGTACCTGCAAGCGCGTACTTATGCCGACGGGATCGCCGAATACCTTGAGCTGGCGACGTCACTGATGCGCAGAAAGCAGATGCCGCCACGATTGATCGACCAGACACTCAGCGCTTATGCCGGTCGGGCACGCATCGAGGCGCGCCGCGAGCTGGCGTCGAGCTTCGCTCAGGAGGGCTTCGGCCTGAACGAGACTCAGCTGGTGTGCATGCTGTTTTCGCCGTTCGTGGATCATGGCCATGGCCTGGAGTCGTTTCTGCGCAGTTGCCACCCCGGGATGCTGGTGGCGCTGCCGGATCTGCACAAGGCGCTGTCGGGTTCGACGGCGCCGGACCAAGTCATGCAGTGGCTGGTGGATATCAGCGGTTTGAGCCTCAAGTCATTGCAAAGTCTCTATGGCAAGCAGCGGGTGAACTTCGACGACCCGCAGTCAATCATCGCCCGAATCCGCGCTGCCGACCCCGACAAGCGCCGGATCATGACCGTCGACCCTGCGACGGGGCAGGCAGTGGCCGAGATGCTCTCGGGACGCTGATCCGGTCGCCAGGCATGGCTGCTGCCTGCAAACGGCGTCGGTCATGCAGCGATGTTCTGAAGCCTGTTCTGGTTGAGCGGCGGGTACCTGCATGAAAAACAACACGGATTTCGCCTATCAGGCGGTCTACCGCTACCTGGTGCGTCTGGTTGACCAGCAGCAGGGCGAGCCGGCGCTGAAAATGCCGTCATTGCGACAGCTGGCCCAGCGACTGAACGTATCGATATCGACGGTGCAAAGCGCCTACTCGCTGCTGGAAAAGGAAGGGCGCGTCTATTCGCTGCCCAAATCGGGTTATTACTCGGTAGCGCGCAGCTTGAGTGCGCAGGGTCACGTAGTGCCGGACGCAGACGGCGATCTTTTGCAGGCCCTGTACGACAACGCCCGGCGCCCCGGCATGGCGTTGCTGGGCTGCGATGAGCCGGCGCTTTTGCACGTCCAGGACAGTCCGCTGCCAGCAATGGAACGCGAGCTGAGCAGGCATTACCCGCGTCAGCGGGACCCGGTTTTTCAGCCATTCGGTGAGCCGGAACTTCGCACGGCAATTGCCGCCCGTTACACCCGCGATGCAGCGCATTGCTGGCACGCTGACAATGTCTATGTCGCCGCTGACTTTCATGGCGCATTCAAGGCGGTGCTCGGCACGCTGGGCCTGCGCGGCGGCACGGTACTGGTGGAATCGCCCTGTGCCTGGGGGTTGCTGCGCCTGCTGCAATCATTCGATATCCGGATTATCGAACTGCCGCTGGACGAGACCGGCTGCCTTGATGCGGCCCGGATCGACGGCCTGCTGCGCGGCTATGACATCGGCCTCGCCGTGTTGCCCTCGTTGCTGAACCCGGTGCGAGGCAGCGTGCGTGCTCAGGGCAACAGCCAGGCAGTCGCCGAAGTGCTCAATCGTCATCAGGTCTGGGTGCTGGAAAACGACAGTCACGCCGAGCTGCAGTTTGCTGCCGGGCAGGTTCCGCTGCGCCACTGGATCGACCCGCAGCGGCTGGTGATCATCGGCGGATTCGAGAAGAGCCTCGGGCCTGAAGCGCCCTATGCTTACCTGCTGTGCAGGAGCCTGGATACGCGATGGCAGCAGTATTTCTGCCTGCGAGCATTCGAACTGCCGCCGCTTCGGCAAAGGGCCATCGCCAGGTTATGCAGCAGCGGGCGTCTGGACAGGCAACTGCTGGCGTTGCGAGAGACGCTGGCCGGGCGCATGCAGGCGATGACCCGGCAATTGGATGAACACACCGGCGGGGCGCTGCGTTATCAGTTGCCCGAGGGCGGCTGCGGCATATGGGCCGAGAGTGCATACCCCGTGGACCTGCGCCAGGTCTTCATTGCGTTGCTGGCCCGGTCGATTGTCGTCAGCCCCGGTGAACTGTTCACTGTGCAGAACCGCTACTCGCAACATCTGTGGATCAGTTATGCCACTGACTGGACCCGTGAACCCGCCAGGCTGCTGGGTGCGTTGGGAGAGGCATTGAGCCAGGCTCGTCTGCCATAGACGTCGCCGTCGCAGGCCGTCGATCCATTTGTGTTTGCCAGACGTGGTTCAAGGTTGTTAACTGGACGCCTGTCCAGTATTCACAACCAACGGCTCCCCAGTGCAGTGACCCCGAATGCCCCTGTAAACCCTGATCCCGAGCCTGTCCTCGCCAGCGAGCTGCCTGCGCGTTATGTCGTGGCCGTGCGCGCGTTGTGTGAGTTCACCGCCAAGGTGGGCGACCTCGACTTGCGCTTTACGCCGTCACCCACGGCTCAGGAAGGCATTGCCGGGCATCGCACGGTCGCCACGCGGCGCGGCGCCGATTACCAGGCCGAGTTGTCGTTGAGTGGCGATTATCGCGAGCTGACGGTAAGGGGCAGGGCGGACGGCTACGACGCCAGTCGCAATCAGCTGGAAGAGGTGAAGACCTATCGCGGTGAACTCGACGCGATGCCGGCCAACCACCGTCAGTTGCACTGGGCGCAGGTGAAGGTCTACGGCTGGCTGCTTTGCCAGCGCCTGCAGCTTGAGAGCGTGACGCTGGCGCTGGTGTATTTCAACATTGTCAGCGAGCAGGAAACCCTGATTCGCGAGCCGTTCAGTGCGGCCACACTGCAAGCGTTTTTCGAACGACAGTGCTCGATTTTCCTCGGCTGGGCGCAGCAGGAGCTGGCGCATACGCAGGCGCTGCACACGACACTGGGCAGCCTGAAATTTCCCCACGCGTCTTTCCGCACCGGGCAGCGGGTGCTGGCCGAGTCGGTGTACAAGGCCGTCAGTACCGGCTGTTGCCTGATGGCTCAGGCGCCAACCGGTATCGGCAAGACGGTGGGCACGCTATTTCCGCTGCTCAAGGCCGCGCCCGGCCAGAAGCTCGACAAGATTTTCTTTCTCACCGCCAAGACGCCGGGGCGTCGACTGGCACTGGATGCGCTGGAAGTCATCAATCACAGCGCGCCGGAGCTGAAGCTGCGGGTTCTTGAACTGGTGGCGCGCGACAAGGCCTGTGAGCATCCGGACAAGGCCTGTAACGGTGATTCCTGTCCGCTGGCCAGCGGCTTTTATGATCGTCTGCCAGCCGCTCGCTCGGCGGCGCTGACCTCGCCGTGGCTGAATCAGGCGGGCGTACGCGATGTCGCCTTGCAGCATCAGGTCTGTCCGTATTACTTGAGCCAGGAGCTGGCGCGCTGGGCTGACGTGGTCATCGCGGACTACAACTATTACTTCGACCTGAGCGCGCTGCTGTTCGGCCTCGGTCAGCTCAATCAGTGGCGCGTTGCGGTGCTGGTCGATGAAGCCCACAACATGGTCGAGCGGGCGCGCCAGATGTACAGCGCCAGCCTTGACCAGAGCCAGCTGAAAGCCTTGATTCAGACAGCGCCGGAACCTGTGAAAAAAGCCTTGCAGCGTCTGGATCGCCAATGGAATGCGCTGCACAAAGTACAGCCCGGCGCCTATCAGGCTTATTCGGCAGCACCGGAAAAATTCATCGGCAGCCTCAACCAGTGCATTTCGACCATCGGTGATCATTTCAACGAGCACCCGCAGGCCGTGGATGGCACGTTGCAGGGGTTCTACCTGGAAGCCATCGGTTTTGCGCGCATCGCCGAGCTGTTCGATGAGCATTTCATTTTCGACATCACCCGGCGCGAGGCGGGCGGCAAGCGCATTCTGTCGCGCCTCAGCCTGCGCAACGTCGTTCCCGCGCGTTTCATCCGCCCGCGCCTGACCGCTGCGCGCAGCACGGTACTGTTTTCCGCAACGCTCAACCCGCGCCACTATTACGCGGACCTGCTGGGGTTGCCGGTCAACACGGCATGGATCGACGTGGAATCGCCGTTTCATCACGATCAGCTCGACGTGCGGATCGTCAGTCGCATTTCCACGCGCTTTACCCATCGTCAGGCTTCGCTGGCGCCGATTGTCGAACTGATGGCCGAGCAGTTCGACACGCGGCCGGGCAATTACCTGGCTTTTTTCAGCAGTTTCGATTACCTGCAGCAGGTCGCCGAGCTGATGGCGCGCACTCACCCGCACATCAGCCTTTGGCAGCAGGCGCGGGGGATGGGCGAGAGTGAGCGCCACGCCTTTCTCGACCGGTTCACCCTGAGCAGTCAGGGCATCGGTTTTGCCGTGCTGGGCGGCGCGTTCGGTGAAGGCATCGACTTGCCGGGCGCACGCCTGATCGGTGCGTTCATCGCCACCCTGGGCCTGCCTCAGCTCAATCCGGTCAACGAACAGTTCAAGCAGCGTATGGCCGCGCTGTTCGGTGCCGGTTACGACTACACCTACCTTTACCCTGGCGTGCAGAAGGTGATACAGGCAGCCGGACGGGTTATTCGCAGCCAAAGTGACAGCGGTGTGGTCATGCTCATCGATGACCGTTTTGCCGAGCACAAGGTGAAGCAGCTGTTTCCAGCGTGGTGGCGGCCCGAAACGTCGATGGCCTGAGTTCGGTTGCCGTTTTGGCCATTGAGCTGAAACAGAGGCAAATGCAGGGGATCAATACTCAAGCAGCGCTGTCGAACTGCCAGTAAACTGCGGCATCGATCATCTTGGCAGCTGCAGCAAGTCTTTATTTTTTCTCCGTATTTCATTTCTTCGTGGAGGTTGTATGAGTCTCAGTCCTTTCGCCGGCAAGCTGGCACCTGCGCAGTTACTGGTCGATATTCCGAGACTGGTCACGGCTTACTACACCGGCCAGCCCGATGCATCGGTGCCCACTCAACGTGTTGCGTTCGGTACTTCCGGGCATCGTGGCACATCGTTTGACCTGGGTTTCAACGAATGGCACGTGCTGGCTATCAGTCAGGCGATCTGCCTGTACCGCAAGGCCAACGGCATCGACGGCCCCTTGTTTCTGGGGGCCGATACCCACGCGCTGTCGACCCCGGCCGCGGCCACCGCGCTTGAAGTGCTGGCCGCCAATGGCGTGCAGGTGATGATTTCGCAAGGTGACGAATACACCCCGACGCCTGCGGTTTCCCACGCGATCATCTGCTACAACCGCGGTCGTACTTCCGGGCTGGCGGACGGCATCGTCATTACGCCGTCGCACAACCCGCCGCAAAGCGGTGGCTTCAAGTACAACCCGCCCAATGGCGGCCCGGCCGACAGTGATGTCACCAAGTGGATCGAGAACAAGGCCAACGAACTGCTGGCCGAGAAAGTCACTGGCGTTTTACGCATCAGCCATGAAAAAGCGCTGCGTGCCGATACCACGCACCGCCATGATTACCTCAACACCTACGTGGCCGACCTGAAAAACGTGATCGACATGGACGCCATCCGCAACTCGGGCCTGCGTCTTGGTGTCGACCCGCTGGGCGGCGCCGGAGTGAATTACTGGTCGGCGATTGGCGAGCATTACGGCCTGAATCTGGATGTGGTCAATAAATTTGTCGACCCTACGTTCCGCTTCATGACCGTCGACTGGGATGGCCAGATTCGCATGGACCCGTCCTCCAGCCACGCCATGCAAAGCCTGATCGGTCTTAAGGACCGCTATCAGGTTGCATTTGCCTGCGATCCGGATCACGACCGTCATGGCATTGTGACCCCAACTGGCGGACTGATGACGCCCAACAGCTACCTCGCCGTGTCTATCGACTATCTGTTTCAGAACCGTCCTGAGTGGCGTGCCGATGCAGCGGTCGGCAAGACCGTGGTCAGCAGCGGCATGATTGATCGTGTGGCCAAGCGCCTGGGCCGTCGCCTGTACGAAGTGCCGGTCGGCTTCAAGTATTTCGCACAAGGCCTGTTTGAAGGCTCGCTGGGTTTTGGCGGTGAAGAAAGTGCCGGCGCCTCGTTCCTGCGCCGCGACGGTACGGTCTGGACCACCGACAAGGATGGTCTGATTCCGGCCTTGCTGGCTGCGGAAATGACCGCGCGCACCGGTCGCGATCCAAGCCAGATCTACAAGACCATGACCGAACAGCTGGGCGAGCCGTTCTCGACCCGCGTCGATGCCAAGGCCAACCCGCAACAGAAGGCACTGCTGAGCAAGCTGTCGCCGGAGCAGGTGACTTCCACTGAGCTGGCGGGTGAGCCTATTCAGCAGGTGCTGAGCAATGCACCGGGCAACGATCAGGCGTTTGGTGGCGTGAAGGTCATGACCGAAAATGGCTGGTTTGCCGCGCGCCCGTCAGGCACCGAGGACATCTACAAGATCTACGCCGAGAGCTTTATCAGCGAAGATCACCTCAAGCGTCTGGTGGCAGAAGCTCAAGTGCTGGTAGACGGCGCCATTTCGCCGAACTGATTGCCGCGCTGGTCAATGCCCGAAAAACCTCGAACCGCGCTCGGTTCGGGGTTTTTCAGCTTTTGACCTGTGCTTCAGTCGCGATAGAACACCTGCACCAGGTGATAGCCGAATTTGCTCTTGATCGGCCCATGCACAACGCGTAGCGGCTTTTTGAAGATCACCTGATCGATGGCGCCGACCATTTGCCCAGGCCTGACTTCGCCCAGATCGCCGCCACGTTTGCCGGACGGGCAGCTAGAATGCTTTTTAGCCAGCACGTCAAATGCCTCACCCTTGGCAATGCGCAGCTTGAGCTGTTCGGCCTCTTCGGCGGTCTTCACCAGAATATGGCGGGCTTGGGCTTTCATGTCGCAATATCACCTGCTGCAAAAGGCTGCCATTATGCCTGCTCTTGCTGAGCGACGCCCGCGCGTCACGCGTGCCGTCCTGACGGCCGTGGTCTTTTTACTTCATTTTGTACGGTATTGATTATGGATTTCCCGGCGCTGTTGAAGATTCTGGCCAGTCAGGACGGATCGGACCTGTACCTCTCCACCGGAGCGCCACCGTGCGCCAAGTTCAACGGTGTGCTCAAGCCGCTGGGCAGCGAAACCTTCAAGCCGGGGGAGGTCGCAGTCATTGCCCAAGGGCTGATGGACGAGGAGCAGAAGCTCGAGTTTCAGCGCGAACTGGAGATGAACCTCGCCGTTTCGATGGCGGGCATCGGCCGGTTCCGGATCAATATCTTCATGCAGCGCAACGAGGTGTCCATCGTCGCGCGGAATATCAAGCTGGACATCCCGCGTTTCGAAGACCTGTTCCTGCCGCCCGTGCTGCTCGACGTGATAATGGAAAAGCGCGGTCTGGTGCTGTTTGTCGGGGCCACCGGTTCGGGCAAATCGACCTCGCTGGCGGCGCTGATCGACTACCGTAACCGCAACGCCAGTGGCCATATCATCACCATTGAAGACCCGGTCGAGTTCATCCATCGCCACAAGAAATCGATCGTCAACCAGCGCGAAGTCGGGGTCGATACCCGCAGCTTCCATGCGGCACTGAAGAACACCCTGCGCCAGGCGCCGGATGTGATTCTGATCGGCGAGATTCGTGATCGCGAGACCATGGAGCATGCGCTGGCGTTTGCCGACACCGGCCACCTGGCGATCTCGACACTGCACGCCAACAACGCCAATCAGGCGCTGGACCGGATCATCAATTTCTTCCCGGAAGAGCGTCGCGCGCAGTTGCTGCATGACCTGGGCAACAACCTCAAGGCATTCGTCTCTCAGCGACTGGTCAGAACCCCGGATGGCAAGCGTCGTGCGGCGGTGGAAGTGATGATGGGCACGCCGACCATTCGCGACCTGATTCAGCGCAATGAACTGACCGAACTCAAGGGCATCATGGAGAAGTCCGGCAGCCTCGGTATGCAGACGTTCGACACGGCGCTATTCAATCTGGCCGTCGAAGGTGCGATCAGCGAAGAAGAGGCCCTCAAGAACGCCGACTCGCAAAACAACGTGCGCCTGCGCCTCAAACTGCACAGTGAAGGCGGCGCCGGGACCCTGACCACACCGCCGCCGGCCCCGACCGGCAGCAGCACGGCAAGCACCGCCGAGTGGGGGCTGGTCGATGATGACGAGCCGGGTCCGCAGGCGTAAATCGGAGACGCGCCTACGCCTTCCGGGCAGAAGCTTCGTTGTGGGGCAGATCATTCAGGATGCGCGGCCGCCAGCAATTCCTGCGTGTAGGGATGTTGCGGCGCCTCGAAGACATCATGACTGGCGCCACGCTCGACGACTTTGCCATCCTTGACCACGATCACGTCGTGGGCGAGGGCTTTGACCACTGCCAGGTCATGGCTGATGAACAGGTACGTCAGGCCATGCTTTTCCTGGAGTTCGCGCAACAGTGCCACGACCTGTTTCTGCACGGTGCGGTCCAGCGCCGATGTCGGCTCATCGAGCAGAATCAATGCGGGTTTCAGCACCAGCGCCCGGGCAATGGCGATGCGCTGACGCTGACCACCGGAAAATTCATGGGGGTAGCGGTGCCGGCTCTGCGGGTCGATGCCGACTTCTTCCAGGGCCCGAATGACCTCTGCATCGCATTTCGCCGGGTTGTACTGGCTGTGCACCTCCAGTCCTTCACTGATGATCTGCGCCACTGACATGCGCGGGCTGAGGCTGCCGTAAGGGTCCTGAAAGACCACTTGCATCTCTTTACGCCACGGGCGCATCTGTTTCTGACTCAGACCGTCCAGCGCCTGCCCGCGAAAGCGGATGCTGCCGCGCGACTCCAGCAGACGCAGGATCGCCTGGCCCAGTGTCGACTTGCCGGAACCCGACTCACCGACGATGCCGAGGGTTTTGCCGCGCTCGATGCTCAGGCTGATGTCATCCACCGCCTTGAGGTATTCCTTGTGCCGCCGCAGGATGCCACCGGTCAGGGAAAACCAGACCTTCAGATTGTCGACTTGCAGCACCGTTTCCCGGGTGTCGCGTGGCAGCGGCTCGCCGGCAGGTTCGGCGTCCAGCAGCAGGCGGCTGTAAGGGTGCTGAGGTGATTTGAACAGCGACTTGCAATCGGACTGCTCGACGATTTCGCCGGCGCGCATTACGCAGACGCGCTGCGCGACGCTGTGCACCAGATTCAGGTCATGGCTGATCAACAACAGCGACATGTTCAGGCGCTGCTGCAGCTCCTTGAGCAGCAGGAGGATCTTGCGTTGCACCGTGACGTCCAGCGCAGTGGTCGGCTCGTCGGCAATCAGCAGCTCCGGTTCGCAGGCCAGTGCCATGGCAATCATCACCCGCTGGCGCTGGCCCCCGGACAGCTCGTGCGGATAGGCTTTCAGGCGTTTCTCCGGCTGTTGAATGCCTACCAGCTCCAGCAGCTCGACAATGCGTTTCTGCGCTTCACGACCACTGATGCCGCGATGCAGCAACAATGTCTCGCCGATTTGCCTGGCTACGCTGTGCAGCGGGTTCAGCGAGGTCATCGGTTCCTGGAAAATCATGGCAATCCGGTTGCCACGCAGCTCGCGAAGGGTGCGGTCGTCGGCACCCACCAGTTGTTGACCCCGGTAGGTGATGCTGCCTGTGGTCAGGGTGCCGCTGCGGGGCAGCAATTGCAGGATCGAATGGGCGGTGACGGACTTGCCGGAACCGGATTCGCCAACCAGTGCCAGACACTCGCCACGGTGCACATCCAGGCTCAGGTTGCTGACCACTTTCTGCCCGTTGAAGGCGACGCTCAGGTCGCGGATTTCGATCAGGTTTTCCGACATGTCAGGACCTCGGGTCGAAGGCGTCACGCAGCGCCTCGCCTATGAATACCAGCAGCGTCAGGATCAACGCGAGGGCAAAGAACGCCGTCAGCCCCAGCCAGGGCGCCTGCAGGTTCTGCTTGCCCTGGGCGATCAGTTCGCCCAGCGACGCGCTGCCGGCAGGCATGCCGAAGCCCAGAAAATCCAGCGCGGTGAGGGTCGAGATGGCACCGGTAAGAATGAACGGCAGATAGCTCAGCGTCGCATTCATCGCGTTGGGCAGGATGTGGCGCATGATCACCTTGCGATCCCCCAGACCGAGCGCGCGAGCGGCCTTGACGTACTCGAGGTTGCGGCCGCGCAGAAACTCGGCGCGCACCACGTCGACCAGGGTCAGCCAGGAGAACAGCGCCATGATGCCCAGCAGCCACCAGAAATCGGGTTCGACGAAGCCTGACAGGATGATCAGCAGGTACAGCACTGGCAGACCCGACCAGACCTCCAGCAGACGCTGACCGAACAGGTCGACCCAGCCGCCGTAATAGCCCTGCAACGCCCCGGCGCTGATGCCGATCAACGCGTTGATAAAGGTCAGTGCCAGCGCAAACAGGATCGACACCCGGGCGCCGAAGATCACCCGCGCCATGACGTCGCGAGCCTGGTCATCGGTGCCGAGCCAGTTTTCTGCAGACGGCGGGCTGGGTGCTGGGGTTTTCAGGTCATAGTTGGGCGTGTCGTCACTGAACGGGATGGGCGGGAACAGCATCCAGCCGTCACCTTTGCTGATCAGCGTGCGCACGTAGTCGCTGCGGTAATCGGGCTGGAAGGGCAGCTCGCCGCCGAATTGCTGCTCGGTATAACGCTTGAACACCGGGAAATAGAGTGAGTGCTGATAGCTGACCAGCAGCGGCTTGTCATTGGCGATCAGTTCGCCACCCAGGGTCAGGGCAAACAGTCCGCAGAACAGCCACAGCGACCACCAGCCGCGGCGATTGCTGCGAAAGCGCTCCAGGCGACGACGGGCCAGCGGCGAAAGGCTGCGCATCATGCATTCCTCGCGCTGAAGTCGATTCTGGGGTCGACCAGTGTGTAGCAGATATCGCCGATCAGTTTTATCAACAGGCCGAACACGGTGAAGATGAACAGCGAGCCGAACACCACCGGATAGTCCCGCGACACAGCGGCTTCATAGCTCATGCGGCCCAGGCCATCCAGCGAGAAGATCACCTCGATCAGCAGCGAACCGGCAAAGAACACGCTGATGAACGCCTGCGGAATGCCCGATACCACCAGCAACATGGCATTGCGAAACACATGGCCATACAGCACCCGTCGCTCGCTCATGCCCTTGGCGCGGGCCGTGGTCACGTACTGGCGGGTGATTTCGTTGAGAAAGGAATGCTTGGTCAGCAGGGTCAACGTGGCAAAACCCCCAATGACCAGCGCCGAGACCGGCAGCGCCAGGTGCCAGAAATAGTCAGCGATCTTGCCGATCGTGGTCAGTTGCTCGAAATTGTCCGAAACAAGTCCGCGTACCGGAAACCAGTTCAGCGACGTGCCGCCACAGAACACCACCACCAGCAGCATGGCGAACAGAAAGGCTGGCATAGCGTAACCGATGATGATGGCGGTGCTGCTCCAGATATCGAACTGGCTGCCGTGTTTGACCGCTTTGCGAATCCCCAGCGGGATCGACACCAGGTAGGTCAGCAATGTCGCCCAGAGCCCCAGCGATATCGACACCGGCATTTTCTGCAGAATCAAGTCGGTCACCGTTGCGCCGCGAAAGAAGCTGCTGCCGAAATCCAGTCGGGCGTAATTTTTCAGCATCAGCCAGAGACGTTCATGCAGCGGTTTGTCGAAACCGTATTGGCGTTCGATCTGCTTGATCAGTGCCGGGTCCAGCCCCCGCGACGCCTTGGAGTGACCGGCCCCGGCGGACTCGCTGGCACCTGCGCCCACGGTGGCACCGCCGATCCCTTGCAGGCGAGCGATGGCCTGTTCGACAGGCCCGCCGGGTGCGGCCTGCACGATGAAAAAGTTGACCAGCAGAATGCACAGCAGGGTAGGGATGATCAGCAGCAGGCGCCGCAGAATATAACCGAGCATTCACTGCATCTCCGAAACGATGGCTGACGCGCCGCGTTTTTCAGCGAATTGCTCATTGGTCAGCGGTGTCGGGCTGATTTCCCACCATGTTTCGATGGCCTCATTGTTGCTGGCCTGAATTTTCGGGATGCCGAAACGATTCCACCAGACGGTTGAAGAGCCTGGCGGATAATAGTTGGGAATCCAGTAGTAGTTCCACTGCAGTACCCGGTCCAGGCAATGGGCGTAGTCGGTCATGGTCTGCTTGTTGTCGGCCTTGAGCAGGCCGGCAATCAGCGCATCGACGGCGGGGTCTTGCAGCGCCATGTAATTGCTCGAGCCAGGGTCCATCGCCACCTTGGAGCCGAAACTGCTGTACAGCTCGGCACCGGGCGATGTCGAGACCGGGTAGCCGGTGACAATCATGTCGTAATCGCGCGCCATGACGCGGTTAAGGTATTGCGCGGCATCGATGCGGCGAATGTCGAAGTGGATACCGATCTGCGCCAGGGTGCGTTTATAGGGCAGCAGCATTCGCTCGAAACCTGTTTGTGCATTGAGAAAGGTGAAGCTGAACGGTTCGCCCTGGGCATTCACCAATTCATCGCCCTTTGGCGTCCAGCCAGCTTCCTTCATGAGGGCCAGCGCTTGCAGCTGCTTGTCGCGAATGAAGCCTGTGCCATCGGTTTTGGGCGTCTCGAACACGCTGTCGAACACCTGATCGGGGACTTTGCCGCGCAGTGGCTCGAGGATTTTCAGTTCGGCAGGCGTGGGCAGTTCGCTGGCGGCCAGCTCCGAGTTGGAGAAGAAGCTGTTCTGGCGGATGTACATGTTGCGCATCATCTGCCGGTTGGTCCATTCAAAGTCCCAGAGCAGCGACAGCGCCTGGCGCACGCGGCGGTCCTGAAACATGGGGCGGCTCAGGTTGAAGACGAAACCCTGCGAGCTTTGCACCGCGCCCCTGGCCAGTTGGGCTTTCTGCAGGCGTCCGTCGCTGAGGGCCGGGCCGTCATAGCGGATTGAATAGCCGGTGGCCGAAAACTCGCGGTTGTAGTCGTAGGCGCCGCCCTTGAGCACCGTACGTGCGACATCGATGTCGCCGAAGTACTCGATGCCGAATTTGTCGAAGTTGTACAGGCCTTTGCTGACCGGCAGGTCCTTGCCCCACCAGTCCGGATCGCGCTCGAAGGTGACGGTGCGGCCCGGGTCCACATGGCTGATCCGATAGGGCCCGCTGCCCGGCGGAATCTCAAAGCCGGCACCGCTGGCAAAGTCACGGGTTTTCCACCAGTGCTCGGGGAATACCGGCAACGAAGCCAGGTCGAGGGGCAGGGTGCGGTTATCGCTCTGCTTGAAGTCGAAGCGGACCTGCAAAGGCGATTCGACCTCCACGTCCTTGACCGCTTCAAACTGGGTCCGGTATTGCAGGTTGCCCTGCGTCATCAGCAGCTCGTAGGTGTACTTCACGTCACTGGCGGTAATCGGCGTACCGTCCGCGAAACGTGCCTTCGGGTTCAGGTAAAAGCGCAGGGAGAGGCCATCCGCGCCACGCTCCATTTTCTCGGCGACAAGCCCGTAGACGGTGTAGGGCTCATCCATCGAGCGCGTGGCCAGTGGGGAGTAGAGCATGCCATTGATCTGCGAAACGCCCATGCCCTTGTCGGTGAACGGCATCAGGTGATCGAACTGGCCGATTTCGATGGCCGAGCGCCGCATGCTGCCGCCTTTGGGCGCGTCCGGGTTCACGTAATCGAAGTGCTTGAAGTCGGCGGGATAGCGTGGCGCTTCGCCGTAAACGGTCAGAGCGTGTTGCGGGGCTGCGGACAGCGATTGGGCAGCGCCAACGAAGGTCAGCGTCAAGGCGAGCAACGATGAAAAAACAAAACGCATGACTCGAATCCTGACTGACGTTCGCAAGCGAATGTCAGGGTTAAAGGCGACTGGCTGTACAGCGGTGACAACAATCATGACAGAGCTCATGCCTCTGCATCGCGCTATCTTCTACAGACAAATGAGCGCTTCGCCAAGCCACTGCGCGCAGGCTGGGCGACTGTGTCGTTGAAACGGCCACATACAAAAACGGCCCATCCGAAGATGAGCCGTCTGGCATGCGGCGCGGCAGGATCAGTCCTGGCGGCTGGTCACTTCCAGCAGGTGATAGCCGAACTGAGTCTTTACCGGACCCTGAACGGTGTTCACCGGAGCACTGAACACGACGGTGTCGAATTCCTTGACCATCTGGCCTGGACCGAACGAACCCAGGTCACCGCCTTGACGGCTCGATGGGCAGCTGGAATTGGCCTTGGCGATTTCAGCGAAATCAGCGCCGCCTTCGATCTGCGTCTTGAGTTCGTTGCATTTGTCTTCGCTCGAAACAAGGATGTGACGGGCAGTGGCTTTAGCCATGGGGAATAATCTCCTGTGAAAAAAAAGAAACAGCCTACCGGATTCAGTGCGGTATTTCCCGACAAAGTTCCTTCGCTCTGTTTATCTGTAACGCAGACGGTCAACCGCACGACGCAGCAGGCGTTCGGTGCCTTCCCAGCCAAGGCAGCCATCGGTGACCGAAACGCCGTACTGCAGCGTTCCGCCCACTGCCTGGCAGCCGTCGAACAGGTGGCTCTCGATCATCATGCCGATCAGCGAGGTGTTGCCTGACAAGCGCTGTTCCAGCACGTCCTCGAACACGCCTGGCTGACGCAGCGGGTCCTTGCCACTGTTGGCGTGGCTGCAATCGACCATGATTCGCGACGCGACATTATTCTTGCTCAGGCTCGCCTGTACCTTGGCCACACTCTGGTGATCGTAATTGGGGCCGCCGTGACCGCCGCGCAGCACGATGTGCGTATCCGGATTGCCTTGTGTCTCGATAATCGCCGGGTGGCCATGACGGTCCATGCCAAAGTGGCGATGTGGATGCGCAGCCGAACGCATCGCGTCGCTGGCCACCGTCACGCCGCCATCAGTACCGTTCTTGAACCCGACAGCCATGGGCAGGCCGCTGGCCATTTCCCTATGGATCTGCGATTCGGTGGTGCGAGCGCCAATCGCGACCCAACTGAGCAGATCGTCGAAGTAGCCCGCCGCCATGGGTTGCAGTATCTCGGTGGCGATCGGCAGGCCCAGGCCCAGCATCTCCAGCATCAATTGCCGCGACAGCGTCAGGCCCTCGGCCATGTCGTCGCTGCCGTCAAGGCGCGGATCGTAAGCCAGGCCTTTCCAGCCCACCGTCGTGCGCGGTTTTTCGACGTAAGCGCGCATTACCAGCAGCATCTGATCACTGACTTGCGCAGCAAGACCAGCCAGTCGCTCAGCGTATTCAAGGGCGGATCGAGGGTCGTGGATCGAGCAGGGGCCGACGATGACCAGCAGTCGCGAGTCTTGACCTTCAAGGATGGCGCGTACGGCGCGGCGATGGGCGGCAACCTGTTCGGTGAGCGCTGCGCCGAGGGGCAGACGCATCTTCAATTCCAGAGTACCTGGCAGGCGTTTCGAGGCGGGGCTGTTGTCTGCCAGCTTGACGGCGTGGCTGGACAGGTCGGACGGGGTTACGGCAACGGACGAGTTCATGTTCTGGCTTCCTGGGCTGGCGGGACGCTCCCGCGCAGACCCTACTGGGGTGTTCGACAAAGGCTTTCTAGAACCGGAGGTATGTGCTTGCCACCTGGCAGTGACCGAACGGAGGCGGCAGGCTGTCCCGAACGGAGGTGGCTAAATCGCCAGGCAAAATCGATGTCGTTGCGGTAATAAGTGGCGTAGTTCATGTCGTGATCCTCGATGCAATGCAGATTGATTGTTTACGGCTGTTCTGGAACAGACCGTTGAAATACGTGGCCCTGAAAAAACAAAACCCCCGGTCGGGAAGCCGACCGGGGGTTAGAGAATTCTCTGGTTGGCGTCCCCTTAACATGGGCGCCGGATGGGTATCAGGCGCGCCAGTGGCTAAACCAATACCCATAATAAGAATCAACGGATGCGCTCACCGAGGCCGCTTGCACAGCCACGGCGCGCGCACGGCAAGCAATGCCGGTAGCAACGTCGAGTAGCGGTGAAGTGGATTGCAGCATGGTGGGTCTCCATAGATTGAGCGCAAGCTTACTTCAGGAAAGCAGGCGCCTTCAATTGGAAAATTCAATCAGCGGGATTATCGATTTCTGCGAAGGCAGGCAGGTGGATTCTCTGTAGCGACAGCGAACCGCTCAACGGTTGATGGCATGTGGCATCCGGGCGGGCTATTTTACTCGCAACCCTGTATACCTTAATCATCAGGCAACGGCTTTGGCGTTTTGTCCGGGATGCGTTGTCGCCAGCCAATAATGGCTATTCTTCACGTGCTTGTTCATGCAGGGCTTCCGTGTCGGGGATCGTCCCGATCTTCATGCCCAGCAGTACAGCTACCTTATGCGCTTCACCGCGCCTTCCTTTCTTGCGTCCTGCCAGTACCTGGTAAGTGGTCGCTGGATCAATGCTGTTTTCACGAGCGAACTCCTGAACAGATTTGCCCTGTTGATCCAGCCAGGCCCTGGCTTGTGCGGCGGTGCGTATTCCGGGCATAGTTCAAAACCGTTCAAATCTATTCAATTCCGCGGGATTCTAACATTCGTTAGGATGGCTACAACAGGATCATAGGTTCAAATGAGTGGAATCGGTTGCCGGTTGAGAAAGGAAAGAGAGCGCCTGAGGATGTCTCAGCGTACATTTGGTGAGATAGGAGGGGTCGAGGCCAACGCCCAAGGGAAGTACGAAAATGGTGATCGCGCGCCGAAGGCCGATTATCTGGCTGCGGTTGCGGCCAAAGGTGTTGACGTACTCTATGTGTTAACGGGGACGCGAACGCCAGTGCCGATTGACAACCTCAGTCTCATCGAAGAAAAGATCCTCGGCAATTACCGGGTGCTGGGCAAGGAAGATCAGGACGCTATCAGGCGCCTGACAACCACTATTGCCGAGCTTTCGGCGCCATCATCGGGCACTGCAAAGCTTCCATCGGGCAACTGATACAAGACCGGGACGCGCACAGCTCTGCCGTCCTGCCAAGACTTTTGCAGCCCTCCCGCATGCGCTTGCCATCATATTGATGTGAGACGGTGTTCGCAGTGCTAGGTCTGACTCGTTGTTTTTGTTATGGCGATTGGCATTCGTTATGACCGTTGCGCGAGGTGTCTGCTTGATTAAGGTGCTAGTTGTCGATGACCATGATCTTGTCCGGACAGGCATCACACGCATGCTGGCCGACATTGATGGTCTGCAGGTTGTCGGGCAGGCCGATTCCGGCGAGGAATCCCTGAAGAAAGCGCGCGAGCTCAAGCCTGACGTCGTATTGATGGACGTCAAGATGCCGGGCATCGGTGGGCTGGAAGCGACGCGCAAGATGCTGCGCAGCCACCCTGATATCAAAGTCGTCGCTGTTACCGTCTGTGAAGAAGATCCTTTCCCGACCCGTTTGCTGCAGGCTGGCGCTGCCGGTTACATGACCAAGGGTGCCGGGCTTGCCGAAATGGTCCAGGCCATTCGCTTGGTGTTTGCCGGTCAGCGTTACATCAGCCCGCAGATTGCCCAGCAGCTGGCGTTGAAGTCGTTCCAGCCGCAAGTCAATAATTCGCCGTTCGATCTGCTGTCCGAGCGCGAGATCCAGATTGCTCTGATGATTGTCGGCTGCCAGAAAGTCCAGACCATCTCGGACAAGCTGTGCCTTTCACCGAAAACCGTTAATACCTACCGATACCGTATCTTTGAAAAGCTCTCGATCAGCAGTGATGTTGAACTGGCTTTGCTCGCTGTACGTCACGGCATGGTTGATGCCAGCGCCTGAACATGACCCAGACATTTGATCCAAGTGCATTTCTCGCGACCTGTAGCGGTCGCCCCGGCGTCTACCGTATGTTCGACGCCGAAGCCACACTGCTTTACGTCGGCAAGGCCAAGAACCTCAAGAAGCGTCTTGCCAGCTACTTCCGCAAGACCGGACACGCGCCCAAGACCGGAGCGCTGGTGTCGCGCATCGCCCAGATCGAAACCACCATCACGGGCAACGAAACCGAAGCGCTGTTGCTGGAGCAGACCCTCATCAAGGAGTGGCGGCCCCCGTACAACATTCTCCTGCGTGACGATAAGTCCTATCCCTATGTGTTTCTGTCCGATAACGCCTTTCCGCGGCTGAGCATTCATCGTGGCACCAAGAAGGCCAAGGGTCGTTATTTCGGGCCTTACCCAAGTGCCGGCGCGATTCGCGAGAGCCTCAGTCTGCTGCAAAAGACTTTCCAGGTGCGGCAGTGCGAGGACAGCTACTTCAAGAACCGCACACGTCCTTGCCTGCAATATCAGATCAAGCGCTGCAAAGGGCCATGTGTCGGGCTGGTCGAGCCTGAGGTGTATGCCGAGGACGTACGTCACTCGGTGATGTTTCTCGAAGGGCGCAGCAATGCCCTGAGCGACGAGCTGAACGCCTCCATGGAAAAAGCCGCGATGGCGCTCGATTTCGAACGTGCAGCCGAGTTGCGCGATCAGGTGGCCTTGTTGCGCCGCGTCCAGGATCAGCAAAGCATGGACGGCGGTACCGGCGATGTCGATGTGGTCGCCGCATTCGTCAACCCTGGCGGTGCCTGCGTGCACCTGATCAGCGTGCGGGGCGGGCGGGTGCTGGGCAGCAAGAACTTCTTTCCGCAGGTGGGCATAGAAGAGGAGGTCGGCGAAGTAATGTCGGCATTCCTGGCTCAGTATTTCCTCGGCGGCATCGACCGTGAGCTGCCCGGCGAAGTCATCGTCAATGTCATCAACGACGATTTCCCTGCGTTCGTCGACGCCGTCGAGGAGCTGCGCGGCGTCGAGATGGTTATCAGTCATCGCGTGCGCGGCACCCGGGCGCGCTGGCAGCAAATGGCGGTCACCAATGCCGAGCAGGCACTGACCGCGCGGCTGGCCAACCGTCAGCATGTTGCGTCGCGGTTCGAAGCGCTGGCCAAGGTACTGGGTCTCGAAGACCCACCGATGCGTCTGGAGTGCTACGACATCAGCCACTCCAGTGGTGAGGCGACCGTAGCGTCGTGCGTGGTGTTCGGCCCCGAAGGCCCGATCAAGTCCGATTACCGGCGTTTCAATATCGAAGGCGTAACTGCAGGCGACGACTATGCCGCCATGCACCAGGCGTTGACCCGGCGTTACAGCCGCATCAAGGCCGGGGAGGGCAAGTTGCCTGACGTGCTGCTGGTGGACGGCGGCAAGGGGCAGATGTCCATGGCGCGCGACGTGCTCAATGAATTACAGGTTCCTGAGCTCATCCTGCTCGGTGTGGCCAAGGGCACAACGCGCAAGGCAGGTTTCGAGACGTTGTACCTGAACGACTCAGCGCATGAATTCACGCTGCCCGGCGACTCTCCGGCCCTGCACCTTATTCAGCAGATTCGCGACGAGGCACACCGTTTCGCAATCACCGGCCACCGTGCCCGCCGCGGCAAGACCCGGCGTACATCAACCCTTGAGGGCGTGGCGGGTGTCGGGCCGACCCGGCGTCGTGACCTGCTCAAACATTTCGGCGGATTGCAGGAATTGTCCCGTGCCAGCATCGATGAAATAGCAAAAGCACCCGGAATCAGCAAAAAGCTGGCAGAGTCGATTTATGCAAACCTGCACAGCGAGTAGAATGCTCGTTCACCTCGTAGCCAGTTGTGCCGATGAATATCCCTAATCTGATCACCGTACTACGCGTTTTACTGATTCCGATCTTCATTTTGTTGTTCTACATGCCTTATCACTGGAGCTACATGGCGGCCAGTGCAGTCTTTGCGTTCGCTGCGGCGACCGACTGGCTCGACGGGTATCTGGCCCGCCGTCTTGAACAAAGCACGCCCTTTGGCGCCTTTCTCGATCCGGTAGCCGACAAACTGATGGTGGCCGTGGCATTGGTGCTGCTGGTTCAGGCGCATGCCAATCTATGGCTGACGCTGCCCGCAGCGGTGATCATCGGCCGTGAAATCGTAATCTCTGCACTCCGCGAATGGATGGCGGAAATCGGCGCGCGTGCGCAGGTTGCCGTTTCCAACATGGGTAAATGGAAGACGGCGGCGCAGATGCTCGCGCTGGTCATTCTGCTCGGCAACCCGCCCGCCATCACCGTTTGGGTCATTCTCGGCTATGCGCTGCTGCTTATCGCTGCGGGGCTGACACTCTGGTCCATGGTGCAATACCTGAGGGCCGCATGGCCGCACCTCAGGACGACTGCAGAAAAAAAATAAGTTTTTGAATCAAAGGCTTGACGCCGCTATCTGAATCGCTAGAATAGCGCCCGTCATCAAGACAATGCGGGAATAGCTCAGTTGGTAGAGCACGACCTTGCCAAGGTCGGGGTCGCGAGTTCGAGTCTCGTTTCCCGCTCCAAATATTGATTTACTGAACCCTCCGGGCTTAGTGAGTCAGCAAAAAAAGACGCCCAGGCGTCTTTTTTCGTTTCTGCGGTAAGCAGTCCTTGTTTACCTTTCCGTACTGGAATTCCGCTTGGCCGAAGCTGGTTTTGCGTCCGGGACCGCACAGCTGTTGCTACTGCAACGGCGGCTGCCGTCAGGGTGGGGCAGCCAGGCAAGGTAAGGGCGCGAGCGGCAAAAAAGCCGGTAGCCCAGGTTGAACACGGGCCTCATGAATCGCCACGACAGCGGCGCGACCCACGCACCCAGGCCGGCCGCTCGCCAACTCCAGAGTGTCGCGTCCAGACCCTTGACCCACGTGCCATCGTTGAATCTGGCGTGCAGTAACGACTCCATATCCTCAAGTGTGAATCCCAGAGAAGTGGCGTCAAAGGCGTCATCACGAATATCCACGAACAAAAGCCGCTCAGGCTTTGCATGGGCGCGCAGGGTTCTGACCTCTCGGGCGCAGAGCGGGCAGTCACCATCAAAGTAAAGTGTCAGCGGCCATTCAAATTTCTTGTACATCACTAATCGTCTTGTATAGGTTTTTTACACCTTATGCTCAAAAGGCCGTGCTGACAATGGGCGGTGGCGTTCATCCGGGCCTTGGGTTTCGAGTACTGCCGATCCAAGGGGTGTTTAGCCCCCACTTACCTGACACGCTGCCTGTCTTTCCAGGTCAATAATCTCGAAGCCATCAAAAGTATACCGATGTGTACATTTTAGATTGACGAGCGCTCTGCAAACGTCTAAAAGTATACACCTTGGTACAGTTTTGGCGTTGCCGATTTAGCTACGCCACGGCAAATCTGAAAAGATTTGCAGTGCCAACAGATAGCTAACGATTGAAAGCCGTGCAATGCGGTATCGCCGTTCGTGGATAGCCCGCAACAGGTAACAGAGAGCTTTTCACTACAAACAATGCTGTTCAAGCGCGTTGCCTGCAGGCGTGCCTGATGGACGGTGAGCGTTTGAATATCAATAACCTGATCACGCTGGAGAATTGCCCATGCACTACGTTAAACAGATGAAGGTGTCCGTGCTTCTGTTGTTGGGATTTCTGGTCGCGGGGTGTGCCAGCCACGAGCCGTCCCCTTACTCGGGCATAGAGTCCTCGCTCGAAATGCGGCCTAACGAGCAGGACAGTACCGGGCGTATACCGTTTAAATACACCACCGCAGTCAACTGGAATAAATACGATCAAATCATGCTTGAGCCCGTGGTGATTTACACGGGCGTGGATGCCCAGTTTTCCGGGCTGGAGCGCAAGGACCGCATAACCCTGGCCAACGACATGACGGTCAAGTTCTCCGAGGCCTTGGGGCGACACTTTCGATTCACCGCCACGCCGGGGCGCGGTACGTTGAGGATTCGTCTGACACTCACCGGGGCCGAGACCACTGTCGCCGGGCTGTCGACGTTCTCCAGATTCGATATCGGCATGGGCTCTTATAACTTGGTTCAGGCGGCCCGAGATCGTAAGGGGACTTTTACCGGCTCCGTCAGTTATGCCGTCGAGATCTACGACGCGTCCACCTCGCAACTGCTGGCGTCCTATATCACCCGGCAGTATCCGAAGGTCTATGACATCGGCTCAACCTTCGGAAGTCTGTCGGCGGCGCAGGCCGGCATTTCGAGAGGGGCGGACGAGCTGGTCGAGCTTCTGCTCTCGAAGTAGGCAACGTGACGTGAAGCCCGGCTTGATAACCGGGCTTTTCGATCTGGAAAATTTCTCATGCAGAAAATGTTATTTTTAAATAATTAGGTTTAATTTAGATCAGAAATAATAATATTAGCTTATGACCAAATAGAATTATATTTTCAAAATTGATTCCGTTATGTTTGGTTTCAACAGCCTACCCCTTACCTCGGATGGTACCAATCGTGATCAAGATTCTGTGTGTCATGCCGCCAGCCTGCGCAGTGTGACAGGGGCGCTGAAACGCTGACCCCGGTGCAGAATCGTTGGAAGGGAGTTCAACGTATGTTGCCTGTTCAATCCTGCCGTTGCCTTTACTTCTCTCGCCCTGTCATTGACAGGCGCGTCGCCTTGCCACTGCTCCGCACCGACTACTCGCCTCACAGCTAGTTCGTTCAGACCGCTAAGTGCCAAACCCGGCCGCAGGTTTTCCTGCATGTCGTTGATCACTTTTAAAACCGTGCATGCCGCGCCGTCTTCAGGACAGCGGGAGTGTCCGATTTCGCGATTTGGATGTGTGGCTGCTATGACAGCCATGTCTGGAGTGGGTATGAAACAAGCCTTACAACGTGCCCGGGTATCGACTGCTGCAATGGGCTACTGCCCATTGGCCTTGGCGATAGGGGGCATGTTGCTGTCAGGGACCATAAGAGCCCAGGAAAACAACACCGACGACCCGCGGACCTTGTCCACTGTGGTGGTCACCGGTAATCGCGGTGCCGAGCAACGTACGGTGACCAGCAGCCCGGTGCCGATCGATGTGGTCAGCGCCAGACAATTACAGAGCACCGGCAAGCCCGGACTGATGGAAGCCCTGAGCGCTGTGATTCCATCGCTGACCCTGCCGGAAAAAACCGGCTGGGACGCCAGCGGCATTGCCCGTGCGCCCAACTTGCGGGGTCTGAGCGCCGCCGAAGTGCTGGTGCTGGTCAATGGCAAACGCCGTCACACCAGCGCCACCCTGAACATCAACGGCATCAATACCGGGGCTGCCCCTGCGGACCTGGACCTGATCCCTATCAGCGCCATCGACCATGTTGAAGTCCTGCGCGATGGCGCAGCGGCCCAATACGGTTCCGATGCGATTGCAGGGGTCATCAACGTCATCCTCAAGGCTGACACCAGTGGTACCTCGGTGACCAATGCCGGGCTCGGCTATGACGGCAAGAAGCAGACTGTGCAGCAAAGCCTCAACAAGGGGTTCGAGATCGGCGACGGGGGCATTGTGCAACTGGCGCTGGACGCCCGCAGCCAGAATGATGACAACAAGGCCAGCGCCAATGGTTACAGTTACGAGCAGGCCTATGACCTGGCGGGCAAGTCCACGTATGGCGGCTACGGCACGCCAAAGACCAACCTGCTGACCCTGGGGTACAACGCCGAACTGCCCATCGATGACAGTCTGAGCCTGTATTCCTTCACCACTTATTCACGTCGTAAGGCCGAGCAGGGGCAGAATTTTCGTCTGCCGACCATTACCAATACCATTACCACCGGGCCTAACGGATACCCGGCGGGATACACGCCGACCTGGTACATCGATGAAGACGATTTCCAGGCAGCATTTGGCGGCAAGGGCACCGTTGGCGAATGGGATTGGGACCTGTCCAGCACTTATGGGCGCAACGCAGCCGAGCAGGGCAGTACGCACAATCAGAACCCGTCCCTGGGTGAAGCCACGCCCAATCGCTTTACTTCCGGTACGTGGGTCTCCACCGAACTGACCACCAATCTGGACTTCAAGCGCGGCTTCGACATCGGTCTGCAAAAGCCTCTGGATGTGTCCTATGGCCTCGAGCATCGGCGTGAGACGTACGAGGTGCAGGCCGGTGACTATGAATCCTATGCCAATGGCGGCTACTGCATTGCGCCGGGCAACTGCGCGTCTTCCGGAGCGCAAGTCACCAACGGTATTTCCCCTGACGAAGAAAGCAGCGCCTCGCGCAACAGTGTCGCCAGTTATGTCGACGTGGGCTTCAACCCTGTACCGGACTGGTACGTTGGCAGCGCATTTCGCTACGAGCATTACAATCAGGGCGTGGGCGCGACCCGCAGCGGCAAGCTGACCACACGTTACGATTTCACTCCCCAATTCGCTGTACGTGCCACTGTCAGCAATGGCTTCCGTGCACCGTCTCTGGCCAACAGCCTGTTCAGTGCGCGCTCGACCACGTATGGCGTGGTGGACGGGGTCTATCAGTCCATCAACTACGGCGTGTTGCCGACGGGGTCCGGGGCTGCGAAAGCGCTGGGTGCCGAGGACCTCAAACCGGAGCGCTCGACCAACTTCAGCCTCGGCTTCACGCTCACACCGACCGAGCGCCTCACGCTGAGCGCCGACGCCTACGTGATCAATCTGCGTGACCGCATCACGCTGACCGGCACCTTGCTGGGCGATGAGGTCACGCAGGTGCTGCTCAACAATGGCATCGACTCGACGTCGGGTGGCCAGTACTTCATCAACGGTGCCGACACCCGTACCAAGGGGCTGGACCTGGTCAGCAATTACAGTCAGGACCTGGGGCCGTACGGGTCATTGAAGTGGACGGCGGCGTTCAACTGGAACCAGACGAAGGTCCTCAGCTACAAGGAATCCACCTCGATTCTCGGTACGTCCTATGAACTGATGGACCGCGAAGCGCGCAATCTGATCACCGGTGTGCAGCCGCGCACCAAGCTGATTCTGGGCGGTGACTGGAGTATCGAGCGCTTCAACCTGAAGCTGGCGCTGACCCGCTACGGCGCTTACAAGGAGGTCAATTCCTCAGCCAATCGTGATCTGGACCGCGTTTACGGCGCCAAGTGGATCACCGATCTGGACCTTGGCTACAACCTCAGCAAAAACCTCAACGTCGCCGTCGGGGCCAAGAACCTGTTCGACGTCTATCCCAAAAAGCAGGGGATTCCCAGCAGCACCATGGTCAGCAGCTACGGCACCTATTCGCCCTACGGTTTTACTGGCGGCTACTACTACACCCGGCTGACTTACGCCTTTTAAGGCCAGCACCTGACAACTCAATATTGCGTGCGAGGAACCACTATGCCCATTGTCGCCAAACCCTATGACTTCATTGATGAGGCCCGTCATTATCCGCTTGCTCAGGGCCGCGTAGCACCGCCGCCGATAAAGGCATTGCAGATTGTCCCCGCCCGGCATCCCGGTCGCTGGATCGGGTCGATATTCGCGGCGCTGGTGCTGCTGGTCATTGTGCACTCGCTGGCGACCAACCCGCGTTGGGAGTGGGGCGTCTTCGGCCAGTGGTTCTTCTCGCCATCGGTGCTGCGCGGCCTTGCGCAGACGCTTCTGTTGACGCTGCTCAGCACGCTGTTCAGCATCATTCTCGGCACGGCGCTGGCGTTGGCGCGCCTGTCGGGTTCGCCGCTGCTGGCGGCACTGGCCTGGGGCTACATCTGGTTTTTCCGCTCGATGCCTGCGCTGTTGGTGTTGATCATCCTCTACAACTTCGCCTACCTGTACGACCACATCGTACTCGGGGTGCCGTTCACCCAGCTGGTCTTCGCCGAGTGGTCGACGGTGGACGTGCTCAGTCAGTTCACCGTTGCGGTACTGGGCTTGAGCCTGATGCAGTCGGCCTATACCGCAGAAATCATTCGTGGCGGGCTGATCGGTGTCGATGCCGGTCAGCATGAAGCTGCTGCGGCACTTGGCCTGCCTGCGTCGCGGCGGATTTTCCGGATCATTCTGCCCCAGGCGTTGCGCTCGATTCTGCCTTCGGGTTTTAACGAGATCATCGGTCTGGTCAAGGGAACATCCATTGTTTACGTGCTGGCCTTGCCGGAGCTGTTCTACACCGTGCAGGTCATCTACAACCGCACCCAGGCAGTGATTCCGTTGCTGATCGTGGCCACCGTCTGGTACCTGATCATCACTACGGTGCTGACCAGTGCCCAGTATTACGTCGAACGCCACTTTGCCCGTGGCTCGGCACGTGTACTGCCGCCGACACCCTTGCAGCGCCTGCGCGGCTGGCTCAAGGGCAGCGCGTCCGGGGAGAAGCACCATGGGTGAGGCCTCCACGCCAGTGCGCGCAGGGCGCATTCAGATTCAGGGCGTGGGCAAGCGCTTTGGCAGCCAGCAGGTGCTCAAGGACATCGACCTGAGCATCGAGCCGGGCAAGGTCACGGTGATACTCGGTCCTTCCGGTTCCGGCAAGTCCACGCTGCTGCGCACCATCAACCACTTGGAAAAGATCGACAGCGGGTACATCACCATCGACGGTGATTACGTTGGCTATCGTCGCAAGGGCGACCTGCTCTATGAACTCAAGGAGCGCGAGATCCTCAAGCGGCGGATCGAGGTCGGCTTCGTGTTCCAGAATTTCAACCTGTTCGCGCACCTCACTGCCTGGGAAAACATCGCCGAAGCGCCTTTGGCCCACAAACGCTGGAGCAAGTCCGAGGCCCGGGCCAGGGCAAGTGAGCTGCTGGCCAGGGTTGGTCTGGCAGACAAGACAGATGCGTACCCGCGCCAGCTTTCCGGGGGGCAGCAACAGCGTGTCGCAATCGCCCGCGCGCTTGCGCTGGACCCCAAGGTCCTGCTGTTCGATGAGCCCACCTCAGCCCTTGACCCCGAGCTGGTCGGCGAGGTGCTGGACGTCATCAAGGGCCTGACGCAACTGGGTGTCACGCTGGTGGTGGTCACTCATGAAATCGGCTTCGCCCGTGAGGTGGCAGACCATGTCGTGTTTCTCTGCGAGGGCCGACTGATCGAGCAAGGGCCGCCGGAGCAGGTGTTCCATCAACCTCGACATCCTCGCACGGCTGCCTTTCTCGGCAAGGTGCTATGACTTTCCCGCTATCAAGGAGTGACTGCTGATGTTCATCAATATCGCCCGTGTGGCCTTGCTGACGCTAGCCGTCAGCGTCGCCCACAATACTTTGGCCTCGACCGCGCAACCGGTCGATCTGAGTCCCGACCGGCCACGCATTCATGTGCCGCGTAACGAGGCGGCCATCGCACAGATCCCGGCGGGCTTCAAGTTCGCCCAGCCTGGCAAGTTCACCGTGGCCGTCTCCGGTGTTGCGGGGCCGCCGTTGGCGCTGCTGGCCAATGATGACAAGACCACTATTGGCAGCGAGGCCGATACCGCGCAACTGGTAGCGGATAGCCTGGGCTTGCAATTGAACGTGGTGCAGACCAGTTGGGAGGACTGGCCGCTGGGCGTCAGTTCGGGAAAATACGACGCGGTGATCAGCAATGTCACCGTCACTGAAGCGCGCAAGAAACGCTTCGATTTCGCCACTTACCGTCAGGACGTCCTGGGCTTCTACGTGAAAGCCAACAGCAAAATAAGCGAGATAAAACAGGCGTCGGACATTGCCGGGCTGAAAATTATCGTCGGCTCCGGCACCAATCAGGAAAAGGTTCTGCTGGCGTGGAACGAAGCGAATGAAAAGGCCGGTATCAAGCCTGCGCTGTTGCAGTACTTCGATGATCAGGCGGCCGCACAACTTGCCATTCAGTCGGGTCGCAGTGATGCGCTGTTCGGGCCCAATTCGATATATGCCTATTCGGCCGCGATTACCGGCGGCATCAAGCGGGTAGGCACGGTCAATGGCGGCTGGCCGCTGCAGGCGGATATCGCCGTGACCACGCGCAAGGACAACGGCCTGGTCAGGCCGATTCACACCGCCCTGGAAGGAGCGATTGCCGGCGGCCAGTACGAGCAGGTGCTCAAACGCTGGGGGCTGGATGTGGAGCGCGTCGACAGGTCGTTGATCAACCCGCCCGGCTTGCCGGACTGAAGCGTTGAAGGGAGCAAACGATATGGGACTGACACGACGTGAAGCGCTTTCCAGTATCGCTGCGGTGGGCGGCGAGACCGCCGTCAAGGATGCGCTTGCGGTACTGGGGCTGGGGCCTTCATCACATCGACGGCCACAGCCTCTGAAACTCGGCGACGGTCTGGGGCAGGGCACTCGCGTGCTGGTGCTGGGGGCAGGCATTGCCGGGCTGGTCACGGCACTGGAACTGAAGCGCGCAGGTTTTGCCGTGCAAGTGCTGGAAGCCCGTGAGCGAGTGGGTGGCCGTAACTGGACGCTGCGCAACGGCGATCGGGTGGAGTACAAGGACGGCCGCTCACAGACCGCAAGCTTCGATTCAGGGGTGTATTTCAATGCCGGTCCGGCGCGCATTCCCAGCCAGCATCGGACGTTGCTCGACTACTGCAGTGAACTGGGTGTGCCGCTTGAAGTACTGGTCAACAGCAGCCATGGAGCACAGGTACGCCCGGACCTGCAACGCCCCGCGTTCACTGTCGGCCAGGCGATCAATGACGCTCGCGGCCATCTTTCCGGTTTGCTGGCCAGGGCGGTGCAGCGCGACGCGCTGGACGATGTGTTGAGTGGCGAGGAGCGTCAGCGGCTGTTGGCGTTCTTGCAGGTGTATGGCGACCTTTCGCAGGAACTGGCTTACGAGGGCAGCCTGCGCTCCGGGCATCAAACGTCGCTTTCTCATCCAGGAGCCTTGCCGAGCAGTGCGCAACCGGTGGCGCTGGATCGCTTGCTGCACCCCGAATTATGGGGCGCACTGCTACACACCGAGTTTCCCGAGTTTTCCGCGACCATGTTTCAACCGGTCGGTGGCATGGACCGGATCACCGACGCCTTTTACCAGCGCCTCACCGACCAGGTGCAACTGGGCGCGCAGGTACGGCAGATTCGTCAACTGGAAGACG
The DNA here is from genome assembly GCF_000972175.1 of Pseudomonas syringae pv. coryli str. NCPPB 4273. Lineage (NCBI taxonomy): Bacteria > Pseudomonadati > Pseudomonadota > Gammaproteobacteria > Pseudomonadales > Pseudomonadaceae > Pseudomonas > Pseudomonas syringae pv. coryli. Next base: position 128,156 of record NZ_AWQP01000004.1, on the reverse strand, counting down.
GCGTGGCAGTTACCTATCACGACAGATACAGCGGTCGCGAGCATGTGGTGCGCGCCGACTATCTGGTGTCAACCCTGCCACTGCCTTTGCTGGCCAGACTGGACACCGATTTCAGTGATCCGGTCAAGGCGGCCTTGCTCAGCACCCGCAACGATCAGGCGACCAAGGTGGCCTGGCAATCTCCGCGTTTTTGGGAAACCGACTACCGCATCTACGGCGGGTTGTCCTGGATCGACCATCCGGCGCGGCTGTTGTGGTATCCCAGTAACGATTTGAACACCCGTGAAGGTCTGCTGGTGGCGGGTTATGTCACCGGGGAGGGGGCCGCTGCGTTCGGTGCGCGACCGTTCGACACACAATACGCTGCTTCCAGAGAAGCGGTAGAGCTGCTGCATCCGGGGTATTCGCGGCAGTTGCGCAACCCGCTGGCCGTGTCCTGGGAGCAGATCCCTTACAGCGAAGGCCCTTGGTTGCAACGCGAACATTTTCCGGCCGCTGCCAGTGCGTTGCTGGACGAGCCCCATGGTCGTGTGTACTTCGCCGGTGACGGACTGGTGCAAAGCGGAGTCGGCATCTGGCAGGAGTCGGCGGCCAACTCGGCGCGACATGTGGTGGCGCAACTGGCCGAGCGAGTGACGCAAGCGCGGCAGATTTCGACCCTTGCCGCGTCATGACGTGCAACTGCACGACCCCGTCGTTTTACGTAACCCTTATTCCTGAATATCCATTGAAGGAGAGACACCATGAGCGACAGCATTCAACGCACCAGCGTCGGCGATTTTCCGATCTCGCAAACCGTGACAGTGCCAGCCTCGACCAGCCTGGTATTTGTCAGCGGCACCTTGCCTGACCTCGCCGACCCGCAGGCTCCGTCGGGTACGCCGGCAGCCTATGGCAACACCGAAGTACAGACCGTTTCGGTATTCAACAAACTGCGCAGAATCCTTCAGCAACAGGACCTCGATCTGGGCGATATCGTACAGTTGCGGGTATTTCTGGTCGGTGCCGAGGAAACCGCCGGCAAGCTGGATTTTGCCGGGTTGCAGGCCGGTTACACGCAATTTTTCGGCACGCCGGAACAACCTCTCAAACCCGCGCGCACGGCGTTGCAGGTGGTAGCGCTGCCATTGCCCGGCGCGTTGATCGAGGTCGAAGCGATAGCGGCCAGACCGGCTTGATTGCGCGCTGTCAGCTTGCGTGTCGGGCAGCGATCAGCGCCGCCCGGCGCGGGTACTCACGTCCACCCACACCGCCAATACCAGAATGCCGCCCTTGACGATCATCTGCCAGTAACTGTCGACGTCGAGCATCGACATGCCGTTGTCGAGACTGGTGATGACCAGTGCGCCGAGCAGGGCGCCGTAGACAGTGCCTGAACCGCCACGCATGGACGTGCCGCCGATGAAGCATGCGGCGATGGCGTCGAGTTCGCCCATGTTGCCGGCCGAGGGTGAGCCGGCGGCCAGGCGTGCGGTGTTGACCAGCCCGGCAAACGCGCACATCACGCCCATGATGCCGAAGATCCACAGCTTCACGGCCTGTACGTTGATGCCGGACAGGCGCGTGGCTTCCATGTTGCTGCCGACGGCGTAGACGCGGCGCCCGAATACCGTCTGGCTGGTGACATAACTGAACACGCCGAGCAGGACCAGCAACAGCAACACCGGAACGGGTATTCCGTCGTAGCTGTTGAGCACATAGACAAAGCCGCCCAGCACAGCGCCGATCAACAACACACGCAACACATCACGAATCAGCGAATGTGCCGCCAGCCCGTGCAGCGCTCTGTTGCGCCGTTGTTTCCAGGTCAGGAACAGCGTCAGCGCCAGCAGCAGGATGCCGAGCCCGGTGCCTACCGCATGTGGCAGATAGCCCTGACCGATATAGACCAGCGACGGCGACACCGGAGCGATGGTCGTGCCGCCGGTGATCCCCAGCAGAACGCCGCGAAACGCCAGCATGCCACCCAGCCCGACGATGAACGAGGGGATCCGCAGGTAGGCAGTCATGTAGCCATTGGCGAGGCCGATCATCAGGCCGCAAAAGGCCACCACACTCAGGTTCGCCAGCAGCGGAACGTGGTAAACCACATCCAGAATCGCCGCCAGGCCACCGAGCAGGCCAAGCAATGAGCCCACCGACAGGTCAATCTCGCCGCTGATGATCACCAGCACCATGCCGCAGGCCAGAATCCCGGTAATGGACATCTGTCGCAGCAGGTTGGACAAGTTGCGCGGGGTGAGGAAGCCGCCTTCGGTCTGCCAACTGAAGAACAGCCAGATAACGGCGATGGCAATTACCAGCGCGAGCATTTTGTAGCGGGTAAAGAACTGTTTGACCTGGTTCATCTACGCGGTCTTCCGGGCATTATCGTGAGGGGCATCGGAGTGGCTGAGTGCAGCGGCGAGGACCTGCTCCTGAGTCAGGTCATGGTTGATGAAGTCGCCGCGCAACTGGCCGTCGCCAATCACCAGTACGCGGTCGGACACGCCCAACACTTCGGCCAGCTCCGAAGACACCATGATGATCGACACACCCTCGGCTGCCAGCGCACCCATCAGCTTGTAGATCTCGTACTTGGCACCGACATCGACGCCGCGGGTGGGCTCGTCGAGAATCAGAACGCGCGGGCGGGTGAGCAGCATCTTCGCCAGCACGGCTTTCTGCTGATTGCCGCCGGACAGGCTGGTGATCGGCAAAAACGGGCTGGCGGTCTTGAGGTGCATGCGCGAGATTTCCCGGTCGATACTGCCCAGCTCTGCCTCGGCGTCGATACGGGTCATGTTCGAGTAACTGTCGAGGACCGCGAGGGTGATGTTCTGGCCGACACCCAGGTCCGGAATGATGCCCTGGCGCTTGCGGTCTTCGGGGACCATGCACAGACCGGCGCGGATTGATTTGAGCGGCGTGCGCGTGTCGATCATCTGGCCATCGAGCCACACTTCACCGCTGTATCGACCCGGATAGGCGCCAAACAGGGCGGATACCAGTTCGGTGCGGCCCGCGCCCACCAGCCCGGCGATGCCGAGGATTTCCCCGCGCCTGAGGACGAACGATACGTCGTCGACCCGCTTGCGCTTGGGGTTATCGACGTCATGGCAGGTGATATGCCGCGCTTCGAAAATCACCTCGCCGACATCATGCGGCTCGGTGGGATAGAGGTTGCTCATTTCGCGTCCGACCATCTGGGTGATGATCTTTGGAATGTCCATGTCCGCCATTGCAGTGGTTGCGATATGTTTGCCGTCGCGGATGACTGAAATGGTGTCGCACACGGCGGCCACTTCATCGAGCTTGTGGGAGATGTACACGCACGCGACCCCTTTAGCCTTCAGGTCGCGAATGATGTTCAGCAGCACCTCGATTTCGGAACGGGTCAGGGCCGAGGAGGGCTCATCGAGAATCAACAGACGCGCCTTCTTGTTCAGCGCCTTGGCGATTTCCACCAGTTGCTGGTAGCCGCCGCCATACTGGGAAACCGGCAGTGCCACGTTCATGTCAGGCACTTTGAGTTCCCGCATCAGCGACTCGGCGCGGTGGATCATGGCCGGATAATTCATGCGCCCGCCGGGGAGCGTCAGCTCGTGACCCATGAAGATGTTTTCGGCCACTGACAGGTCCGGGACTAGCGTCAGCTCCTGATGGATGATGACGATCCCGGCCGCTTCCGTTTCGCTGATCGATTGTGCCTTGAGCGGTTGGCCGTCCCACAGAATCTCGCCCTCCCAGGTGCCGTAGGGATAGACCGCCGAAAGGACTTTCATCAATGTCGACTTGCCCGCGCCGTTCTCGCCGCACAGGCCGACGCATTCGCCGGGCTTCACTGTGATATCGATGCCGTTGAGCGCTTTCACACCGCCAAAGGATTTGACGATGCCGTTCATTTGCAACAGGTAGTCAGACATGGCGCAGGGCTCTACGAAGGTGTGATGGCTTGGCCTGAGCGACGACTCTGCCTAACCGCAGGGTCGTGCTCTGGCTTTCAGCGACGTATCAACGATCGAGGCTCATTGCCCGTCAATCTGCGCCTTGGTGTAGAACCCGTCTTTTTCCAGCAGGTCGATGTTGTCCTTGGTCAACGCTGTAGGCGTCAGCAGGATGGTGTCGACTTTCTTGCTGCCATTGTCGTATTGCGAACTGAAATCGGGTTTCTGGTTGCGTGCCAGTTGCACTGAAAGCTTGGCGGCTTCGCTGGCAATCAGTTTCAGCGGCTTGTAGACGGTCATGGTCTGGGTGCCATCGATGACCCGCTTGACCGCCGCGAGGTCCGCATCCTGGCCCGAGATAGGGACTTTGCCGGCCAGTTGCTGTGCGGCGAGGGCCTGGATCGCGCCGCCGGCAGTGGCGTCGTTGGAGGCGACGATGCCATCGATCTTGTTGTTATTACGCGTCAGGGCGTTTTCGACAATGCTCAGGGCTTCGGTAGGGTTCCACTCCTTTACCCATTGCTGGCCGACGATCTTGATATCACCTCTGTCGATAGCCGGTTGCAGCGCTTTCATCTGGCCTTCACGCAGAATCTTGGCGTTGTTGTCGGTGGGCGCGCCGCCCAGCAGGAAGTAATTGCCCTTGGGCGCTGCTTTCAGCACGCCGTTGGCCTGCATCTCGCCGACCTTTTCGTTATCGAAGGAAATGTACGCATCGATATCGGCATTGAGGATCAGCCGGTCATACGACACTACCTTGATATCGGCCTTCTTGGCTTCGGCAACGGCATTGGTCAGTACGGTGGCGTTGAACGGCACGATGACGATCACATCGACGCCGCGAGCAATGAGGTTTTCTATCTGCGAGATCTGTTTCTGCTCATTGGCATCCGCCGATTGTACGAAGACCTTGGCGTTCAGCTTTTCCGCCGCCGCAACGAAGTAATCACGGTCGCGTGACCAGCGCTCCAGACGCAGGTCATCAATGGAAAAACCTATTTTCGGGTGCGCGGAGTCAGCCATGACCGGCAGGGACAGCAAGGCCAGCGCGCTGGCGAGCAGCGTACGTTTCAGGGTGTTCATAGGGTGCGTCCTTTTATTGTTGTTTGAGACACTGCTTGACTGAGGGTGATACCGATAGAACTGTAGAGCGTTGCCGGACGTCGCGTGTGAAGATTTGTCGCCTGAATGTCACGGCGACGTCCAGCTACGCCTGTCAGGCGTAGATAAAGCGATTGACCACACCTTCGAGCAGTTCCTGGCGGCCGCTGACGGCCTGCGGGTTCAACTCGTTGGCGAAGGCGTGTTCGGCGAGCGACGCAAGGCTGAATTCGCCCGCCAGTACCGATTGCCCGAAAGGCTGCTGCCAGCCCGCATAGCGCTGATCCTTGAAGTGCTGGAGTTTATCGTTCTGCACCATTGCGGCGGCACGTTCCAGCGCCAGGGCAAGGACATCCATCGCGGCGACGTGGCCGTGGAACAGATCGATATCGTCGAGGCTCTGGCGACGTACCTTGGAGTCGAAATTGAAACCGCCATTGGTGAAGCCGCCAGCCTTGAGGATCTCGTAGGTGGCGAGGGTCATCTCCTCGACGCTGTTGGGGAACTGGTCCGTGTCCCAGCCGTTCTGTGGGTCGCCACGGTTGGCGTCGATGCTGCCGAAGATCCCCAGCGAGACCGCTGTGGCGATTTCGTGGTGGAAGCTGTGTCCGGCCAGCGTGGCGTGGTTGGCCTCGATATTGACCTTGATCTCGTTTTCCAGGCCGTACTGCTGCAGAAAACCGAACACCGTGGCGCTGTCGTAATCGTACTGATGCTTGGTCGGCTCCTGTGGCTTGGGCTCGATCAGCAAGTCACCCTTGAAACCGATCTTGTGCTTGTGCTCGACCACCATGCGCATGAAGCGACCGAGTTGTTCGCGTTCACGCTTGAGGTCCGTATTGAGCAGGGTTTCGTAGCCTTCACGACCGCCCCACAATACGTAGTTGGACCCTTTGAGACGCTGGGTGGCATTCATCGCGCTGAACACCTGGGTCGCGGCGTAGGCAAAGACTTCCGGGTCCGGGTTGCTGGCAGCGCCTGCGGCGAAGCGTGGATTGCTGAAGCAGTTGGCCGTGCCCCACAGCAGTTTTATGCCGCTCTGTTGCTGATGGCGCTCAAGATGATCGACCATGTGCGCGAAGTTGTGGCGATACTCCTTGAGTGAGGCGCCTTCCGGTGCCACATCGGTGTCGTGGAAGCTGTAGTAGTCGATGCCGAGCTTGGAGAAGAACTCGAACGCCGCTTCGGCTTTGCCGATGGCCAGTTCCATCGGGTCACCGGAACCTTGCCATGGGCGCTTGAAGGTGCCGACACCGAACATGTCGGCGCCCGGCCATACGAAGGTGTGCCAGTAGCAGGCCGCCATGCGCAAGTGCTCGCGCATGGGTTTGCCGAGGACCAGCTTGTCGGCGTCATAGTGGCGAAAGGCGAGGGGCGAGTCGCTGTCAGGGCCTTCATAGCGAACCCTGTCGACGTCGGGGAAGTACAGCATGAGCGTTTTCCTTATTGTTCTTGGCGGTGTCTGGATACTAGCAACGGCCCTGCATCCGCTGATTATGAAAATCGTCAACGTACAGTGCGATTTTGAGTGTTGAGATTCGTCGGTCAGCGGCCTAGTCTGTGGCCCACGGCGTCGTGCTTATCGAATCGGCATAAAAACAATGAAAACCGTACCTCCCGTTCACCGCATCGCGCTGTTGTTCAACGGCAGCAAGATTTATGACCGCGGCATCATCAGTGGCATCGGCAACTACCTCAGCAGCACCCGGGTGTCCTGGGACCTGTTCCTCGAGGAGGACTTCCTCTGTCGCCTGAAAGGCATCGAGCGCTGGCAGGGCGACGGGATCATTGCCGATTTCGATGACCCACTGATCGGCGAGGCATTGGCCGGGATCAAACTGCCGGTGGTAGCGGTGGGCGGGTCCTATCAGGACGAGCGCGCCTACCCGAAGGGCATTCCATATGTGGCGACTGACAATTACGCCTTGATCAAGGCGGCCTACGAGCACCTGATCGAGGCCGGGCTGACGCGCTTTGCCTGCTTCAGCCTGCCAGAAGCGCAAGCCAATCGCTGGGCCCAGGAGCGCGAGCAGGCCTTTCGCCGCTTGCTGCAACGCGACGGCCTGCACGCCGAGGTCTATCGTGGCCTGGGCACCAGCGCGCCGCTCTGGGACAGCGCCGTAGAACAGCAGATCGCCTGGCTGCAAAGCCTGCCCAAGCCGATCGGCATCATCGCCGTGACCGACGCCCGCGCCCGTCAGCTATTGCAAGCCTGCCTGACCGCCGGAATCGCCGTTCCCGAACAGGTGGCGCTGATCGGCATCGATAACGATCCGTTGACCAGAACCCTCACTCGCGTGCCACTGAGCTCGGTCGTTCAGGGCACCGACACAATGGGCCGCACCGCCGCACGCCTGCTGCACCAGATGCTGCACGGCATGCCGTCCTCGGGTACACACATTCTGATACCTCCGGACACTGTCAACGTGCAGGCTTCGAGTCTGCATCAGCCCTTGGGTGACCCCTATGTCATGCAGGCGCTGCTGTTTATCCGGCAGTATGCGTGCCAAGGCATCAAGACTGCACAGGTAGCCGCTTACGTGGGCGTTTCGCGCTCGTCACTGGAGTCACACTTTCGCCGCGTAAGGGGCTGCAGCGTGCATGACGAGATCCTGCGTTTCAAACTGGCCGCCGCTGCTAACGGACTGGAAAACACCGGGCTGGCCATTGCCGAGATCGCCCGTGATTGTGGTTTCCGGTCTGCGCAATACCTGCACACCGTGTTTCGTCGCGAGTTCGGCTGCACGCCGCGAGAGTACCAGCAGGGTGGCGGTGCGGCGGCGTCATGAACGCAGGAGGCCTGGGCGGTGAGCGAAAGGCTTTGAATGCATTCCTTCCTATACCCCTTATAACAGTACCGAATGGTTCGCTTAAGTTGACAGTTTCCAAGCGTCCGGGCTAAAACATACACCTTGGTACAGTTATGAACGAGTCACCAGTCTTCACATGCACTATGGGACGTAGGGGATAGAGACGATGCAGTTGCATGAAATATTGACCATTCACCTGCGTATCGATAAGCCGCAATTGCTTTGCGACCCTTCGAAGATGCAGCGCAGCAGCTGTGAAATACAGGGCGGAGAGTTTCGTGGCGAGCGATTGCAGGGGCAGGTACTTCCTGGAGGCAGTCTTTATCTGGTGCCCCAGGGCGACGACCTTGTGCGTGTCAGCCTGTACTACACCTTGTTCACTGATCACGGAGTAAACATAGAGGTAGTGGGCGAGGGACTCCTGGCAGGGCATGAAACGGGCCGGGCGCCTGTGACCGACTCGCGCTTTACATGCAGCAAGCAGTTCAGCGTGCCTTCCGGTGCGCATGATCACTTGCAGCGCAATCTGTACGTCGGCAGGGTGAGCATCAAGTCGGGGGATGACAGCCTGCGTGTCAGCATTTTTCAGGTTAACGACCGGTAAGCAGACACTGAAACAAAACGCTGATGTGATGGCGCACATCGAGCTTTATTTCTGACGGCGTGAGGCTGGTTTTTCCCCCACGCCGACGTCTTTGTGTCTTATGCGGTCAGGTCATGAGCCAGCTCATCCGGCAAAAAAGCTCAATCCCTTGCCGACCGCACAGTCATAACTTACCGGAGTGCCCACCTGCTGATAACCAGGAACATTCAGCGTGGTCATGCTGAATGTGGCGGTGCCGTTCGAGCGTATCTGATAGCGAATGAATTGCTCGATGGGCTTGTTATCGCGGTCGAGGCTGAAGTGGGTGTCCGAGAATGCCAGGGTGCCGTCTGGGGTGATGCGGTAGGCATCAATGCGTTTGCCGCCTTTGGTTTTGGACGGCTCGGCACCGGCGATCGAGGATTTGCATTGTCCCAGATCGATCACCACAGCGACCGACTCTCCGGTGTTCAACGCCTGGGTGATGGCGGAGTAGGTGGGTAGCGCATCACCTGCGTAAGCGAGGCCAGGCAGTGAGAAAGCAAGCAGTGCAGCGGCGTAGCAAGGTTTCATGGCAGCTCCAGGAAGTCAGTCTGAAGGGTGGAAACACCCGTCCATCTCGCGATTATCGAGCGTCGCGAAACCTACCATAAGCTTCGATTCGGGTGGGCCTTGATAACAGTGGCACCTCTCTGTTCGGAGCATCTTCATCCTTTTTCCTGTTCTGCCGATAGGAATGACGGTACTCATTTATTTACCGGTCACGGGAAGGGGATTGAAGATGCTGAGACAGCTGAAAATAGCCGCGCGGACCTCCGCCTGCTTTGCGTTGATGGTGGTGCTGGTGTTCGGGCTTGGTATTTTCAGCATTCAGCAATTGCACGGTATTCGTGAGCAATCGCTTGAAATCGAAAACGACGCGCTTCCAGGGATTGCGCTGGGTGACGATATTGCCCTGGCGGTCGAGAAAACCCGCACCACCGTGGCCAAAATGCTTGCCACGCATGATCTTGCGCAGGTGGCTCTGGCTCACACCGAGCTCCTTGAAAAGAAGGCCGGGTTCCAAAAGGCCGTAGAGGCCTACGACCCGCTGATCACCGAGGATGACGAGCGCGCACTCGTCGAGGGACTGAAGAGCACTTATCAGGGCTACATCGAGCGTGCCGAGAAGGTCTATACGCTGATCAACGAGAACCAGGCAGAGGCCGGAAGGGCGCTCGTCTGGGGCGAGATGAAGGCCATGGCGGAAAGTATCGAAGCAGCCCTGGGCAAGCTGGAAAAGATCAATGACGACTCCGAAGCCGAATCCAGCGCTGCAGCGACGTCGGTGTATGAGAACGCCCTGATCGTCACTTATGGGGTCATGTTTCTGACGGTCTTGTTGACCGTATTGCTTGCCTGGCGTCTGACCAGAAGTCTCGCAGTGCCGATCAGTCAGGCGCTGCACAGCTCGGAAACCATTGCCGCGGGCGACCTGCGTCCCAGCGCAATCAACCGTGAGGGCACTGACGAGGCGGCCCTGTTGCTGCAATCGATGGAGCGCATGCGCGGCAATTTGAGCCAGACCCTGACCCAGGTGGGCGATGCCGCTCACCAGTTGGCGTCGGCCACGGAAGAAATGAGCGCCCTGATGGTTAACAGCAACGCCGATCTGGTGGTGCAGAACAGCGAAATCGAAATGGCCGCCACCGCAGTCACCGAGATGAGTCAGGCGGTCGATGAAGTGGCGCGTAATGCGGTGACCACTTCGGTGGAATCCAAAGCCTCTTCGGTGTCGGCCCGTGAAGGTCAGGAAGAGCTCAATCAAACCGTCCAGTCGATCCTTGAACTGACCCGAAATGTTGGCACGGCATCGGTCGAGGCGCAGGCGCTGGCGACCCGCACGCTGGATATCACCAAGGTTCTGGATGTTATTCGCGCAGTGTCCGAGCAAACCAACCTGCTGGCCCTCAACGCTGCCATCGAAGCGGCACGCGCGGGCGATGCCGGACGGGGTTTTGCCGTGGTCGCCGACGAGGTACGCGCTCTGGCCCACCGCACCAGCGAATCGACTCGCGAGATCGAAACCATGGTCGGGCACATCCAGCAGGGCACCAAAAGTACCCTGGTCGCGCTTGAAGTCAGTACCGACCAGGCGCAGCGTACCAAACAACAGGCCGAGTCGGCCAACGCTGTGCTGGCCAGCATCGCCAGTTCGGTCATGGTCATCGATGAGCGCAACACGGTGATCGCCAGCGCCTCCGAAGAACAAGCGCTGGTTGCGCGGGAAGTGGACCGCAACCTGGTGCGCATCCGTGACTTGTCGGCACAATCGGCAGTGCGCACCAGCCAGACCGGCAGTGCCAGCCAGTCACTGGCCGAGCTGGCGAGTGACCTGACGACCACCCTGGGGCAGTTCAAGCTCAGATAACACGGGCCGATAGCAGGCCCGTTACCGCATCGATTCGCTGTTGTCCGGGCAACAGCGAATCGACAAAGTGTCCGGCGTTTTCGCAGGCCAAGCCAGGTTGCTGCGCACAACGCCATCTGGCGCGACAGCTTGAAACCGCCTGGCGCCGGGCGTCGCGCTATCGCCAGGCGCACTACAAGGCTTTGGGCATGACCTGTGCACTGCTGATCAGGATTGTTTTCCTGAGCCAGCGGAGCCACCCGAATGCCTGATGCCGTCCCGACCCCCAAGACCAACCGCCTGCATGCAATAGGGCGCACTCTGGTGCTGACCCTGTTGGCCACCAGCCTCGTCGCAACCGCGTATGCCGAGGACAGCGATGTGCCTTCGCTGGCCGGCAAACGCATAGCGATCAGCATGACCGGCACCAGCCACTACTTCGATATCAAGGCCTTCCAGGCGCAGGTGGATGAGGTCAAGCGCCTGGGCGGCACGCCCATCACGCTCGATGCCGGTCGCAACGACAAGAATCTGGTCAATCAATTGCAGACCGTGGTCACGCAAAAGCCCGATGCGGTGATCCAGACCCTCGGCACCCTCAGTGTTATCGACCCTTGGCTCAAGCGCATCAGCAAGGCGGGTATTCCGCTGTTCACCATCGATGCGCCCTCGCAATACAGCCTCAACAACACCACGTCCGACAACGTGGCCACCGGCAAGGCACTGGCCGGGCAACTGATCAAGGACGCAGGTGGCCAGGGTAACGTGCTGGTGTTCAATGGCTTTTATGGCGTGCCGGTCTGCGCCATTCGTTATGACCAGCTCAAGTTGGCGCTCAAGGATCATCCGCAGCTGAAAATCATCGAGCCCGAGTTGCGCGATGTCATTCCCAACACGGTTCAGGACGCCTACTCGCAAGTCTCGGCGTTGCTCAACAAGTACCCCAAAGGCAGTGTTTCGGCGATCTGGGCCGCCTGGGACATCCCGCAACTGGGCGCCAGCAAGGCACTGATCGATGCCGGCAGAACCGAAATCAAGACCTACGGCGTCGACGGCACGCCGGAAGTGCTCGAGCTGATGCGCCGCGACGATTCGCCGGTGGGTGCCGTGGTTGCCCAGCAGCCTGCATTGATCGGCAAAACCGCGGTGCAGAACGTCGCCCGTTACCTGGCCGGACAGCACGATCTGCCAAAGGAGACCCAGGTGCCCACCTTGCTGACCACGGCCGCCAATCTGCCGGACGTGCAAAAGCTCAGAGGCGATAACTGACGCGGGAGATCGATCATGGGATTAGCGATTACAGACGTTGCGGCGCTGCCACCGGCCTTGCACTTGAAGGGTATCAGCAAGCGCTTTGGCGCCACCCAGGCGCTGGATGGCGTAAACCTTAAGGTCGAGGCCGGAACGATTCACGGGCTGGTGGGTGAAAACGGGGCGGGCAAGTCGACCCTGATCAAGGTTCTCGCCGGTATTCATCGCGCCGATGCCGGCCGTTTGAGTATTCATGGCCAGCCGTTCGACAGTTTCACACCGCGTCAGGTCGAAGCCGCAGGCGTGCATTTCATTCATCAGGAGCGACTGCTGCCAGGCAATTTCAGCGTCGGCGAGGCGCTGTTTTTCGGGCAGGAAATCAAGCGTGGTCCCTTCGTCGATCGCCGCGCCCAGGAGCGCGAAGCGGCAAGGCTTCTGGACGATTACTTTGCCATGCGCCTGCCCGCCGGGGCGCTGGTACGCGATCTGGACAGCGCCCAGCGACAGATACTGCAGATCACTCGCGCGTTGCTGGCCAGGCCGAAGGTGCTGGTATTCGACGAGCCGAGTGTGTCACTGGTCAAGCAGGAGGTGGACCGCTTGCTGGACATCGTTCGCCGCCTGCGCGATGAAGGGCTGACCATTGTCTACATTTCCCACTACTTGCAGGAGATCGAATCGCTGTGTGATCAGGTCACCGTGTTGCGTAACGGCCGCGATGTGGCGGTGGTCGATCCGGCACTCACCAGCACTGCGCAGATCGCCCGGCTGATGGTCAATCGGGAGGTCGGCGAGCAATATTTTCGTGCCCGGACATCACCCGGCACGCCCGTGCTGCAACTGCGCGGGCTGGGGGCAGGGCGCTTCTACGACGGCGTTGACCTGAGCGTGCGGCGTGGCGAAGTGCTGGGCCTGACCGGGCTGGTCGGCTCGGGTGCCAAGGAGTTGCTCAGGAGCCTGTTCGGGTTGCTCAAGCCGGATCGCGGCGAACTGTTGTTGAACGGTCAGCCGTTGCAGCTGAAATCACCGCGTGACGCAGTACGCCATGGCATCGCACTGGTCCCCGAGGAGCGCCGCACGCATGGCGTGGCACCGGCGCTTTCGGTGCTGGAGAACATCACGCTGGCCAGCCTGGGGCGCTTCAGCCGCTGGGGATTGCTCGACGCTGCGGCGCAAGCCGGGGAAAGCCAACACCTGATCGACGAACTGGCAATCAAGACCTCAGGCCATGATGCGCCGGTGCACGCGCTCAGCGGTGGCAACCAGCAGAAGGTTGCGCTGGGCAAGTGGCTGAGCCGCCATTCGACGTTATACCTGCTGGACGAGCCCAGCGTGGGTGTCGACATCGGCGCCAAGGTGGAAATCTACCGGTTGATTGCCAAGCTTGCCGAGGGCGGCGCAGCGGTGCTGGTGCTGTCGTCTGACTTGCCGGAGCTGATCGGCATCACTCAGCGCATTGTGGTCCTGCACAGAGGACGCATTGCAGGCGAATTCGACTCACTGAGCACTGACAGCGACCAGCTGCTGGCCTGCGCCACGGACGCCAGTGAAAGCGACCATGACAGCCAATCACTCCCTGCGGAGGCCCATTATGTCCGCGCTTGATCTATCAATCGCACAGGCTGGCGATCCAGCGCAACGCTGGCGCGTGCAGCTGGCGCAACGCTGGCGCGTGCAGCTGGCGCAGCGCGGGTCGTTGCTGGTGTTTCTGGCGATTCTGCTCGGCTTTGCCGTCAGTGCGCCTAACTTCCTCAGCCTCGGCAACATCAGCAACGTGTTCGCCCAGTCAGCAACCCTCGGCATACTCGCGCTGGGCCTGACCTGCGTGGTTATCGGTGGTGGTTCCAATGTGGTCAGCGGCGGCCTTGACCTGTCGCTGGCGGCCAATCTCGGTCTGTGTGCGGCCGTTTACAGCAGCCTGAACAATGCCGGGTTCGATGCCTGGCAAGCGATTGGCCTGACGCTCGGCTGCGGCCTGTTGGTCGGCGCGTTCAACGGCCTGGCGGTGGTGTTTCTACGCTTGCCGCCGTTACTGGCGACCTTGGCGAGCATGAACCTGATTGCCGGCCTGGAACTGGTGCTGACCCAGAACACTGTGCTGGCGACCGACTCGGCATTGCTCGACAGCCTGGCGTCCGGTGTCTGGCTGGGTGTCCCGGCGTTAGCCTGGGTGCTGCTGAGTGTCGCGGCAGTGTTGTGGCTGTTGATTCAGCACAGCGCGTTCGGCCTGCGTCTGTACGCCATTGGCGAATACCCGCAAGCAGCCGAGGCGGCCGGGTTGAATCTGCGGCGCTATGTGTTTGCCAGTTACCTGATTGCCGGTGGCTGCGCTGCACTGGCTGCATTCTGCTCCGCAGCGTTTTTCAGCGGCAGCACGACCGGTTCCGGCGACATGTTGTTGTCAGTGGTGGCCATTGCCTTTCTTGGCGTGGTGTTCTCGCGGCGTCTGACCGCCAACATTCCCGGCACGCTGTTGGCGACGCTGCTCCTGGGCTTTCTGATCAACGGTTTTCAATTGCTGAACATTTCCAGCTTCTGGGTCAACGGCGTGCAAGGCGTGTTGATTCTGTTGGTGGTGGCATTTTCCGGGGCATTCGGCCGCCGGGAGGGTGAACAATGAGTACGCTGACCCTGAGTACCTCTTCGACGCTGGTCAAGGTGCTGCCGCGCCTTTTGCCAGCGGTCCTGCCGCTGTTGGTGCTGATCATCCTGCTGTTTTTCGCGATCAATGCACCGGGCTTTCTGAGTTGGGGCAACCTGTCGAGTCTGGTGCTGAACAACTTCGTGTTGCTGGCCATCGTCGCAATCGGCATGACCTGGGCTGTTGCGGCTGGCGGTATCGATCTGTCGGTGGGAACGGCGCTGGACTTTGCCAGCCTCGGTTTCGTCGTCACCCTGAATGGCGGTCATGGTCTGGGCGCGGCCATTGCCGTCGCTATGCTGGCAGGGGGCATCGCCGGGGCGTTCAACGCGATGCTGATCGCCGGGCTGCGCATTTCGCCGTTCCTGGCGACGCTGGGTACGCTGTTTATCGGCACCAGCGTGCAACAGTTGTTATCCGACGGTGGCCAGCCGATCTATATCGCTCAGGGCGTATTACCGGGGATCAGCGCTGTGTCGATCCTCGGCGTGCCATTGCCGCTGCTGGTGGTCGGGTTGCTGGCAGGGCTTTACGGGCTGATCCTGGCGCGCGGACGTCTGGGGCGGGAAATCCTTGCGCTGGGCACGCAGCCGCAACTGGCGTATTACTCGGGCCTGCCCACGCGACGCATTGCCGTGCAGGTGTTTTTCGCCAGCGCGCTGGCCTGTGCGGTGGCGGGTATCCTGCTCAGCTCGACGGTCAACGCCTACGTGCCGATGTCAGGCAACGCTTACCTGATCAATGCCATCGGCGCCGTGTTCATCGGTACGACGCTCAGTCGTCAAGGGCGTCCGAATATTCCGGGTACACTTTTGGGGGTGCTGTTCATCAACGTGATCGCCAATGGCCTGTTGCTGATCGGCTGGAACTTCTATTGGCAGCAGGTTGCGACCGGGGCGCTGATCTTTCTGGTGCTGGCGTTCAGTTTTACCAGTCGCCAACTGCTGCGTAACACGGCGTAAGTGCGCCTCAAGCGTTGCCTTTACCGCTGCCGATCTGCCAGACAAAAGGCGGCTCGGTGCCGTTGATGCGCCAGTCACCGACAATGCGCGCCTTGTAGATCAGCGGATTGTGCGATGCCGCTGTGCGCGCATTACGCCAGTGGCGATCCAGCGCCTTGTTGACGCTGACACCTGAAGCGCCCAGTGCGTTGAACAGATCGCTGGCAGCGCGCAGCACCAGTTCCGAGACGATCACCTGGGCCTTGGCGGTCTCGATTTCGGCGGCAATATTGGCGTCTTTTTCCCGCTGTGGGTCATTGCCGAAGCGTGCCACGTACGCACGCTGCAACGGCTCGGCGGAGCGTAGCGTTGCAGCCTCGGCGGCGTAGACCTGGGCGGCGATCTGACCGACCACTTGCTGTACTTGTGAGTCCTGACTGACGCTCCCGGCGTTGCCATGGCTGAAGACGCGTTTGCGATCGCGCACTTCCTGAGCGATGTCGCGTTCGACGGCTCGACCAATACCGGCCAGCACCGCCAGCAGCACCAATTGATAAAACGCCGTCTGGTATTTGAAGCGTTGCTCGAACGGTATGACGTGTGTGGCCGGCAGCGGTACGTTGTCGTAGACCGAGGTGCCGCTGCCGGTGGTGCGCTGGCCGAACCCGTCCCAATCGTCACTGTGACGCACGCCGGCATGCCTGGCGTCGACGACCGCGATCACATCGGCGCCAGTATCGGAGCGCTGGGCGTAGACGTCGATCCAGTCGGCAAAGATGCTGCCGGTGCTGTAGAACTTGGTGCCGTTGAGCACGAAACCATCGCCTTGCGGGCTGACCTTGGTAATCACATCGCCAATTTTCACCGCGCCGACTTCGGTCCAGCCGTTACCCACCAGATCCCCGGCCACAAAGCGCGCAAACCACTGGTCACGGTCCGCGCCGGGTGGTGCATTCAGGCGGTCTTCGACGAAAGCGAAGTGCGCGCGCAGGGCTTGCGGAATGTTCGAGTCGGCTTCGGCCAGCTCGATCAGCAGTTGAAACAGCTGGCTGATCGATGCACCCGCACCGCCATATTCGATAGGTACACGCACAGCGCCGAAACCGGCTTTCTGCAGCCAGGCAATCGGTTCACGGGGCAGGGCGCGGGCTTTTTCGCGTTCGACGCTGCCAGCGCCGATCTCACGGAAGATCGGGCGAAATCGGTTGGCCAGAGTTTCGTAATCGGTCCCCAGCGAGAGCGGGTTTGAGCCGGTTGTTTGAGTCATGCAGTACTCCTGAGCGCGAAGAGATCGGCACACGGGCCGGTGGAAGGTTCGTCAGACTCTTTGCATGCTTTGTGCCTGAATGTAACTGGCTGATTTTTATCATTTATTTTTGGTGAGATGTTTTTCTTGTTGGTCAGCCAACAGTGGCATGAGCGCTGGTTGGCAAATCCCACCGCGTCGTCAGCCACGTCGGCAGCTCATGAGCCCTGAAATACCTGTGTCTGCGCTGGATGCGCTGCGAGTGCGCCGCTGTTCGGCCAGCAACAGCGTTCGAACATTTTGCGCTGCAGGGTGCGGCCATTCGTGAGCGTTACTTCGCAACTTAATGTTTTTAAAGGGAAATATTTTTCGGCACGGGCTGTGCAATGTTCAGGTTCAAGCGTGTTGAGTGTTTTCAACCTGTCGCCAACGAGCAGGAGCCTGTCCATGAGTTTTCCTTCCTCCCTTTCAACTGCCGCACCTCCCGCAGCGCACATCATTGGCTCGGACGCCGAAGCCATCGAAGTGGCCAGGGCACTGGCCGGTCGCTTCGCTGAAGAAGCTTCAGTGCGTGATCGCGAACGGCGTCTGCCAGTCGCCGAGCTGGATGAGTTCTCCGCCAGCGGCCTGTGGGCCATTACCGTACCCAAGGCCTACGGCGGTGCCGGCGTTTCCTATGTCACCGTCGCGGAAGTGATCAAGCTTGTTTCTGCCGCCGACCCTTCACTCGGGCAAATCCCGCAGAACCACCTGGGCGTGCTCGATATTCTCTTGCAGACCGGCACCGAGGAGCAGAAACGCCACTACTTCGGCAAGGCGCTGGCCGGCTACCGCTTCGGCAATGCGTTCTCCGAGTCGAAAAGCAAGAACGCCGGCGCCTTTCAGACCCGGATTCGCTTCGAGGGCGAGCACGCGGTGCTGGACGGCGAAAAGTTCTACTGCACCGGCGCCCTGTTCGCGCACATCGTGCCGGTTTCCGGCGTCAACGAGCTGAATCAGGCGTTCATCGCCTTCGTCGAACGCGACAATCCGGGCCTGACCATCATCGATAACTGGGACGGTTTCGGGCAGCGCACCACGGCCAGCGGCGGGGCTGTTTTAAAAGCCGTTCGCGTACCCTCGAGTGCGGTGATCCCGGCGCATCGTGCTTTCGACGAACCGACTGCCCATGGGCCGATTTCGCAGATCATTCAGGCGGCGGTGGACACCGGCATTGCTCACGGCGCGTTCGAGGAAACCCTGAAGCACGCCCGGCTGGCCCGACCATGGATCGACAGCAAGCAGGATTTCGGCTGGCAGGACCCGTTCAGCATTGCCGCCATCGGTGATTTGCAGTGGCGCTTGCACGGCACCGACGCGATCCTCGCCAAAGCCGGGCAGGCCATCGACCATGCTTTGGCCGAACCCAGTGAAGCTAGCGTCGCGCAGGCCTCGGTGATCGTCGCCCAGGCCAAGGTGCTGTCGGCGCAGATTGCCTTGCTCGCCAGCACCCAGCTGTTCGAACTGGCCGGCACCCGCTCGGTGCTCGGCAAACTCAATCTCGACCGTTACTGGCGCAACGCGCGCACCCACACGCTGCATGACCCGGCGCGCTGGAAATACCACCTGATCGGCAATCAGGTGCTCAACGGTATTGCACCGCCACGTCACGCCTGGAACTGATCAAGGAGTACGCCCATGACGCATCCCGTAATTACCGCACAACTGGCGGTCGCCACCGAAGACCTTGATCAGGCGCGCCAAGGCCTGCGCCACACCCTCGATTACCTGCGTGAGCACGGTCGGCCGTGGTCGCTCAGTGGTCTGCAGCGTGTGGTCGATGACCCTTATGTGATCAGCAAGGTCGGGGACCTGCAGATTCGTCTGGACGTCGCCGCCGCGCTGCTGGAGCGCGCCGGGCGTCTGGACGCTTCGGCCGAGCAACGCCTGATCGCCAGCAGCGAGGCGGTCATTGCCAGCGCCGAGGCTTTGCAGGCGGTGGGCAACATTCAATACGAATTGACCGGGCAGCGCTCGTCATTGCCAGCTCCGGCCGGTCGTGAGCCGCTGCGCTGGCACTATCAGGTTATCGGCAATCAACGCCTCAACGGCGTGGTTCCGCCACAGCTTCAGGAGTAAGTGCATGCCTCGCCAAATCCGCCTCAATGCGTTTGACATGAACTGCGTCGGCCATCAATCGCCGGGCCTCTGGGCGCATCCGCGTGACCGCTCCTGGCAGTACAAGGACCTCGAGTACTGGACCGATCTGGCGAAAATTCTCGAACGCGGCAAGTTCGATGGTTTGTTCATTGCCGATGTACTGGGTATTTACGACGTGTATCGCGGCAACGGCGAGGCGGCGATTCGCCAGGCCACTCAGGTGCCGGTCAACGACCCGTTGCAGCTCATCCCGCCCATGGCGCTGGTGACCGAACACCTGGGCTTCGGCCTGACCGCGTCGCTGTCGTTCGAACATCCCTATCCGTTTGCCCGTCGCCTGTCGACGCTGGATCACCTGACCAAGGGGCGCGCAGGCTGGAATATCGTCACCTCCTATCTGGAAAGCGGCGCGAAGAACCTGGGTCAGAAAACCCTCACCGAACACGACGCGCGCTACGACTACGCGGAGGAGTATCTGGAGGTGTGTTACAAACTCTGGGAAGGCAGCTGGGAAGACGGCGCGATTCTGCGTGACCGGGAGCGCCGGGTATTCAGTGATCCGAGCAAAATCCACGAGATTCGCCATGTCGGCAAACACTTCCAGGTGCCTGGCATCCACTTGTGCGAGCCGTCGCCGCAACGCACGCCTGTGCTCTATCAGGCTGGCGCTTCAAGCCGCGGCAAGCAGTTCGCCGCCGAGCACGCCGAATGCGTTTTCGTTGCAGCGCCCTCGAAAGTCCTGCTGAAAAAGACTGTGGCCGATATCCGCCGGCGCACCGCAGAGGCGGGTCGCGACCCGTCCAAGGTGCTGATTTTCAATTTGCAGACGGTGATCGTCGGCGAGACGGATGCCAAGGCCAGGGCCAAATTCGAGGAATACAAAAGCTGGGTCAGCTATGAGGGCGCGATGGCGTTGATTTCCGGCTGGACCGGCATCGACTTCAGCCAGTTCAAGCCCGACGAACCCCTGCGCCACGTTCACACCAATGCCATTCAGTCGGCCGTCGAGACCTTTTCCACGGCAGACCCGAACACTATATGGACGCCGCAGGCACTGGCCGATTGGGTCGGCATCGGTGGCTTCGGCCCGCTGTTTGTCGGCAGCCCGGAAACCGTGGCCGACCTGTTGCAGGAGTGGGTTGAAGAAACCGACGTCGACGGGTTCAACCTGGCGTATGCGCTGACCCATGAAACCTTCATCGATGCGGTCGAGCTGTTGGTGCCGGAGCTTCAGAAACGCGGCGTCTACAAGACCGAATACGCCAGGGGCACGTTGCGCGAAAAGCTGTTTGGCGATGGGCCGCGCCTGGAAGCGGGGCATCCGGGTGCCGTATTCCGCGACCTGGCTGCGCTGCAGCGCAACCGGCAAACGGAAAGTGCCTGAAGTGTGATGACTGTCGTCGCGCAGGCGGCGCGGCGCAGATTTGTGACGAGGAGCGTCACGACCGGCATTCCCACGCGGGAGCGTGAGGAACGATAGTCCTGTAACTATCGTGCCCATGCTCCGCACAGTACCGGTCACAACTCCAGCTTGTAACCTACCCCGTACAGCGACTGGATCGGGTCCTGACCCGGGCAGGCCTGTTCCAGTTTGCGGCGCAGGTTGCGGATGTGGCTGTCCACGGTGCGGTCGGTCACTACGCGGTGATCCGAGTAGAGCCTGTCCAGCAAGTGGTCACGGGAGAAGACCCGGCCCGGTGAGCGGGCGAAGGTCGCCAGCAGACGCAGTTCCACCGGGGTCAGGTCCAGGGTGACCCCGTTGAACGAGGCCTGGTAGTGCGCTTCGTCCACCTGCAAACCCTTGGGCGTGTGCGTCTCGCTGGAGGAGCTGCGACGCAGGATGGCTTTGACGCGAGCGACCATCTCACGGGGGCTGAACGGTTTGCAGATGTAGTCGTCGGCACCGAGGTCCAGGCCGAGCAATCGGTCGATTTCCTCGACGCGTGCGGTGATCATCACAATGGGCACGTCGCTGAAGCTGCGCAGTTCCTTGCAGATGTCCATGCCATCGCGGCCAGGCAGCATGATGTCGAGCAGGATCAGTTGTGGCGCGTTCGCTCGGACAGCGGGCACAACGTCTAGCCCGTTACTCAGGCAGTGGGTCGAATAGCCGGCCGCGATCAGATAGTCGCGCATCAGCGACGCCAGCTTGGGCTCGTCTTCGACAATGAGAATCGGTGTTTCGAGGCTGGCAGCGGTCATGGGCGCAGGTGTCCTGGCAGGCACAGGGTCAGCCAGAGGCCGCCTGTGGGCGAGTGGTTGGCGCTCAGGCTGCCGCCGTGGGCGAGGGCGATGCTGTGACAGATCGCCAACCCCAGACCCGCACCGCCGCTGGCGCGGTTACGTGAAGTTTCACCGCGATAGAAACGTTCGAACAGTCTGGGCAGTTGCTGCGGGTCGACGCCGGGTCCGGAATCCATCACATCGACGCGCACTTCATCACCCTGCAATGCCGCACGCACGTGCACTGTGCCACCGGCATCGGTGTAGCGCACCGAGTTTTCCAGAAGGTTGCTGATCAATTGCTGCAGGCGTCCTGGGTCTGCGTGCACCGGTAGAGCTCCGCCAGCAAGCTCCAGCTGCAAATGCAACTGACGGGCTGCGCAACGCTCTTCGAACATGTCAGTGATATTCGTCAGCAGCTCCGCCAGATCACAGTCGACCTTGCGGTAGGTCAGGGCGCCCACATCCGCCAGGGACAGCTCATACAGATCATCCACCAGCTTGCTGAGCATGCCGACTTCGCCCTGCAGGGACTTCATCGACGCCTGATCCAGTGTGCGCACGCCATCCTCGATGGCTTCCAGTTCGCCACGCAGGACCGACAGCGGGGTGCGCAGCTCATGGGACACGTCGGCCATGAATTCGCGGCGCATCTTCTCATTGCGCTCCAGGGTGTACGCCAGCTGGTTGAAGTCGCGCGCCAGTTGACCGACCTCGTCGTTCGAGGAAACCGCCACGCGGCTGGCGTATTCACCTGCGGCAAGGCGATGGGTTGCCGCGGCCACACGCTTGACCGGATCGAGCAGGGTGCGCGCGATCCACCAGGCAATCAGCACCGCCAGCAGCAGCGACAGCACACCCATCGCCAGGCTGGCGCGCAACTGGTACTGCTGAAAGCGCTCGCCACCGGCTTCGCTGACACTTTGAAAGGGCGTGACCGCCATCCAGCCGACGATTTTGCCGTCGACTTCCACCGGGCGCATGAACTCATCGTCATGGACCCCTGGAAAGCCCATCACCAGGTTCTTCTGCGCATCCAGCAGCGCGATCCGGAACACCGCTCCGGTCAGGTCGGAGGTAGGCGGTGTCGCCAGCCCGGGGATGGCGAAATCCTGCGCCGGCTCCGGACGCATCACTTCGAACCAGCGATCCTTGTTGTCACGCATGAATTCCCAACTGCCTTCGCGCGCATAGGCGGCGGCCAGCCGTGGCAGGACCGGCGACATGCGCTGCATGGCCTGTTCGTTGAGGTAACCCAGAAAGCCGCGGGCAAAACTCCAGTTCGCGGTCAGGCCCATGATCAGGATCACTGACAGTACGCTGGCCAGTACCGCGACAAACAGTTTGGTGGAGATGCTCGATTTCATGAAGGCTCGGGGTTTCCCTGAAGACGGCGTCCATTTAGGCCTTCGCGACGGCAAGTTTCAAGTCAACGCGGCAATCTTCAATTTTCCTGCACATTTGCCTCGCACTCTGACGTCAGGCTTTCGCCACAACGTCCTGAGGCAATCATGTCGAGCAAGATTTTCGCCAAATACCTGATGACTTTGACCTTTGTCATCTACGCAGCCCTTATCGGTCTTCTGAGCGGTTGTTCAGACGGCAATGCGCCGCCTGCTGCGGAGAAACCGACCGTGTCGGTGGTCACCGTCAAACCGCGCAGCCAATCGCTGACCACCGAGCTGGCGGGGCGCACCAAAGCGTTCATGGTTGCCGAGATACGGCCTCAGGTCAGTGGCATCGTGCAGCAGCGACTGTTCGTCGAAGGCGCCGAAATCAAGGCTGGTCAGCCGTTGTACCAACTCGACAGCGCGACCTACCAGGCGGCTCTGGCAGAGTCGCAGGCCACGCTCGCCAAGTCCCGTGCCACGCTCAAGTCCGCACAGGCCACCGCCAAACGCGATGTGCAACTGGCCAGGATCGACGCCATCAGCCAGCAGGATAAAGAAGACGCCGAGGCCAGCCTGCTGACTGCTGCCGCCGAGGTGAAAGTGGCGGAGGCCGATGTGCAGACCGCACGCATCAATCTGGCTTACACACGGATTACCGCGCCTATCAGCGGCCGCATCGAGACCTCGACGGTGACCCCCGGTGCATTGGTGGTGGCCCAGCAGGACACCGCGCTGACCACGGTTCAGCAGCTCGACCCGATTTACGTCGATGTCACCCAGTCCACCACCGAGTTGCTGCGTCTCAAGCGCGACCTGGCCAGCGGCAAGCTGCAAACCAACAGCGACGGGGAAGCTCGAATCACCCTCAAGCTGGATGACGGCAGCACCTACAACCAGGAAGGCCGCCTACAATTCAGCGGCGTCAGCGTCAATGAAGGCACCGGCACGGTGACGCTGCGTGCCAGCTTTGCCAATCCGGAGCGGCTGTTGCTGCCTGGCATGTACGTGGTGGCGGTGCTGGAACAGGCGCAGGATCAGAATGCCATCCTGATACCTCAAAAGGCCGTCACCCGCAGTGCCAGTGGTCAGACCACGGTGTTGCTGGTGATTGACGGCAAGATCGAGCAGCGGGTGATCAGCGTCGACCGCACGGTGGGCAACCAGTGGTGGGTGAGCAGCGGGCTCAAGGCCAATGATCAGGTGGTGGTCGAAGGCGGACAGAAAACCCCGGTAGGCACCGAGGTTACCGTGCAGAGCGCTGACAACGCCGATTCGCCAGCGTCTGGTACTGCGGCCACTGCCGCTACCGTGAAGGAGGGCTGAACATGGCTCGTTTCTTCATTGATCGGCCCATCTTCGCCTGGGTCATTGCCATCTGCATCATGTTTGCCGGTGGGCTGTCCATCAGCCAGCTGCCACTTGAGCAATACCCCAATATCGCGCCGCCGACGGTAAAGATCTCCGCCACCTACACTGGCGCATCGGCCAAGACCGTCGAAGACTCCGTCACCCAGGTCATCGAGCAGCAGATGAAGGGGCTGGACCGGCTGACTTATATGTCTGCCTCCAGTAGCTCTGCGGGCAGTGCGAGCATCAGCCTGACCTTCGCCGCAGGCACCGACCCTGACGTGGCGCAGATGCAGGTGCAGAACAAGCTGCAGCAGGCCGAATCGCGCCTGCCGCAAAGCGTGCAGAGCGAAGGCTTGACGGTGACCAAGGGCAGTTCCGACTTCCTGATGCTGGTCGCCCTGGCCTCCGATAACGAAAGCGTCACCGGCACGCAGATCGGTGATTACATTTCCAGCACGCTGCTCGATCAACTGAGCCGTGTGGATGGTGTCGGCGACGTGCAGACCCTGGGGTCGGGGTACGCGATGCGTATCTGGCTGGACCCGGCGAAGATGGAAAAGTACTCACTGATGCCCTCCGACATCAGCTCGGCCCTGGAGGCGCAGAACACCGAGGTCTCGGCAGGCCAGTTGGGGGCCTTGCCCGCGGTGGAAGGTCAGCAGTTGAATGCGACCATCAGTGCCCGCAGCAAGCTGCAGACGCCCGAGCAGTTCGAGAACGTGGTCGTCAAATCTTCCAGTGACGGCGCGGTCGTGCTCTTGCGCGATGTGGCGCGGGTGGAGTTGGGCAGCGAAAGCTATGACATCAACTCGGCGCTCAATGGCAGGCCTGCTGCGGCGATGGGTATTCAGCTGGCCTCAGGCGCAAACGCGCTGAGCGTTGGTGAAGCGATCAAGGCCAAGCTCAAGGAACTCGAACCGTTCTACCCCGCGCAAATGCAACTGAAAACAGTCATTGCCTATGACACCACGCCATTCGTGAGCCTGTCGATCAAGGAGGTGGTGAAGTCGCTGGGTGAGGCGATCGCGCTGGTGGTGCTGATCATGTTTCTGTTCATGCAGAACCTGCGTGCCACGCTGATTCCGGCGATTACCGTGCCGGTGGTGCTGCTGGGCACGTTCGGCGTGCTGGCGCTGTTCGGCTATTCGATCAACACGCTGACCATGTTCGCGATGGTCCTGGCCATCGGCCTGCTGGTCGACGATGCCATTGTGGTGGTGGAAAACGTCGAGCGGGTCATGGGCGAAGAGCACCTGAGCCCGCTGGAGGCGACCCGCAAATCAATGGATGAAATTACCAGCGCGCTGATCGGTATCGCGCTGGTGCTGAGCGCCGTGTTCATTCCGATGGCCTTTTTCAGCGGTTCCACCGGGATTATCTACCGGCAGTTTTCGGTGACAATCGTTTCGGCCATGCTGCTCTCGGTGCTGGTTGCAATGACCCTGACGCCAGCGTTGTGCGCAACGATGCTCAAAGCCTCGGATGCGCAACTGCACGCAAAGCGCGGTGGCTTTTTCGGCTGGTTCAACCGCACGTTCGACCGCAGCGCCGATCGCTATCAGCGAGGCGTGGGCGGAGTCATCGAACATCGCGGACGGGGCCTGCTGGTGTATGCGCTGGTGCTGGTGGTCATGGCGGTGGGTTACGTCAGCCTGCCCACCTCGTTCCTGCCGGATGAAGACCAGGGCGCGCTGATGGCGCAGATCCAGCTGCCGGTGGGCGCTACCGACAGCCGTACGCAGGCGGTAATGCGGCAGTTCGAGGCTTACATGCTCAAACAGCCGGAAGTCGAGGCGTTGATCAGCATTTCCGGGCTGGGGATGGGCGGTAACAGTCAGAACACCGCCAGGGCGTTCATCAAGCTCAAGGACTGGAGCGAGCGGTCCGGCAAGGAGCAGGGTGCGGCGCAGGTAGCACAGCGCGCGACGCTGGCCCTGGCGAGCATCGGCGACGCCAGCGTGTTTGTCATGCAGCCGCCTGCGGTACGTGGCCTGGGGCAGAGTTCGGGGTTCGACGTGCAACTCAAGGACCTTGGCGGTGTGGGGCATGAGGCACTGGTGGCGGCACGCGAGCAGTTTATCGAGCTGGCGAGAAAGGACTCGAGCATGCTGGGCGTGCGCAGCAACGGCCTGGACGACACTCCGCAGTTGAAAGTGACCATCGACGACCGCAAGGCCGGAGCGCTGAGCCTGTCCACCAGTGACATCAACTCGACCCTGTCCACTGCGCTGGGCGGCAGCTACATCAATGACTTCCTCAATCAGGGGCGAGTGAAGAAAGTCTATGTGCAGGGCGAGGCTGCTTCGCGCATGCAATCAGCCGATCTGGACCATTGGTTCGTGCGCAACAGCAATGACGAAATGGTCCCGTTCTCGTCGTTCGCCAGCAGCAGCTGGAGCTATGGTTCGCCGTTGCTGGAGCGTTACAACGGCAGCTCGTCACTTGAAGTGGTGGGCGATCCTGCGCCAGGTGTCAGCTCGGGCACGGCAATGGATGCCGTTGAAGCCATCATCAAGCAACTTCCCGAAGGCATCGGTTACGAGTGGACCGGGCAGTCCTACCAACTGCGCCTGTCCGGCTCCCAGGCGCCAATGCTCTACGCCATTTCAGTGCTGTTCGTGTTTCTCTGCCTTGCAGCCTTGTACGAGAGCTGGTCGGTGCCGTTCTCGGTCATGCTCGTGGTGCCGCTGGGTGTGGTCGGCGCGGTACTGGCGACGCGGATCAGTGGCTTGAGCAATGACGTGTACTTTCAGGTGGGCTTGCTGACCACGGTGGGACTGGCGGCGAAAAACGCGATCCTGATCGTCGAGTTCGCCAAACATCTTCAGGAACAGGGCAAAAGCCTGCATGAAGCGACCCTTCTTGCCGCCCGGCAACGACTGCGTCCGATTCTGATGACTTCGCTGGCGTTCATGTTCGGTGTGCTGCCGCTGGCCCTCAGCAGCGGTGCAGGCTCGGCCGGGCGTAACGCGATCGGCACGGGCGTACTGGGCGGCATGTTCAGCGCCACCGTGCTGGGGATTTTCCTGGTGCCGCTGTTCTTCGTGGAAGTGCGTCGCCGCTTCAGTCGTTCGTCAGGCAATGCTCCGGCGGCTCAACCCACATCTACAGGTGAAGCATGATGCGTCTCTTCTGGCCTTCACTGGCTGTCACGGCGCTGCTTGCGGGCTGCGTCAACCTGGCCCCGGATTACCAGCGCCCTGAAGCGCCGGTTTCAAGCCAATGGCTGCCAGCGACGGCTGGCCAACCGGCTGCGTCGGGCAGTGTGCCCACGGATATTGAATGGCAGAATTTTTTCATCGATAACCGCCTGGTGCGCCTGCAGAACCTGGCGCTGGTGAATAACCGCGACCTGCGCCTGGCCAGCCTCAACGTCGAGAAAGCGCAGGCGCAATATCGCATCGAGCGAGCGGCGAGCCTGCCGACCATTGATGCCAGTGGCAGCGGCACGCATACACGCACGCCGTCATCGACCTCGATGACCGGAAAGTCGTCGATCAGCCACGAGTACAGCGCGCAGTTGGGCTTGAGCAGCTATGAGCTGGATGTGTTCGGGCGTATCCAGAACCTTCAGGACGAAGCGCTCGAGGATTACCTGGCCTTGACCGAAACACGGCGCAGTACGCAGATCAGCCTGATCGCCGAAGTGGCAACCGGCTGGCTGACCCTGGCCGCCGACAACCAGCTTTTGAAACTTGCCGAAGACACGCTGGCCAGCCAGCAGAAAAGCTACGACCTGACCAGAAACAGTCATGCGCTGGGCGGTTCTTCCGGGCTGGAAGTGGCCCAGGCGCAGACAACGGTCGAATCGGCGAGGGGCGATGTGGCGCAATATAAAAGCCAGATTCTTCAGGACCGCAACGCCTTGCGCCTGCTGGTCGGCAGCGATCTGCCGGAGGAGCTGCTGCCCGATGCCGACATGCAGTCGGTGGCGCGATTGGTGCAGGTGCCGGATGGCCTGCCTTCCAGCCTCCTGCAACGTCGCCCGGACGTGCTGAGTGCCGAACACACACTCAAAGCCGCGAACATTGATATCGGTGCAGCGCGTGCGGCGTTCTTCCCCAGTATCACCCTGACTGCCAGTGCAGGCTCTTCCAGCACCAGCCTCTCAGGTCTGTTCAAGTCCGGAACCGGCGCGTGGAGCTTTGCGCCAAGTATCAGCGTGCCGATTTTCGACGGCGGCGCCAATCGGGCCACGCTTGACTCGGCCAAGGTCGAGAACCAGATCCAGATTCAGACCTATCAGCAGACGATCCAGACTGCATTCAAGGAAGTGGCCGATGCCTTGGCGGTGCGCAGCACGCTGGATGAGCGGCTTGCCGCGCAGCAGGCCTACACCGATGCCAGTCGTAGAAGCTACGAACTGGCCGACGCCCTGTACCGCGGCGGGTCGCAGAGTTATCTGGAGGCACTCGAGTCGCAACGCTCGCTGTACAGTGCCGAGCAGGACCTGATTTCCCTGCGCCTGACAGAGCAAAGCAACCGGGTCACGCTCTACAAGGTCATGGGCGGCGGATGGAATCGGTGATGGTATTTTCTACTAGCCTTTGAATAATCGCCGGGCTTAAACGTTTTACCCTTGCCCACAGTGCGGCCATTTGCAGGTTCGCACTGTGGTTTTGATCCTTCATGAACAGGAGTTCTCATGAAACCCTCCCAGCCGAAGTACGCCCACGCCTTGTTGCTGCTGGTCACTTCACTCAGCATTCAGACGCCGGCTCTGGCCCGTATGGCATCCGCGGCGACCGCCGACAATACAGCCCGGCTTGCAGTGGTCAAACCGGTCAGCAGCTGTGCTGCACTGAGCAGCGTGGAACTCAGTGACATCGGCGGGCAGGGCAGTCGTGTGCTGGCGGCCAGTGAGTCGACCCGTGATGGTATTGCGGTGTGCGCCGTGGAAGGCCAGCTGGCGCCGCAGATCAACTTCAGGCTTGAGCTGCCAACCGGCACCTGGGAGCAGCGTTACCTGCAAGTCGGCTGCGGCGGGTTATGTGGCAACGTCAACTCGACCGTGCGCGCCGCTGATGGCTGCACATCCCTGAGTACTGGCGCATTCGCGGTGGCCTCCACCGACATGGGCCATCAGGCGGCAGACGAGCATTTTGGCGATGACCCGCAAAAGCGCGCCGATTTTGCCCATCGTGGTGTGCACCTCACTGCGCTGGCCTCGAAGAAACTGATAGCCGCGTTCTATGGCCGCAAAGCAGAATACGCCTACTTCAGTGGCTGCTCGGACGGCGGTCGCGAGGCGTTGATCGAAGCACAGCGTTACCCGGACGATTTCGACGGCATCATTGCCGGAGCCCCGGCGCTCAACTTTCAAGTGCAGAAAACCCTGTATCACGGCTGGATGGCGCGCTCCAACCGCGGCGCAGACGGCAAGCCTATCCTGCTCGCCTCACGACTGCCGTTGCTGCACAAGGCCGTACTTGACCAATGCGATGTGCTGGACGGACAGATTGACGGCCTGATAGCGGATCCGCGTATCTGCCACTTCGATCCCGCCGCGCTGCAATGCAAGGCGTCGGCCGACCCCGACACGTGCCTGAGCGCAGAGGAGGTGGCCACGGTCAGGCGCTTTTACGAAGGCCCGAAAGACGCTGCCAGTGGCGAGCGGTTGACCCTGGGCGGCCCGCAGCCGGGCTCGGAACTGGCCTGGGCTGGCGTGTTCGTGCCGGTTAGCGCCGATCAGACTGTGTACAGCGAAAAGGCCGCGCTGGAGGCCATTCGCAATGTCGTGTTCGAGAAGAACCCGCCTGCAAGTTTCGATTTGAATGCGCTGGACTTCGACACGAAAACCTTTGACCAGCTACGCCCGCTGCATGCGCTGTACGACGCCACCAATCCCGATCTCTCGCCATTCGCCAGCCGCGGCGGCAAGCTGATCCTCTGGCACGGCTGGGCCGACCCGAACGTCTCACCGCTCAACACCCTGGCGTATCACGAGGCGCTTGAGGCTGAGATGGGCAAGAGCCGCACCGAGGCGTTCTCGAGGCTGTACATGCTGCCCGGCGTTTATCACTGCGGCGGCGGGGAAGGGCCAAGCCTGGTCGATCTGCTGACACCGATCATGGCCTGGGTCGAAAAAAGCCGGGCCCCGGACGCCATCGTTGTCCGACAGGCAGGCCCCGACAAGGCCGGCAACAGGCAGAGACCGCTGGCACAGTCACTGCCGGCGTCCATGGTCAAGGAAAACGTGGGCAATCGCGGACGTACTCGCAAGGTCTTCCCGTACCCGTTCATGGCCGAGTACGACCACAAGGGCTACGCGAAAAACGCAAACAGCTACCAGCGCGCCCGGCCGCTGACCACGGAAAAAACACCACAATGGATGGGCAGCGGGTTCTTCAAACCGTATACGCCCCTGGAACATCAGGCGCAGTAGCGATTGCAGCGATACAGCGTGGGCGAATTATTTTCTCCTCGTTCTTGACATGGCATGCGAACCAGTACAGAATTGCGTCCATTCCTGAGCGAGGAATTGAAAAAAACCCTTTAGATTCAATGGGTTGGAAGCCAAAGAAATACAGGTTTCCCGCGAAATCAAAACACGTTTGATGTTCAAGTGAAGCATCTTTCGTTTGAGGCCGAGTAGCAAAATGGTTATGCAGCGGATTGCAAATCCGCCTACGCCGGTTCGATTCCGACCTCGGCCTCCACTATTCAAAGCCCCGCAGATTAACGTCTGCGGGGTTTTTTATTGGGCGCAGATTTGTATTTTTCCATCTGATCAGGACAACTCCGGGACACTGAAATCATTCATAGGCACCGCGCTCAGCCAGGAAAAGAACTGGCTCATACACGATTGGAAAGTGGCGCGAGTTGCTTGAGTGGTCTATTAATTTCATGTGTGTTTTAACGAGGGCTCAGCCTTGGTCGGTAGAATTTCTGATTCCGAACTTCATGAAATGCGGATTCGCAAGTTGCAGAACGACATCGCCGATTCAGAGCGTCTCGGGATGACTGTGAAATTCATGCACCTGTCCGCCCTGACGACCACCAGTCGGGAGCATCATATCGAACGACATGGCGAGTTATTCACGGGGCAGCAGATGCTCGATTGGTGGGCAGAAGGTGATAACCGCGTGCGCTGTCGATGCGCATGCACCCCGGTACTTCTGGACAGGCAGGGAAGGCCAATGACGCCTGACCTGATAGCCAATGCCAAAATGGAGTTGAAGAACTTCAAGGATTCCTGAGCTTTCGTTTGATGTTTTTTGCGCAATTGACACGTTTCTGCAGATCCGATTCCCACCTGTGCTCCCACCATTCAAAAGCCCCGCAGATTAACGTCTGCGGGGTTTTTTATCGGGCGCGATGAAAGTGATGGGTTCCGAAAGCCGAGCTCAGCCGCTATTTAAAGCGGCTTGCGTTGATGTAGCCGTATTGGTTTTGCTGATAAATCGTGTAGGGCAGGAGCAATGTATCTGCGATGCCTGATAAGCCCATGTCCAGTAAAACCCACTCAGGCGCATTGGTCTTCTGATAAGCACTACTCTGTTTGGGCTCGGCGTTCAGTTCACAGAAATCGAGCATAACTCCGCTGTAAACGCGCGGAATGGAGGAGCAATTTGATTTCCAGTCAGTGAGCTTTTCACCTGCGACGGAATCGGGTCTAAACGTGGTGTTGATCGTTCCGCATCCGGTCAAGGCAAGTGCCAGCAGTAGCATGCCATGGGTTTTCAGATGAAACCTGCCTGACGGTTTTTGCTCTACGAAACTCGGCTTCATAACAACGTTCCTTGTATTTTCGATGCGTTTAGGACGGCAGTTCAGGCGCATGAGGCACATACGTTGTAATGCCGCGTGAACGGTGCGCAGTCCTTCCCTGCTGATGCTATGGAGACCTACAGCACGATTATTGCTTGGCAAGGCTATCCAGCCTGTCAGGCTCAATCGAGGTAAGTCCCATGAGCAAACCCCTTGTCCGCTGGCCGATCGATCCGCGCAGAACGGCGGTCATCGTTGTAGACATGCAAAAAGTATTTTGTGAGCCCACCGGGGCGTTGTACGTAAAAAGTACTGCGGACATCATCCAGCCTATCCAGAAGCTGCTGCAAACCGCGCGGGCTGCGCAGGTGACGGTGGTTTATCTTCGCCATATCGTGCGCGGCGATGGTTCTGATACCGGGCGCATGCGTGATCTTTATCCGAATGTGGACCAGATACTGGCACGGCATGATCCGGACGTTGAGGTTATCGAAGCGCTCGCGCCTCGGCCCGGTGACGTGATTGTCGACAAGCTGTTTTACAGCGGCTTTCATAACACGGACCTGGACACCGTGCTGCGTGCGCGGGATGTCGATACGATCATTGTCTGCGGTACGGTCACCAATGTGTGTTGTGAAACCACGATCAGGGACGGGGTTCACCGAGAATACAAAGTCATCGCCCTGAGCGACGCGAGTGCTGCGATGGACTACCCGGACGTCGGGTTCGGCGCTGTTTCAGCCGAAGAGGTACAGCGAATATCGCTGACGACGATTGCCTATGAGTTCGGCGAGGTAACGACGACCGCCGACGTCATCGAGCGTATTGCAAGCGCCTGAAAACAGCGGGTCGAATGTGCGCAATTCTGGCCCGTTTTTTCATACCTGTGCATTCAAACCATGCGTTCTGTTTCAGACCATTTGATCCGGCTTTAACCGTCGAACCAGCTAACTGCTTGTATGAACGATGAATTCTTCCAGTGGCATGCTTTCTGCTCTTGCCTCGCTGATCTTCACCCTTGTAGGTGAGCCTTTTCAGCAGCGTGTCAGCGAGAGGAAACAGCCGTATGACTCTGCACTATGTGCCCATTATCAACCTGGCCCCTTATTTTTCAGAAGACCCGGACGGCAAGGCCGCTGTAGCCAAAGCAGTCAATCAGGCGTGCAGGGACATCGGGTTTCTGGTCATCACCGAGCATCAGATTCCCGGAGAGCTTATCGACAGGGTCTCGCGTTTGACCCGCCAATTCTTTGATTTGCCGCTGGCGGAAAAGCGCAAGGTAGATCGGCCCAGCCCGGAGATGGTGCGGGGGTACAGTGCGGTGGCCGAGGAGAGCCTTTCCTATTCTCTGGAGGAAAGTGCGCCGGGGGATCTCAAGGAGTCTTTCTCCATCGGGCCGAGCGATGTGCCGGATGAAGATTATTATCACAATGCCCAGGCCGGCTCGCACTTCGCACCGAATGTCTGGCCTGCGCAAAACCTGCTGCCCGGATTCAAGGAGGCTTATCAGGCCTATTTCGATGCCATGAGCGAGTTGGCTCAATCGTTGATGCGCCTGTTTGCCCTGGCATTGGAACTGGATGAGTGTTTTTTCGATGACAAGATCGACCGGCATATCAGCATGTTCCGCAGCCTGAGTTACCCGGATATCAAGACCGAAGTCGAGGCTGGTCAATTACGCGCGAGTGCGCATACCGACTACGGCAGTCTGACGATAGTGCGCCCTGATAACGCGCTGGGCGGCTTGCAAGTACGTAATCGTCAAGGCGAGTGGGTCGATGTGCCGTATGTCGAGAATGGTTTTGTGGTCAACATTGGCGATCTGATGATGCAGTGGACCAACGACCAGTGGATTTCCACGCTGCATCGAGTGGTCAACCCGCCGATGACCAGCGAGCAGGACAACCGTCGACAGTCTCTGGTGTTTTTCCACCAACCCAACTACGACACGTTGATTCAATGCCTGCCAGGCTGCCTGCAGCCTGGCGCCACGCCTCGGCATGCGCCGGTCACATCAGGCGATCATTTGCTGGCCAAGTTCGTCAAGCAGACCACTTTTGGCGGCAGCAAGGTGGCCTGATATGAACTCATTGTCTTACGTCAACGTGTTCGCGCAGGACATCGTCCGCCTGAGCACGTTCTACTCGAACCTGTTCGGCTTTCGCGAAATCGAGGCTATCAGGTCACCAATCTTTCGCGGGCTGGACACCGGCAAGTCCTGCATTGGTTTCAACGCACTGGATGCGTACAAGCTGCTTGGCCTGGAAGCGTTTGCAGGCAGCACGGGGTGCAGGTTTTTGCTGAACATCGACGTGTCCGACCAGGCCGAGGTGGACCGACTGGTGCCGCTGGCAGTGACGCAGGGCGCGAAACTGATCAAGGAACCGTACCTGACCTATTACAACTGGTATCAGGCCGTGCTGCTGGACCCTGAGCAGAACGTCTTTCGCATTAACGTGATGCTCTGAAACGCTGCTGCTGAGTATGGAGTGGCGAGCGGGCTGGTTTGGTTAGCTTCCCGCACGCCTGTTTCAGGGTTTTACGGAAAAATCAACTCGCTGAACTGCTAGCTATTCCGTTCATGAAAGCAGGTCTTCAATTGGGTAACAGGCAAGGTATGCCTGATTTAATAATTGAGGACAGGGACATGAGTGATGCTACCACCACGGGAGTTAAACACGGGCGGATTACAGACCCTGCAACGAGGGGCTCTTATGCAATGGATCAGAGCTGGGTACTGGAGTGGCACCTGCATGGGATAGAAAGCGGCAAAAACTTTCCGGATACCATTGGAGGTGAATTCGCTGGTTTTAAATCTGATGTTCCCAGTGCGGAGCCTCCAAAGGATGGCCTTATAGTGAGCGGAGGTTGGACCGACGAGCGTGAGTGCTTGAATTATACCGATAGAGAGGTCGCAGACAGACTGGTAGCCAAGGGCAACGCTGAAGGCTGGCCTCGCCAAGGTGTGAAAGGTGTCAGCACTTTTATGGTGACTTGGCGGTATGAGGCACCGCATGTGACGCGTGGTTATCGCTGGTTCATTACTAAAGATGGCTGGGATGAGAGCACTCGATTGACGCGTGCCCACTTTCAAGAGAAACCTTTTTACGAAGAGATCTCTCTTCTTGACCCGTATAGCGAGCACCGTGAAGAACTTGCTCCGAAAACAGAGATCTCTGCAGTACTGCCAGAGGGCAAACAAGGTCACCACGTCATCCTTCTTCTCTGGATCGTTGCTGAATCACCGATGGCATTTTATCAGACGCTTGATGTCGATTTTGACAAGCCGCCCGTTAAGTAGTGAACGCTACGCGTCTCGAAGCTTCCAGAATCCGTTCTATTGGGAAGGTGTAGACGAGAAGGACAGGGTGCAAGCGACCAGCGAAGCGTTGGCCATGCGTGTTCTGCATAAGGAATAGATGATCAGAAAGCCCGGCTTCAGCGCCGGGCTTTTTTGTGCAAGCCAGGCCTGAGTATCGCCTACTGACTTGCGTACGTAGCCGATCACTGGCTCAAGAGTTCTTTGCGGACGATGTCTGCCCCTGCACTTAACGCGCGCAGCTTGCCGCTGGCGACATGACGAGGGAGAGGGGCCATTCCGCAGTTGGTGCAGGGATAGAGTTTGTCGGCGTCGACGAATTTAAGCGCTTTCCTTAGCGTGTTGGCGACTTGCTCAGGCGTTTCAATGGCATGGCTTGCCACATCAATGGCTCCTACCATCACTTTCTTGCCTCGAATGAGTTCAAGCAGATCCATAGGGACGTGCGAGTTGTGACATTCCAACGAGATGATGTCGATACTGGAGTTTTGCAGCCTGGGAAAGGCCTCTTCGTACTGTCGCCATTCGGAGCCCAGCGTTTTTTTCCAGTCGGTATTCGCCTTGATGCCGTAGCCATAGCAAATATGCACGGCCGTTTCACATGTAAGCCCTTCAACTGCCCTTTCCAAGGTGGCGACGCCCCAGTCATTCACTTCATCAAAAAACACATTGAATGCAGGCTCATCAAACTGAATAATATCAACCCCGGCAGCCTCTAGCTCTTTGGCCTCCTGGTTGAGGATTTTGGCAAATTCCCAAGCCAGTTTTTCACGATTTTTATAATGAGCATCGTAGAGGGTGTCAATCATCGTCATTGGTCCGGGCAAGGCCCACTTGATAGGCTGCCTGGTTTGCTGGCGTAGAAATCTTGCGTCTTCAACAAAAACTGGTTTTCGGCGAGCGACAGCACCCACCACCGTTGGCACGCTCGCATCATAGCGGTCTCGAATTCTAACGGTCTCGCGCTGTTCAAAATCGACGCCATCGAGATGCTCAATAAATGTAGTTACAAAATGCTGGCGCGTTTGTTCACCGTCGCTGACGATATCAATATTGGCCAGTTGTTGTTCTTGCAGCGACAAACGTAACGCATCCTGCTTACCTTCAACCAGTTCTTCCCCTTGCAATTTCCACGGTGACCAGAGCGTCTCAGGTTGTGCAAGCCAGGAAGGTTTAGGCAAGCTGCCAGCAGTGGAGGTGGGCAAAAGTTTTTTCATGAAAAATCAACCTTGGTTTTAAATGATCAAAGAATGCAGCTTGCGGACCACTGATCCAGAAGGGGCTGATAGGGTTTGATAAAGTGCTCTTCAACAAATTTCCCTTGCTTTATAGCCAGCTGACTTCGCTCCTCGCGGTCGTACACAATGCGGGTCAATGAGTAATCGTTATTTTTCAAGCTAGGCTGATAGATTTTTCCTGCCTTTGAATTTGCGTTATAGATCTCAGGGCGATAAATTTTCTGGAAGGTGTCCATCGTGCTGATGGTGCTAATAAGCTCCAGATTGGTGTAGTCACCCAGCAAATCGTCCGAGAAATAAAACGCCAGAGGCGCAACGCTGTTCGGGGGCATGAAATAGCGAACCTTCAAGCCCATTTTCATGAAATATTCATCCGTCAACGAGTATTCATCCTGCTGGTATTCATACCCTAAAACAGGATGCTGATTCTCGGTCCGGTGATAGGTTCTGGCGCTCGATACACTCAGGCAGATAACAGGCGGTTTGTCAAAATGCGCTTTGTAGCTGGTTGAATTGACAAAGCTTTTGTAGAGCTTTCCGTGCAGATCTCCGAAATCTTCTGGCGTGCTGAACCCGGACTGGTTTTTTTTGTGCTCTGGTAATCTCACGCTGAAATCATAGTCTCGCACGTAGGAAGAGAAGTTATTTCCTACCATTCCGTTAATATGCGTATTGGTTTTTCGGTCAATGATCGTTGTCTTCAAAACCTCAATTAACGGAATAGCAGAGTGATCACCTTCAGCATCGATATTCATTTCCGCAGAGACAATGTTCAGCGCCAGCGTATAACGATCGCCTTTAGGGTTGTCCCAGTGCGCCAGGGCATTGAAGCGATTGTCGATCATCTTCAAGGTATTACGTAAATTCTCTCGGCGACTTTTTCCCCTGGCCAGGTTCGCAAAATTAGTCGTGACTCGGGTAGTGTCTGAGGGTGAGTAATCCTCATCAAAACAAGTACACTTGATAGAAAATGTGAATTCTTTTTTCATCTAGGCTTGGCATCCTTCCTTACGAGGCAACGCCCGGATAGGCGTCTTGCCCCTTTTAGCGTTGACTGATGTCTGTGTCTTCGATCAGCAGCCGTTATTCTGCTGAGGGTGAAGAGCTGTAGGGATTTTAGGTCGGTTACCTACATGAACAAAAACGAATTGATTTCAATAAATCATTAGTCACGCTCATGATTGCCCTAAGGGTATGCAGGTCTCTGGGAGGGGGGGCGGTCAATATTCAGCGTGGTCGATGCTGATGGTGAGTGATTCTCGATGTCTGCATGGACAGACAGATTTTGGCGAGGTCATGGAAAGCACCACAAGTCAGGATGAGGTCTACGGCCCGCGCAATTGATGTATCGATCGCCCAAGCCCAGTCTCACGGCTTGGCTTTTCCATGCCTGCGATTTACTCAGATCCCTCGGGACGTCTGGTTACCAAGTTCAGCGAGGGCCTTATTCGTACCTATTTTCCCTGTGATCCGCAAAAAAAGGATGGAGGGGCTTTGGTGTAGTTGCTGATCGGTATTCGCTCCAGTTCATGTCCTGGATGTATTCGCATGGGATGACAATGCTGTCTGGGGGCGATGTGATTTCAGACCAGTCTAGCGACGTGCCGTCTTCGCGCCTCAAGCGAGGCGGAAGATCTGTGCGCAAGCACACAGGCATCTGAATGCGCTATTGTCAGATGCCTACTAT
The DNA here is from genome assembly GCF_000972175.1 of Pseudomonas syringae pv. coryli str. NCPPB 4273. Classification (NCBI taxonomy): domain Bacteria; kingdom Pseudomonadati; phylum Pseudomonadota; class Gammaproteobacteria; order Pseudomonadales; family Pseudomonadaceae; genus Pseudomonas; species Pseudomonas syringae pv. coryli. Next base: position 90,211 of record NZ_AWQP01000004.1, on the reverse strand, counting down.
ATACACACGCGTTCTGATCAACTTTATTCAGGTCTTGAACTTATTGACCAATACTCCAAATGAGGCGGCAAGTCGAGAAAGCTCTGCACTCGAGGCATTGGTTTGGTGCGCGCCAGTTGCAGTCTGAGTGGAGATATCTTGAATATTAATCAGGTTTCGGTCGACCTCTCGAGCTACGTGAGCTTGCTCTTCGGCAGCACTTGCGATCACGAGATTTTTCTCATTAATCATTGAGACACCTTCGGTGATTCTGTCTAGCGCGTGACCTGCCTGAATCGCTTGATCACGGGTTTCTCCTGCAAGGCTCCTACTGTTATTCATAGAGATCACTGCTTCATCCGCCCCCGCACGAATTTGGGCCATCATGGCCTCAATGTCTGCGGTCGATGCCTGCGTTCGGTGCGCAAGGGCGCGCACTTCATCGGCGACTACCGCAAAGCCGCGACCCTGCTCGCCAGCCCTGGCTGCCTCAATTGCGGCATTCAAGGCCAACAGGTTGGTTTGCTGGGCTATGGACTGAATAACTGCGAGAACGCCTGTGATCTCATTGACTCTCGTGGCGAGTACCGTGACCTTTTCAGTCGATTGAGAAATCTGCTCTGCCATAGTATTAACCGATCCAACGGCATTCTTTACTTGATCACGTCCTTCAATAGCACTGCGGCTAGTTTCTTCAGAGGACTCAGACGCGCCTGAGGCATTGCGCGCTACCTCCTCAACCGCTGCTGTCATCTCGTTCACCGCCGTAGCGGCTTGCTGGATTTCATCATTCTGGCGTATCAGCGCTTTGGAGCTTTCCTCCGTAACTGCATTCAACTCTTCGGACGCAGAGGCCAATTGATCAGCCGCATTGGCAATTTCTTTAACAGTATTTCTTAGGTTAACTTGCATCGTGCTTAGTGCTGATTGCAGTGTGCTGATCTCGTCATTCCCGGTGACATCAATTTGTTGAGAAAGGTCGCCGTCGGCCACTTGTTTTGCGGTCCGTAGAGCCCCCAAAAGCGGTCGAGTGATCGAGCGTGTGACCAATAAGCCCAGAATAATTGCAGCAACAAACGCGATCACTACGCCTATGCCCAATGAACCGTATGCGACGCTCGAAGTCTTCGCGGCTTCTATAGCGACGTCATCACTCTGGCGCTTGTTTGACGCTACCATTATCTTTAACTCATCGTTTGTTTTCTTGTAGGCAGGATCCACCTCTTGTGCGAATAGCTTGTTCGCGCTTTCAAGGTCACCTTTCGCCGCTAATTCGATCACGCGAGAGGATGCGTTAATGTACGCTGGCCAGTCTTTTTCAAACTGATCACCTGCCGCTCTTTCATCGTCTTCCAGAGGCGTTTGCCGATATGCATTGAAAAGTTGTTCTACTTCTTTTTGATTGTCTGCTAAGGACTTCAACGTCTCGTCATATTTGGCTTGGTCTGCCTTTGCAAATTTATACAGCAGTGCGCGGTGCAAGTCGCGATAATGCGCTATCGCATTTGAGCGTGCATTACTCGTGTTGTACACAGATACGAGGTTGTTATTGACGATCCCATCTACGCTGTTTTTGAGGCCTGTGATACCCGTGTATCCGACAAGGCCGACCCCTAGTGTGACAACTGCGCATACCACAAACGCAGAAATTAGGCGTGTTGATAACATAGTGCCGCGTAGGCGATTCATCGTAGTGTAGCCTTCCTTGATTTCCCTATCCGAACTAGAAGGGTAATGCAATCGTATCGGCCAGCTACTGCCGTTCCTTCAGTGGCTGGCGACAAGCGGTTCAGCCCTGCACCAGTTGTTCAAGGCAACCGCTTGAGTGAGAGCTACCATGGGCGGCGGGGTAACGCTTTTGCCGCACATGTGGACCTGCTGCGGTGACCAGAGCCAAGGTTGGTACCGGTTCGCCCGCGCCGCTGACGCTCTCGGTCCCGTAATAACTGATCAGGAACGCGGCAAAGAGTTTTTTGGAACTGCTCGTCATGGGCTGGCCGTTATCCATAACGATCAGCCTGGAGGTGCGGATCCTGTGTCCTTCCTTTCTGGTCATAATGCGGTCAATGACCAACTTCAGCTCACCTGTAATTTCAATCCTCCTTTTTGCATTCGTCTTGCCTTGCTGAACCCATAGCCGGCCGTCGCGTATATCGCGCTCATCCATTTTCAGCGTGTCCGCGATCCGTTGCCCGGTCAGATAGAATAGGTCCAGAGCATCGCGCAACGGCTGTTCTGCGTGGCTGTAAACCAGAGCAAACATTTCGTCCTCGATGTAATGGTCTCGCCCAACCTCCTTGTGACCCTTGACGCCCGCGCACGGGTTGGCCAGCGCCGTGTAGCCAGCGCTCCTCGCAAAATTCCATATAGCACTCAGTAGCGCCTTCTCCCGGTTTGCTCGGACAGGAGCCGCCTTGCCTCGCTGGCGCAGGTACTGCACGACGTGTTGAGGTTCGATCGCTTCCAGCGGTGCTGGCGGATCGTCGAAGAACTTCAGAAGTTGCTTCAGCTCCCTGGCATTGTCTTTCTGTGTTGCCGGGCTTTTGGTGGGCACGACCTCAGCCATGTACTTTTCCGCGACATACGCGAAGGTCAGCACCTGCTGTACGAGGGCCGATGATGTTCGGCTCTTCTCCAGCTTGGCGTACTCGACGATCGCGATGCCATAGTCAGAGCCCAGTGGGATTTCCTTTCGCGGTGAACCTCCGATGTCGTAGTAGTAACAGACGACCCCGCTGCGCTGTTTACGCTTTCTGAGGCGTGTGACGCTGTCGGGATTAATCGGCTTCCTTCCCATTTATCCCACCAGCCGTGGCTGCCATTTAGGTTTGCCTGTAGTCGTGGTGGTCACGGCTTCGCCTGTCAGCGCCGATGCGATCACACACGGCCAGCCACTTCTTTTGATCGTGTGCCGAATCCCGTTTCGCTTTAACACGGTTATGGTCCAGGCAGCCAGCAGGAGCTGGGGCAGCACCAAGGAGAGGTCATGGAATGCACTACAACGGCGGATGAGGTTTACGGCCCACGCAACGCCAGTCTCGGCAGGCGGGCGGTGGACGGCAATATCTGGTCAGGCACAACGATGATTTTCAGAATTATCGATGACCGGGTCTACTCAATGCACGAGCAGTACCTAGGCCGGCTCAAGTACGGCGTGGCGATGACTGACAGGGGAAGAGCTGATATTTATTGTCAGATAGCCATGTGCCGGACCGTAGGCAGAACGGCCCATCCCCCTTTATGGTCACAACCTGGATCTCCAATTCATAACTTGCAAACCAGTTGTATGCGAGAGAGCTTTCGTTCTACTCCTTTAGGCCAAGCCGGGTTCTTCCCGATTCCACATTCATTCCGAACGATTGAGAGGGCACTTATCTCAGGTAAGACTTCGTTTTTGCTGATATCACGGCTGACATAAATTTTACCGTTAGAGATTTCTGGTTTCCGGGTTATACTCCCGCTCTCCAAGAATGGACGGAAAATGGCATGAGTATTTGGCGGTTGGTTACGGGCTTAATTATGTTATCAACAGGTTTGGTGCTGGCGGGGATGGCTATTTATGATGCTCGTTATTGGGCGGCTGCAGCTTATTTTATAGCTGGCATATCGTCGGCAATATCAGTTGTCGTTTGGGAGGCGGGGATTTCAACACTATCCTTAACGCCCACTGTTATAGCTATTGTTTTTACTATCATCTCCGTCATTGATGTGTTTAGTTCAAGTCACGTTTTAAAACAGGAGGAAGCAAAAGCTCAGATGGATTTTTTTGAAATTATCCTGCAGTTACACACTGATCCTTCGGGGCTTGATGAGGATGAGAGAAGTCTAGCTGGTAAGGCCTTTTTTGCATGTGGGATGCAAAGTAATCGAGATTTTCTTGATTTGACGATGAATGCGAACAAGGCGCTGAGGTTGGGGCCAAATGCCACTTTGGTTGATGGTGTTGATTCAGCTTTTAATCCTGCCAAGTCAGCGCGATGCCTGGACTACTTTGATGAGCTATACAAAACACAGCCAATGTTATTTTTAAACTTTGTCAAAAAATATCCATGGCTGTTGAATAAAGATAAAGTATAAATCTAAGCCGTCCTAACGCTTGTTCGTAATGGTGGTTTGTCTCGCCCTCTATGCTAATTATCTTGCCGCTTGTGCCCGAGAAGCAGAGTAGTTGATTTGTATGAGTAAGTGTCCTGTTATATTCCTCTCTTAGAAAGTTGGCATTATGCGGCGCATGCTTTGCCTTGTACTGCGCACCATGGATCATTAGCCCTTGCTAGTGCAGCCATCGCCGGCGGGCTGACGCTGTTGCCGCACATGTGAACCTGCTGAGTTTTAGTGAACGGTTTGCCGTCGGCGCCGTGGGTAATGACGTAGTCGGCTGGGAAGCCCTGAGCCTTGTACAGCTCGGACGGCTTGAGCATCCGCAGACAGATGTCGACGATCACATAGGGCGTGCCCTTGACCATCACGGTGACCAGAGCCAAGCGATCCTTGGTCGTGATGGTTGGTGCTGGCTCACCTGCACCGCTGACGTTCTCGGTCCCGTAATAACTGATCAGGAACGCGGCGACACGCAGTGCGCCTTCCTCATGCTCTGGCGATAGCCTGAGCGAGACGACAGAGCTTTTACCGCCGCCACCTGCCGTAACGGTAGGCGCTGGCTCATCCAGAGGCTGGCCGACGCTGGCACCGAACTGCCGCTCCATGAACGCAGTGACCAAGCTGTGGTGCTGGCCGCCTGCGCTGATGGTGTGTAGCGGATCGTTCACGTCCCGCGCATCACAGTTGCCGCGTAGATGCACCAGGTTTGCGGCCACAAGGGCGTGGTGCTGACCTGTTGTCAGGGTCGGTACCGGGCTTTCAAGGTTCGTCGGTCCGTGGCCGGTTGTGTTGGTGATCAGCGTCGCTGTCACCAGTTGCTGCTGGCTGCCAGTATTGGTGATCGTCGTCATTGGCTCGTCAGCGCCTTTGGCGTGGGTGGTGTTGAAGCCGCCGTTCATCTGAGCCATGAATGCAGTGGCCACCGCTCGGTGGTTCTGAGTCATCAACGTGCCCACCGGCTGATCTGCCGCTACTGGCTTTCCTGCATAAACTGGCCCGCCAGCACCCACCAGAATCGAGCTTGTGAGCGCATGCTTAACGCCACCGGCAACGATCGTCCCTAATGGCTGATCGATACCCGGCACGCGAGGCTGTTGGCCTTCGCGCTCGCCGTAGCCACACTGGATCAGGGTAGGGCTGATCAATGTCAGTTCCCCACGGTTGGCGCAGGTGATTGTCGGCAATGGCTCTAGCGGGTCGTTGATGCGGTCGCTCCCTTGGTGGGTCGCTGGTGCGATGACCGGGCTGACAACTGAGAAAGCACCGCCCTTTGGATATGACGTGACCGTGCGCAGCGGCTCGTTGGCCGACTGCACCGTCTCGCCGGACCAGTTCGCAATCGGCACAATGAACGGTGCCGGGTTATCGATGACAAACTTCTTCATGCCCTTGGCCACTCGCCGCAAGGTGGCCGGCGCCAGGTCTTTCTTGCGTCCGAATATGCTTTTGCCCAGGCCGGCGAAGTCGATGCACTCTGCTGCGGTCCTCCAAGGCTTCTGGCCTTTGGCGGGGCGCTTGGCGTGGGTCAGCTCTGGCCACACGATCGGCTGTACGTCGCAGCGGGCAATCATGAACAGGCGTTCCCGGCTGGTTGGCGCGCCGAAGTCGCACGCTCGGATCACACGCCACTCGACGGCATAGCCCAGGCGCTCCAGCTCGGCCACGAACACCGCCCACGTCTGGCCGCGCCGGGCAAAGTCTGGCACCAGAAACTGCTGATCGACCGGCACAACCTCACCAGGTGCAGCAATGCCGCCGCCCAGCTTCACGACCCGCCCGTTCGACTTGCAACGCTTTGCCACCAGCGGCCCCCATTGCAGGATTTGCTTTACGTTCTCTAGGCTGATCACGCGAGGCCGCTTTTTGCCTGCCCACTTCAAGCCGATCCAAGACAGGTTGCGGATCTCGCGCTTGCGTGGCTGCCCGCCAGCAGCCTGGCTGTGATGGGTGCAATCTGGGCTCATGTGGAACCAGCCCACGGCCTTGCCGCCACATTCGGTATCCAGATCGCCGTCAAACACATCGGTCGTGAAGTGCTTCGCACCCGGGTGATTCACGGTGTGCATGCTGATTGCTGCCGGGCTGTGATTCTTGGCAACGCTGACGGTGCGCCCAAGGCCCATTTCCAGCCCGGTACCGGCGCCGCCGCCGCCGCCGCCGCCACCGCAGAAGAAGTCCACAACGATCTCATCGTCTTGCGGATTGAAGCCAAGGCCGTACTGGGTTTTAAAATCGAACGGGTGTTTCTTCTGGTGAGCGGACATAGTTCATCCTCGCCGGGGTGGCGTGATTCGTTAAAGTAGGGAGTGGTTTCTGCGGGGTGTTCAGCTTGGCGACTACATCAAGGCAGGAATTCCAAGTCTTTACGTCGCCAACCGCAGTTGCATACTGGTCGGCGCTCTCAAACTCGTCCTGATGCGGTAGGTCAAGGCGTTCAGGCAGCACCACCTTCGCTGTGGAGGGTTGGGAGAGTGGCTTGGCGACCAGTCGTCACCAAAGATTGGTCATGTATTTCCACCTATTGATCTATATTAGAGAGGCTAAGAACTTAGGAAGCAGTACTAATGGGCGAGAAAAACAAGTTCGGATTGGGGCGAACCATACCAGCAACTATTCGTAGAGAAATACGCCGGCGATGCGGGTTCGGATGTGTGAGATGTGGCCTTGCCTACTATGAGTACGAGCACTTCGATCCAGATTTCAAAGACGCGACTGAGCACAATCCGAACGGGATGACTTTGCTTTGTTCACAATGCAATCAAAAACGCGCACGTGGCACGTTATCAGCCGAAACCGTGGCTCGTGCAAATCAAAACCCTAAATGCAAGCAGCAGGGGTTTGCTTCGGAGCTTTTTGATTTTGGGCCCGAGCCAATTTCTGTGAGATTCGCAGGCCAAGACTTCATAGATTGTGCAGTCATTATCCAGGTTAAGGGCGTCAACTTGATTTCTCTTCTGCCGCCTGAAGAAGAAGGCGCGCCTATTCGCCTCTCTGGAATGTTTTCTGATGTGACCGGCGCAACTACTTTGAAGATTTTAAATAATGAGTTTTATGCGGGCGACGAAAACTGGGATGTTGAAGTGGTAGGGCGTCAGATCACACTGCGTAGAGGTGCCGGTGACGTTGCTTTGCAGCTAAGAGTTTCGCCGCCTCACGCGATAGCCATAGAGAAAATAAATATGGAATTCGAGGGGTGGTTCTTGAAAGGAGACGAAGAAGTTCTTTCATTTTCGCAGGACGGGAAAAACTGGAATATATTGCAAGGTTTCGTCGCTGAGGGCTGCCAAGTGGGTATCTCTCTGGGTTAACGCCAGGTAGAGGTGGCGTGAGTCGTTGAAGTGGGGTATTGATGTGGTGCCCGACATGGAGTCGGAGACTGGAGATTGCGATGAGCCACAAGACGCGGATAGTTTTCACCATCAAAGAATCTGGTGATGGAGTGCCATATTTAAATATGGAGTTTCACGACCATATACCAGGGCTTCAAAAAGATCCGCCGGCATTTGATCTGAAGCCCGGCACAGACATGAACAAAGCCCGAGACATCGCCAAATTCCTTAACGAAAATCTTGCCGCCTATAGGCCTTTCCCGCTTGAACCGGCCGCTAGTTTTCAGAAAGAGGTAAAGCCTGGTTAATAACCGTGATGTGGTGCTGAATCGCGAAATACGTCCATCTGCGCAGCGCCATCCAGCCATGCCGTGTCGATACGAGCGCGGGCGAGTGCCGCATATTCTGGGTTCAGCTCACACATGATCGACCGGCGACCTTCCTGCATCGAAACCAGCGACGTAGTACCGGCACCGCCGAATGGATCCAGCACCATACCACCGCGCGGCGCGCCGGCCAGAATGCAGGGTCTGATCAGATCGGGCGGGAAGGTTGCAAAGTGGGCTTCCTTGAATGCGTGGGTCGCCACGGTCCAGACGCTGCGCTTGTTGCGCGTCGCGGTATCGTGGGTGCTTTCATCCCGGTCAGGCCGGTGCGTGCCCTTGGACTGGCCGGGAATGGCTTGTTCGCGCTTCGAGTCCTCACGCTTGAAGCTGTCCCGCCGCTTCCGTTCAGCGCCATCCTTGTGAAAGGCCCCGTGGCCACCTTCGCCGGTGGACGTATCCCAGTCGGTCGGCAATGTCACCCGCTGGCGGTTCCGCGAAGCTTTGTCTGTGCCGTGACCCCAGCCGACTCCGTTATTCGGCACCGTGTTGCCAGAGCTGGTGCGCTTGCCGCCTTCAGCGTAGCTGTTCACGTAGGCCCCGCCTCGGTACCCGTTGGCGTTTCCTTTGCCGGTCAGGTTGGCAGGCTCTCTGATCGCGTCGCTGTCGTAGTGGTACCGCCGCGACTTGCTGAGCAGGAACAGGTATTCGTGAGCCTTCGTGCAACGGTCGCGCGTCGACTCCGGCATAGGGTTTGGCTTGTGCCAGATGATGTCCTGCCGCAGATACCAGCCATCGTCCTGCAGCGCCAAGGCATGCCCATCAAGTCTTTCGGCTTGTACTCAGAATGTGTGGTCGCTTTCGATTTGCGCTGGCTCGCCATCACTTGGCGCTGGCTGATCGTCGAAACACCGACGCCCATGTCGTCCCGGCCATGCGCTCCCCAGCTGCCAGCGTAGCTATCTCCCATGTTCACCCAGATCGTGCCGTCAGCGCGAAGCACCCGGGGCACTTCGCGGAACACGTCGACCAACCGAGCGATGAACTCGGCAGGTGTTTCCTCAAGTCCGATCTGGCCTTCTACGCCATAGTCACGCAGACCGTAGTAGGGCAGGCTGGTCACGCACGTATGCACGCTTTCATCTGGCAGCGTGAGCATCATGTCGATGCAGTCGCCTACCAGTATCTGGTGGAGCTGGCTCATAAGCGATTCCGAATGGCGATGTGAATGAAAAGCTTGGTAAGTAGTAGGAAATGGGAAAGCTTTAATTTCCCACTTTATTTCAGAAATTTGGCATTTATCGGCACTGTTCGAGGAAATTTACTTCCCCTTTTAGGCTTTCGGAAAGTTGCTTTTATGAAGGTTTTTTTTCTCCACCACACTTGGCATCTACCAATTGCACAGGTGTAAACGCAGATGAATCAGCGAGATCGAGCGACGGTGAAAGCATGGAAAAACCCCAAGTGGAACGATAAGACGTTGGCTAGGACAATTCACCTCAATGACGTCGAGGTGATGATATGGAAAAGCTGATTAAGTGCTTGGAGTTAGTGAAAGTGGTGATAGAGCTTGCGGTATTGTTTTGGGATATCTTGAATCAGTTTTTGGCCTCGTAGCCGGTTGAACCGCTTCGGCTCTCATTATCGGCACTCAGTATCGTCATGGTATTCTCCTAAGTACTTTTGTATAGAGAGTGTTATGGCGAGGACATTGGCTTGGGCGGGCGCGTTGATAAGTAGCGCTTATCTATTATTGATTTGGTGGCTGGTGGGCGACCGCATCGAGACGTTGAGGACGATGAGTCTGAATGAGGTAGGTGATTTTCTCGCCGGCGCATTCGGGCCGCTGGCAGTTCTGTGGTTGGTGCTTGGATTTTTCCAGCAAGGCATAGAGCTCCGTCAGAGCTCTCAGGCGCTACACCTCCAAGCCGAAGAACTTAGGAACTCAGTTGAAGCCCAGCGAGACCTAGTATCCGTAAATCGCTAAAAGGTCTCGGCTGATCTCGCGAGCGCTGCAGAGGCTAAGAGACAACGAGCAGCGTTGATTCAGCCATTCTTTGTAGCTACCGGGTCAGGCGGGATGCATGCGGGGGACCTGCATGATCTCAGATTCAGTTTCAAGAACCTTGGCGCTCCAGTGTCAAGAGTGATGTTCGGATTCAAAGGGGATTTAAAAGCGGCCACAAAAAGTCTTGAATCCCTAGACAAGGGGGAGTCCGTCAATTTTGAGTTTTCGTTCCGCGGAGCCGGCGATGGAGTCGGGGATGAGCTCCATATTCTTTTCACGGATGCCGACCTCAACGTGGGTGAGCAATACTTCATGCTATATGTCGATACGTCAAAGGCGCATCCGCAAATGATGATTACCCGTCGGTAGTGGCCTGACTCTATTGTTTGCATCCTCGCAATTCCTTTGCTTTGCGATCGCGACCATCTTGGAGCCTCCAGGGGGAAGCTTCTGCATTGCATGCGCCGCCCTCCGGTTCTGGTGGTGGAAAATTAGTTGGGAGTGAGCTATAGATAATGATTGGTGTGAATTTAGCTTTTGGAGCGAGACGGATGAAAAGAGGAATTGTCATTGCTGGCGCCGATATAAGCGCTAATGGAGACTCTCTGATGGTAGAGCGGACAGGTATAAATGCTGAAGATTTGCGTTTTTATTTAACCTATTTCGATTTGATCGAACGCCCTGTTAATAATGCGTTCCACATCACACCCAGCCCTGATGAGCAATTCCTTGCTAGCTGTAAAGTTCTTTCTAATACTGTGATAAACAAAATGCCAGGCACTATGAATGGTAGCTTTTTTGTAGATGTACATGACGAGGCTTTTTTGCAAAAAACTGCTAGTTCCAACGAGGTTTGGGTGAAAGGGGGAGCCGGTGTGAGCTTTATAGATGCTCGTAAGTCTTCAAGAATAGTCGATGTCGTAGAAATGTCGTTATATGAGCTTCTCCCTTGCCCGATAGAAACTGTACCGTTGGCAGAGATTTTGGAGTTCAAAGATAAACGTGCCGATGAGTTGCTGGCCTTTAGGGCGCACCTTGACGAAGTATATGAATGTGTGACCTCTTCTGGTGACATTCCAAGAGCCAACTCCGCCGCATTAACTAGATTGAGTCAGTCACTATCGGATTTAAGCAAAGTCGTTGAGCCCAGCTTTTCATACAAGTTGGTATCAGGACTGCGCGTTCATATTGACCCTGTAAGGCTGGGCACGCTAGCTGCCACGGGAGGAGTCATAGCCCCCTCATTATCGCTGCCAGTCGCTCTCGGTGCCGCTGCAGGCGCTGCGTTGGGCTGTATAAAGTTTGATTATGCAAAAACATCAAAAGATAAAAGGCTGCCGGATAATCTCAAGGATTTTTCTTACTTATTGGACATTAAACATCTAACATAATTTTTTTATTGTTCAGTGGGTAATCGTGATTGTATTCACGAATCAGCCGTTTGATCATCTTCTTACTCAGCCCGAACTCAACGACGGCGACCTTCCGCTATATGCCGCGGGCGGGCGCAAACTTGATTCTACCCGGATCAGCATCTGACTTTGTTTGCTCACATCCAATCGCAGGTATGCGCCTGCCGAGGCGTTCAGCGCAATAGGTGAGGGTGAGGTCGGGTGGCGCCGTGAGCTACTCTTTTTGGCGCTCGATATCGATCTGCTCGTACAGTGCGTCGACTCGTTTCAGCTTCGACTCGTTTCAGCTTCCGGTTGATAGCTTGTGAGCGCTTGATGTGAGCATGCAGAGCTGCGTGGTACGGCTCCATCAATTCAAGGAGGCGCAGCTTTTCAGCCGAGTCAGTCGACTCGTTGAATCTGACTGCCAAACGGTCTCGCTCTTTAAGGTCGACTCCTGGGCCTTCCAGATTTTCCAGTCGCATCTCTTCGAGCGCTTCAGATGACTGCTTTTCCCAGCGGAGATACAGAATTTCGCTGCGCTTCGGAAACCGGGAAAAAACTGCGTGCGCACCCATGCCAGCAATTCGTCCTTGCTGAGCTAGTCGAGAATGTCTTTTCGTTTGCTCATGGCAATCTCCATGCATGCGCCGCCCTCTGTGTCCGGTGGTGGCAAATAGGCTGGGGGTGAGCTATAGATGATGATCGGCATAGGGCCGGTTCAAGGAGTGATCGTGAACAGTCAGCCAGAAGAGTCAGATCAAGTTCGCCGCAACGGAATACTCGGCAGGGCTATCGGCCTGGATGCGTGGGAGGTCGCTCAATACGTCACGAACATCCAGAGGCATGACTCTGGCAGCGGGTACGCGGTTCACTTTTCAATCGAGACCCCAGATCAAGTTCGGAAAAAAGTAGCCGGGTTGGATGCCACGCTTTTCATCCATACAGGCCCTATCGATTTCGAGGGATCACAGAAGAATCCTTAGTAAGGTTGAAGTGGTTCAAATAAAAAGTGTGTGCGTGTGAATAAAAAAGCGCCGGAGTACCGGCGCGTGACGCTTTGAAAGTTAGGCGGCGAAGCTGCCCAGAGCCAGCTGAGCGGCATCTCCCACCTTCGCTTCAAGCACTGACTTGAACTCTTGCGCAATCTCTTCGCGCTGCACGTCCTCGCCGACCCAACGCAGCTTCAACACCGGCTGTGCGCCGCTGGTGATGACCGAGATTCGCAGGATGATTTCGCGCTGCTGCAGGCCTTCAAACGGCACGGCTGAGAAGATCAGCGATGTGGGCAGGATTTCCTTGCTGGTTGCCTCGATTGCATCCATTGCGCTGCGGCTGGCGCGGGTCTCACTGACGGTGTGATCGCTTTCCGACGACGCCTTGACCGTGATCGTGCGCACGGCGGCGATGGCTTTGGCCAACGGGATGTTCTGCAGCTCATCACCGACCGCCGACAGGGTGCTGTGCCAGTCTTCAATCCAGTCGCTCATATCCTTCTGCGACATGGCCCGGCCACTGATGGCCTGCACGGCCTGATAGGCAGCGTTGGGCTTGAGCTTCAGCACGGCGCGATCATCTGCGTGGCCTGGCACTTCCTCGTTGCCCAGGTTGAACAGCACCGAACAGGTCATTTCGTCCTGATTGATGAAGCCTTTCGCGTCGGCGACTGCCCGGTCGGAAACGTATTTGGCGAAGTCGGCCAGGGAGTTGGTGGAGAACGTGCCACGGAAGCGGCTGCGGCCTGCGCCGAACTGCTCAAGGTTGATGATCTTCGCGCCTTCGGGCAGCACAATGGTAGGCGTTACTGTGTTCAGCTCTTTGCCGTCTGCGATCAGCGCGGTGTCAGTGATCAGTTGAATTGCTTCTTTCGTGAGGGACATATTTCAGGTCTATTTGGGGAGTAAGGGTTGTTGCGGTTGATCAGGTGCGCGGCTTGACCGGTGCTTGGTCGCGCTCGAATAGCTGGCCAAGGTGCGGAGCTTCAGCGAACAGCGTTACCTGGCCGCCGGTGCCGACGTTCATCGGGGTATCCAGCGCTGTGTTCTCGCTGCGGGTTCCGCGCTTGGTCGGCACTTTGTAGTCGAGCTTGTGTGTGATCTTCACCATGTGGGAATCGCCGATCTGGCTCATGTCCAGGGTGATGACCAGCTTCCCGGCCTTGCCATGCTCGACAACGCCAGAGGCGACTTCGGAAATTGCGTAACCAATCTGGCTGGCGAAGGCTCCGCCATTCAGCTCGTTCAGAAACTCGGTTGTATCGGTAGGTGTGGACATGGTTTTCTCCGGGGCTTGATTCCACTGGGTGGGATGTTGAGTTGAAGAGGGGCGAAACTGTATTTGCCGCCCTCCGTGTCCGGTGGTGGCAAATTGGTTTGGGATGGGGTATTACGGGTGACCGGCATGGAGCCGGGCACTAGGAGCTGTACTTTGAAGAAGTCGATTTTTGCTTTATTTGCCGCTGTAGCCGTGTTGGCTGGCTGTTCAACCGCAGGGCCTTACGTGACCAACATCTCAAGCGATGGCAGAAACGGCCTGAATATTGAAAAGTGCTCTGTGCAGATGAATGCTTTCATGGGCACGGTGACTAACATCAATTGCATCAGCCAGAACGTTCAGCTCAGTCGCAGCAATTGATGGCTAGCGGTGAGATGACCTCGCCTGATTCGTCTTGGTTGGCGCTCCGGATATTCCTGACGCCCGCGTCGTAGATTGCCCGCGCCACGGATTCGCTAACCACGATTTCGTGGCGCGGATAAGTCAGGAAGGCATCAAGCTCTTCATCATCCATCAAATCCATCTTCATGATCGCGATCTGCAAGACCTCGCTGACGATGGAAATCTTGCCGCGCTGTCGAACCCGATTCAGGGCCTGCTCAATGCCAGGCCGAACCCGGTGGCGCAGCTCTTTCTAGGCGACCAGTTTCCGCTTCAGCGCCGTCTTGGCTGATCGCTCTTCTTGACCCATCGCAACTAAACCGCTCCTGTAAGCCGCTGGGCGGCAAGTGAATGTGTTGCTGGCGTCTCCCATGGCGGACGCGCATTTGCAGGCGCTTCATTTCGCCCGGCTGCTGCTGGGGTAGTCCAGGCTGTACTTCTGAACGATTCGCCTGATGACGGTGCGGTTGATCCCGGTCAGCTTCTCGGCCTTGAAGTGGCTGACGCCCAGGTCGCGCATCGCCTCGATACGCTTGAGCAGCGCCAGGTCCTCTTCCTCCTCGACATACTTCCGGTGATCTGCGCCGTTGTATCGGGGCTTTCGGGGTGGCGGCTCCTTACGCGGAGGGCGGGGCGCGACCTGAAACGACTCAAGGTCGCGAACCGTTCCACCGTTCCGCTGGAACTCGTTTAAGGCCTCGGACAGCTCGGATGACTTGGCGCTGTTGGCCTGGATGGTGCTCAGTTCGGTAGTCATCATGCTGCCACCTGCGTGATGGTTACTCCGTCCATTTGGAAATCAGCGCCTTGAATGTGCACCAGATCGTCCAACGCGCCCCAGTTTACGGTGAGGGCCGAGATTGGAGCCTGGCCTTTACCAGCGCACGAAGATCAGTGGCGCTGACATTAGCTTCAAGATTCGTCGGCTTGGGGAAGTTCGACCGGTATGGGCGCCGCAGCGGCTTGTGGTGCGGTTGCGCTGGCTTTCCTTTTTGAGCACCGGCAGCTCTCCCGGCTTTTGCGGCACCGGCAAGCTTTCCATATTGGCATGGTACAGCTCCAAATCGGCGGCATCACGCAAGCTCTAGTCATACATAATAAAGGCGATCGACGACAGGGGCGCAGGTCTTGATCAATGCGTCGACAAGCTGCGTCTGGTGATCCAGCACACAATTCATCAGATGGTTTTTTGTGCGGAGACACCGCCGTCGTTGCAGGCCAGACAGTCTAATAAACGACTGTTTTTCCGAACCAAAACAAAAAGGGCCTACCCGGCAAAATGCCCGGTAAGCCCTTCATATATGTGGTGCCCCGAGCCGGGGTCGAACCGGCACGTCCAAAGGACGAGGGATTTTAAGTCCCCATAAAATCCTAATATATACAAAAGGTTACAGGAGCATTGATGCCTCAAAAAGTGCAATAACGTTCCGCTGTAAGCAAGACTCTGCGCGGGGCGTGCATTTTTTGCGGCACGATTTTGCGAGGAGATTTACTTGGTGGAAGTGACCTTTTTGCCGATCCTGTTTCTGATGTATTGCTCGGTCATGGTCACGGTGGTGTGGCCGAGTTGATCCCTGGCTTTCAAGATATCGCCGCTGTCCTCGGCTTTGTCGGTGCCAGCTTTGGCGCGCAGATCCCGCATCTGGAAATCCTTCTTTGCAACACCCGCTTTCTCGCGTGCGTCATCAAAGCCATACCGAAGCATGCCGTAAGTGAACGCCTGGCCGTCCGCCGATACGATCAACTTTGTGGACCGTACTACGAGGGCGGCTTTGCGAGCCGCGATGCGGTCCAGTACGGTAAGCAACTCGGGTCCCATTTCGATCCGACGCTTGGCATTGGTCTTGTTCTGTCGAACATGGATCACCCCATCACGAATGTCGCGCTCGTCGATCTTCAGCGTGTCGGCAACGCGCTGGCCAGTGAGATACGCGATGTCCATGGCATCCTGAACCGGTTCAGAGGCGTGTGCATAGACGTTCGCAAAGACGTCATTTTCTATGTACACCTCACGGCCCGATTCCTTGTTGCCCTTGATCCCCGCGCAAGGATTAGCAAGGCTGGTGTAGCCGGACTCGCGAGCAAAATTCCAGATATGGCTCAGCAGTGCCTTTTCTCTGTTCGCCCGCACCTTGGCTTTCATACCCCGAATGCGTAGGTATTGGCGGACGTGTTGCGGCTGGATTTCTTCCAGCGGTGCCGGCGGGTCGTTGAAGAACAGCATTAATTGTTTCAGTTCGCGGATGTTGTCCTTTTGCGTTGCCGGCCCTTTTGTTGGCACCACCTCAACCAGGTAGCGCTGCGCGACGTAGGCGAAAGTAACGACTGACTTAACGCGCTCGGTGGCGGCCCGGTCTTTCTCCAGCTTGGCGTATTCGATTATGGCCAGGCCATAATCCTTGCCCAGGTATATCTCCTTTCGCGGCTTGCCTCCGAGGTCGTAGGTGTAATAAATGAGACTGCCTCGCTTCCGCTTGCGAAGCCGGGTAATAGCACCTGGCTCCGATGGTCTTCGTCCCATTTATCCCGCCTTACGCGGCTGCCAGCCGGTGCTTTCTTTAACAGCCTCTTTCCCGCCAACCAACGCCGCAGCCACGACACAGGGCCAGCCTGTGCGCTTAATGGTGTGGCGTATTCCGTTGCGCGCCAAAACAGCTATTTGTCCTGCTTTCGTGCGCGCGCCGGTAAGCTCGCACACCTCTTGGTGACTCAAAAACTCGATAGTGTTCATTTGTGCTCCGGGCCGCGCTGGGCGGCGGAAGGGTTATTGAGGGGTCTTACTCAGCACGGCGTCAGCCACCTTCATGGCTGCCTGCGCGTCGTTGACGTAGGCGGGGTCGAAGCCGCCGCAAAGGTGGATGGTTGCTTGGCATGCCCGCAGGTTTTCGCGGTTGAGTTTGAGTGCTGCAATCAACTCTTCACGCAGTTCAGCCTCTGCGCGTCCAAGGTCATAGAATCGCTGACCCCAGTGGCCGGGAGGCGGTGGATTTGTGCCTTGAAAGCCAAACCCCATCGCGCCGACTGCAGCGTCCAGAAGATCGCGCTTATAAGCGTTATCGCCGTCGATGCTCAGCCCTCGGCGACGCAGAGTGCTGACGACCTCATCGTCGTTCAAGCCGTTATCCTTGAGCACGATGTCTTCCTCAGGCTTGCCCGGGGTGTATATGACCAAGGCTAACTTTGCGCCGGGTAGGCAGTGCTCACCGATGCCTAACAGCGCGTCATTTGCGATTTCGTGGAAGCGTTGAAGAATTGCGGACATGAGATATCTCCGCCCGCCGATCATCGGCAGGCTCTTTAGGGAAGGGGATATCGGGCAGGTGCTACCAATCACTGCTATGGTCCACGCAGCCAGCAGGAACTGGTGCAGCACCAAGGAGAGGTCATGGAATGCACCACAGCCACGAACGAGGTTTACGGCCCGCGCAATGCCAGGCTCGGCAGGCGGGCGGTGGACGGCAATATCTGGTCGGGCACAACGATGATTTTCAGAATCATCGGTGACCGGGTCTACTCAATGCACGAGCAGTACCTGGGCAGGCTCAAGTACGGCATGGCGATGACCGACAGAGGGGAGCTGATTTTCATGGTGCGGTAATAATCATTGGTAAGGATGCGGTTATTTGTACTGTGGGGTTTATAAGTTCAGCTGATGTCTCACAGCGGAATAAATTTAAATTTTGCGGAATTCAGCCTGACAGCACGTAATTCTTCGACACTGGACTATGATCCGTTGGTATCGAAATAACCCACACAAGGACTGACGATGGAACGCAATGAACTTGAGCAAAAGATTGCCTCTGAGCTGGCGGAGCGAGAGGGTCGGGTTCTCAACCGAAATGCGCTGAGTGCGTTATTCGGTATGTTTTCGGACCCTATAGGCTCTCTTGGCAAAATTTTCATCGGCCGAGCGGATGCCATTGATGCAGAAAAGCATCGTTTGGAACAAACCCACATTCTTGACATGCTTTGTTCGATAGATGATTTGTTACGAGATCTGCAAAGTAAGGCCGCAAAAGACGGCATCATAATTGACGGTTTGATTGAAACCACCGTTGAGAACGCTGTCGAAGTGATTGGATTCCATGTCACTGGCGATGCTGGAAATGTAGTTATCCGACCTGGTACATGCGTCAAAACGCACGTAGGAAACGCCGAAAAAGTAACCGGCTTCAAAGTGGGGGGCAGATAATGAAGTCAGAAGTGTTTTTTGGTCACCACTGTCCTAATTGCCAAACCACTGTTGGCGTTTCTGCGATCGTTGGAGGAGAAGGGCGCTGCCCCGGATGCGGCGGCCCTTTGGCATCTTCTGAAGGCGGACCCGCCGTGACAAATATCGCTAATTTTGTATGCGATGGGTGTGGCGCGCGGGTTGGGATGCTCACGGTTGTGGGGGGAGCCGCACAGTGCCCGGGATGTCGAAAAAACATCCCCGTTTAGCCCCTTCTAGAATTGCTATTTAACCGTTGGATCTGCGCTGGGCGAAGCAGACGATGTAAAGCTATAGCCTTTCATTACACGGTCTTAGCGATCATCGAGTAGACAGCTCTTATGTGAAGTCACTCGATGAGCCCACCAGCAGACCGGGCCATCGTCAGTGTCGTGAATAGCCAGGCAGAACCAGCCTTCACCATCAGGGCGATCCGGCTCCCAGTAACTGCAATCAGGGTCGCCCGCTTCAAAGTAGCGATCAGCAACGGCCTGGTCGCTTGCATACTCAAGTTCGACCATTGCCACCTCAAGCGCTTGTTCAGCGACCCAGGCTTTGCATTTATCGCCGTCTCCCTCGTCGAAGTCCGGCATATCCGGGTGTTGAAAGAAACCGTTTTCGTCGCGAATGACCGGCGCTGGCTGGATGAATACGATCTTTTTTTCGGGCATGACTTTGTCCTTGCCGCATACGAGGCTGACATTGAATTGATTGAGGCGGGCGGGTGAGGGGGGCTCAGGCGCGCGCGGACAGAGCTGGTGCATGTTCGGCACCATTGGCCAGGCCTGCATGCAAGTCGACCTTGGTGCCGGCCAGCATCCCGGCGATCTGGGCGTTGAGGTCGAGCTCTGCCTCTCTGACCTTCCTGGCCTTGCCGATCTGCTTATCTGCGAGGTAACTCTCAATCAGCGCTTGGTGCTGGGCTTCCACTGCTACCAGCCCCTGTCCTGAGCCTTGGTATTCAGCCATTGCTGTTTCTTCACCGCGCGGCACCAGCTGTTGCAACTTGCTCTCAACCGCGAACACCCAGGCTATGGCGAAGTGGTCGCCGGCAGTGGGGGCGGAATAGCTGCTCCTGAACTTCCCAGCGCGCACTCCAGCGATGTAAGTGTTTCGAGCCTGAGTGAGCTTCGCAAGAAGAGTTTCGTAGGCGTAGAGAGCGATGTGCTGGGCAGGGCTCACTCCCACGAACTTGGCCCGCTCAACGCGGTTCTTTTTGGTCTCGCACCAGTGGGTGTAACGCAGGGCCTTGACGTTGAACACCTTGGCCACGACGGCGCTCAGTTGTTGGTCCCATAACGGGCGACGTGCAGCGCGCGACATCGAGGATTCAGCCTCACCAACGTCGCTGACCTTTACGTCCGTTTCGCTGAGTTGGTATTCACGCATGAGCGCCTGCGCCTGGCGCATCGCTGTGGCCGCTTCGTTCTCGTTCGAGCTTTGCGAAAGCGCCAGGCAATGCTTGATCTTGCGGATAGCCCGTTCGAGCTTTTTCGGGTCAATCGTTTTTTCGGACATGGTTCATCCTCGCCGGGGTGGCGTGAGTTGTTGAAGTGAGAAGGGGGTTCCGGTTTAAGCGGCCGGTACCGAGTCGCGAAATACGTCCATCTGTGCAGCGCCATCCAGCCATGCGGCGTCGATCCGGGCGCGTGCCAGTGCGGCATACTCGGGGTTCAGCTCGCAGATGATCGACCGCCGACCTTCCTGCATTGAAACCAGCGACGTAGTACCGGCACCGCCGAATGGGTCCAGCACCACACCACCGCGCGGCGCACCGGCCAAGATGCAGGGCCTGATCAGGTCGGGCGGGAAGGTGGCGAAGTGGGCGCCCTTGAAGCTGTGTGTCGCCACAGTCCAAACGCTGCGTTTGTTCCGCTCTGTCGGCATGATCGCCAAGGCTGAGTTCATTGACTCGTTGTCTTTGACCCTACCGCGCTGGCGCTGGTCGGAGTCTGTACCGTGTCCCCAGCCGACACCGTTCGACTTGCGCACGGTGGCCTTCATGTTGCCGTTGCTCTTGGCTCCGCCGTTGGCGCGCTCGCTGCCTATCTGCGCCTGAACATCCTGCGATAGCCGGGCGTGAGTGTTTGGTGAGCACGGCTCAAGAATGGCGGCTTGGTCGAAGTAGTATTTCTTCGATTTGCTCAGCAGGAAGATGTATTCATGCGACTTGGTGCACCGGTCCCGCACGCTCTCAGGCATCGGGTTCGGTTTGTTCCAGATGATGTCCTGCCGTAGATACCAGCCGTCGTCCTGCAGGGCGAATGCCAGGCGCCAAGGCATGCCCATCAGGTCCTTTGCCTTAAATCCGTCCGGCGGAGTGCGCCGATGACCTCTACGCACGGCGCCGCGAGTTGCTACCGACACCACGTCGTGTTTGCCGGCAGAACCGCCTTCAGCGTAGCCGCCGGCGACTGATGCGTAGCTATCGCCCATGTTCACCCAAATCGTGCCTTCAGCGCGGAGCACCCGGCGAACTTCGCGGAACACGTCGACCAGGCGTGCGATGAACTCGGCAGGTGTTTCCTCGAGGCCGATCTGGCCTTCTACGCCATAGTCACGCAGACCGTAGTATGGCGGGCTGGTCACGCACGTATGCACGCTTTCATCTGGCAGCGTGCGCATCATGTCGATGCAGTCGCCTGCCAGTATCTGGTGGAGCTGGCTCATATCGAATTCCAGGCATGCGCCGCCCTCCGTGTCCGGTGGTGGCAAATTGGTTGGGGGTGAGCTATAGATGATGACCGGCATAGGGCCGAACGGGGTGAATGTTCATGGCAGCTGAAACACAGAACTTTTCTGCTTGGATGAGGGCGGCCGACATTCAGGCTTCCATATCTAGATGCAGGGAAATATTTAATAGCGGTGTATTCAACGACGGCAACAAAGCCGGCGTCCTTTTTGAATCGGCAGTGACCCATCTTTTGATTCATTTAAATGATTTGCTTCAAAAAGCAAATATAGACAAAAGGCGTATCTCGTTTGTTGAAGATGTTGAAGTTACTGACTCAGTTACAGATGTGACGGATTTAGTTAGGGCATGTCGTAACGCGGCATGCCATGTCACTAGCGGCGAACATAAAATTGACGCAGGGAAATTTACATTTTGCGTAGCCGCTGGTGTAGGTCCTAAACATTTTGTCATAAACGGTAAAGAAATGGGGTGCGAATATGCAGATGATATAGCCATATACTATGGTGTAAATCGTTTGTACATAAGAAGGCATTTGCTTAGGAGTTTTGAGGCTGTTTTAGTTATGTATGATAATCCCGAGTCGCGTTGGTAAAAATTCTCGCTGCCCTAGGCGGTAACGATATGTTCAGAGTGTGTTTCTTACTCTCAGTGGGTAGTCGATGTTGAATTCACGAATCAGCCGATTGATCATCGTGTTACTCAGTCCGAGCTCAACGACGGCTGCCTTCCGCGATATACCGCCGTCGCGGGCCGCTTTGATCCGGACCACGTTCAACGCATCAGCTACCGGATCGTGTCGATACGGAATGAGGTTGGAAGCCGGGCTGAACGCTTTGTATTCGAAGCCATGCACACGGGCCATTTTCCGAAGCCTGTAGATGCTCAGGCCGGTTTCGCGCATGACATCGGTGATCGTCATCGTCTCGGCAAGCTTGCGGACGACTTCCACCTGCTCGGCGCGGGCGTGGCACCTGTCTTGAATCGCGTCTTTCGGCGCCGCTGCGCGGAGAGCTTCCTTGGTTCGGTGCTTAGGTGCAGGCGGGCGAACGGGCGCAGGAGTCATCCGCCCGTACTGCTTTGGCTTGGGCTTCGACGGAAAGCCTTTTTTTGTTTCGATCACGCCGCCGCGCTTGAGGAATGCAGCCACCTCAGCTTCGAGGACGGCGGACCGCTCTTTGTTGCGCTGAATCATGCTCAGCTCTGGACTGATCATCAGCTGGCACCGTACAGGGCGAACAGCGCCAGTCCGGTGGCGATGGCAGCAGTCCAGCGCAGCATGTGAGTTGCGAACGACCGCTGACGTACAGGCTGGGCTTCCAGTTGATCAGCGGCCTTGCAAGCCGCGCTGTGGCCGCGATGCACGCCGCGCACAGTACCGGTCGAACGCTCGACGATGCCGAACTCGTTATTGCCGTTCGGTACGACCGTGAAGCGCGGCAGAGCTGCCGGGTTCTTGCGGCCGACCTTGTCGTAAAACTCGGCAGTGGAAAGGTTGCAGCGCTGGCGCAGGCCTTCGAGGATTGCACGACGCTGGCTGATTGTCTGATGCATGGGAGGCTCCTTGACCGCATTGGTCAGATGACAGGCGCGGGTGACCAAACCCAGCCGTGAGACTGGCCTGGCACCTGCCAATGCGGTCGATAGTGTGTGAAGGCTTGGGATTGATGGTTTACTTGTGGTTTGCAAAGGGAGTGGCGAATGGCCAAGAAAAAGAAACGAAGAAAGTCGGGCGAGTCGCCTCGTCAAACAATCAAAAAGCTGAAAGTCCAATTGGAAGAAGCAAAGGCGTTGATGGGCAGCATGCCCCCCGGAAAGCGCTCTTCGATTCCGCTTCAGATATTCAAGCTAGAAGATCAGTTGCGCATTCTTGAAGGGCACTTGCTGTCTAAATTCGACGGAAGAATTACGATAGTTGATGGATCGTTCGGGTCTGGCAAGAGGCGTTAAATGTTCTTTACTAGTGAAACACCCGGATCCTCACTGACTAACGCTTCAAGTCCACTCAGTGAAATCGCGTTTAGCAGATCGCCGCCACTGGCCTCAGTTTGTCCGAGCCCTTACGGCTGATCTTCTGTTCGTACCCGCCCCGGCGTGACTCGGGGGCTCTGCGCTCGCGCCTCATCGATTCATCGCCCAGCACTGCGTGCAGAACGATCACCGACATGAACAACAGGCAGAGCGGGGAAATGATCTGTCGGCGCATGGCCTCGGCGATCATCGCTGTTTGGCGATTCACGCCGAGCTTGAACATGGCGACCGACAGCCGCTTAACGACCGTGCCCGGCGCGATGCCGAACGTGCGGGCGATTTCCTTGGCTGTGCAGCCCTGGGCGGCTGACAACAAATACTGCAACTCTCGCGGCGCAAGACCACGGCCGAGGTGGCCTCTCCATGCCCCACATACGATGGTGGTGTCCATAACGTTTTACTCGGTGGTTGTCATCCCAAAGCACCCGGCAAGCCAGGTGCTTCAGTGATGCTTTCCAACAGGTGATTCCGTTCTCTGTAAAGAGCTTCGTCCAGTCGGTCCCGTTATCCGGGGCTGGGAGACCACTTCGCTGATCCCGTGCTATCTGGCGGCTTCACCAGTCTTGTGTCGCTGCGGTTGATCGCTGCGATGGAGTGACTATCACGTATTGTGTTTATTTTGTAAACACGAAATGTGATTTTTTTCCGCGCGCCCACAAAAAAACCCGCTCAGTGGCGGGCTAGGTCAGATCTGGAGTAGAGGGGCTGGAACGAGAAGCCCGGCGCTAGGCCGAGCTTGGGGTCATGCTGCCACCGTTGCTCTAGGAATTTTCGCGTCAGGCACAGTGATGCCTTCTTTGAAGAACATTACCTCATCGCCTACATATCGCACCTGTGCGGTATAGTGCAGTCCGTAGGTTAGGGCCTCGTTCTGGCTGTACATCTCGCAGATTTCTGGTGCGCTATCGTACGAGACTACCCAGGATCTGTCGAAGTCGGTCGACTTCAGCAATTCAGCAATTTGCAGATGATCATCGTGTTTGTAGAAGTTTCGGTACAGGCCACGCCCTTTGACATAGTACGGCGGGTCAAGGTAGATCAGGGATTGCTCTGGCAGAAACTCTGCTGCCCGACCGAGTAAAAGAAATGCATCCTCGCAATAAACTGAGATCCGGCCTGCATTCAGCGCGATTCGTTCAAGCCTGGATGCAATCATTTCTTTACTGAATCTGGCATCAAGCTTGTAGGCGCCATTCTGCGCCTTTCCCCCGATGACTCCACCCTTGAGGATGCCGGATCGATTAGTGCGGTTCACAAAAAGAGTAGCAAAACCCCTCTCGGCAAGTGAGAGCTCAGGGGCCTGGGCAAGCATCACGGAGCGCCAGTAATGCCATTGCTCCATGGTGATTGGCGTGTCCCGGAGTAGCTTTAGAATTCCGTCCGGATCAGTTGTCGCAGCTGACCAGAAGGCGAATACGGCGGGATCGAGATCATTAATATGAATATGCGTCGCATGCCCATCGAAAAGAAGCTCAAGGGCAACGCCAGCCCCGCCAGCAAACGGTTCTAGATAGTGTCCGCCCGCCAAGCCGTTGGCCCGCATCACCTCGGCAATGAAAGGCGAAAAACGAGCTTTACCGCCAGGGTACCGTAGGGGGCTGTATAGCTTATTGGAGTACATTAGATCTCATCCTTTGAGGCGTGCGAGCCTCAGTTTAGCGACGCGCAGTATACTTGGCCAGCCTTCAATATGTGAGCTTCGCGGTATGAATAGCTGCTGCAATCAGCTCAGTCTCGAATTCATCCACAAGCTCTTGGTGCTCCGAAAGCCACAGCTCTACAATCTGCCATTCCTTGATGATATCAAGCCTCTCGTTCCACCATCGCTTTGCCGGATCTCGCTTCGATATATCTGTATTCCCCCTAAGGAGATGCTCCCTTAATTGGTCGCTGTTTATTCCACTCATTGCCAACGCGGCACGCGTGTTTGGAAATAGTTGGTTATTTGCGGAAATTGTTTTAACGAACTCGTAGATGGTGCGTTCCGGGGAATAGCTAGCGCCGGACGCATGCTTTCCTCCTGGGAGCTTTACCACGTTTTTAAGCTTTCCTGGACCCTGCTTTGTGGATGCATCAGCGTCTACCACGATAAGAACAGTCTTGAAATATGGGTCGAACGATTGGAGCCCTTGCAAATTATTACATCCTACCGAAATAGGAATTGTCTTAAGGCCTGCACCGCAAGCAGATTTCACCTTTCGCTTAAGTTTTAATGTGAGGAGCGTTTCTAGGAAATAATTTGCTTCGGCGTCTTCTAAGTACACCTTCAAATACTTCGGCTTTGCCTTTATGGCCTTTATAGCTTTGGGCGGGATGAGCATCATGTCGTTGCGTATGGCTTGAAAGGATGGATCTAGCAAAACACGAGGCTGAACCGTGTCCGATAAATACACAATAGAGTCAATAGCAACTCCGTTCCCGCCTATAGGGTTGTTTTCAGGATGGGTTGCTTCTATCAAGGAGAGCGAGTGAGTGGTTGCTACCACCTGTATTCTCAGCTTCTTAGCATGGGTGCCTATAGTTGATATAAGCCTTTGCTGTGCATGAGGATGGAAGCCTGCATCGAGCTCATCGATAACCATCAAACCACCAGGGTACTCCGGCCATTCTCTTTCAAGTTTCTTGAAGGAGGCAAAGGCGGTCGCGATAGCGCT
The DNA here is from genome assembly GCF_000972175.1 of Pseudomonas syringae pv. coryli str. NCPPB 4273. Lineage (NCBI taxonomy): Bacteria > Pseudomonadati > Pseudomonadota > Gammaproteobacteria > Pseudomonadales > Pseudomonadaceae > Pseudomonas > Pseudomonas syringae pv. coryli. The sequence continues at coordinate 64,838 of NZ_AWQP01000004.1, read as the reverse complement.
CAGGCTGTCCTGCCCAAGGGACACGCTTTTTGGGCTGTGACCGTACTCTGGATGTTTTGCGATCTTATTTGTGCCTTGAATCGACTGGGTGGTGATGACTTTTCCAGCCTCTGTAGCATCCGTTAATCCAATTACATTGGAAATAAAGTCCGCTATGAAAGCAGCATCTGACGCATCTATGCCGGTATCAACTAGGCTGATAATTTTTTCAGGATCGCTTTCGCCAATCGGTATCATACGAGTCATTCCGAGATATATCGTCGGCAGAGGAATTTTGGCCGCTACGCCCACCTTAATCCCGTGCTCTTCTTGAATGAAATCGCTATCTGGCCTATTTCTTGGTACAACTCTCGCCTCTAGTCGCGTTGTCTCGCCATCGCTATTTACGACGGTGCGCTTTGACAATGCACACCTTTTTTCCATAGGGACTGCGTTGATTTCATATTCAAGTATGGGGTTTGGTAAGGTTTCTGCGTCCTGATGTAGCAGAAACTCGGTCTCATAGTCTATATGAATAATCTCATTCAGCAGGCCTCTAAATAATTTTCCTGTATAGCTACTATATTTTTTGGAGGTAAGTCCAGATCCGTTGGCAACCAGCGCAAGGATAGTTGATTTACCTATTCCGTTATGCCCAGCGATCAATGTAATGCGTGGCGCAAACTCAATCGTAATATGTTTAAGCTTTCGAAACGCCGGCTGTTCTATTAGTAGCCTTTTTACAGTGATTTGTTGATGATTGGCATCGGCTTGAGCGGCGAGTTTCTTCTTGCTTGTATGACGAGGTGCCATGATCTTCCTTGAAAGCATAGATTATAATTTTTAGGAGGTCTATTCGTTACGTGAAATTGAGCATCCGACCCTATCATCCAGGGGCGGCCCTGATAACTCCTCCCGCCTTAACTTCATCCACATACCCAGCGAGCTTGTCCTCGCCGGCATGGAACACCGTGATCATCCTCAGGATGGCTTGAGCATCAGCCTCGTTGCCCGCCAAGCTCAATCGCTCAGCGATCCGCATCAGCTCCACGGCTGACCATTTGAAGTCAGAGGCGAGACCCTGTAAATCGCGTACCAGTTCTTGGTTGGGTTTCGTCAGTCCCATGCCCGATGCTCCTAAAAATTCCAGCCGCCGAGTTGTCCAGGCCCGTCACGCAAACTTCGTCAGCGACCTGACTACAACCCCAATGATTTTGCAGTCATCCGGGTACTGCACCGTGGGGTAGGCAGGGTTAAGCGGCTTCAAGTATCTAATCCCGCCGTCTTCTACCAGCTTCTTGAACGTTGCCTCATTGCTGCCGGCCAGCTTCGCGATCACCAGCTTGCCTGGGCGTACGTCTGCCCGGGTGTCGACGAGTATCTGTGAGCCCTCTGGAATCGAAGGGGCGGTAGGTGCCGTCATCGAGTCCCCTTTGACCACCAGCCAGAACGCTGGACCTTTGGCCTTGTAGTCAGACACCTCGTGGTCGTCAGAACCACCAGGCGCGTAAGGCTCGACCGCCTCGGACCACTCGCCAGCCGCAACCCAGCTCAGTACAGGGTATCGATACATACGCGAGGGCTGCTCCACTTCGCCGACGTTGGAGGGCTCACTGATAGACCGTCTCGACGCCGTGAAGTCTTCCCCAATCAACAAAACCCCATAGGGAACGCCGAGCGCTTTAGCCATCAGCTCAATATCGCCTAGCGTCGGCTCCCGCGTCCCGGACTCGTAGTTTCCTACGCGCGATTGAGAGCTCCAACCACAAAGCTTGGCTAGCGCGGCTTGAGATTTACCAGCTGCATTGCGCAATCGCTGCAGCCTTTGTCCGAGAGATTCATTCATAGCGCGGAATTCTAAACACGATATGAAATACCCGTTCTCACTTATTGTGTTTGCCATTAACACGATACGTGTTTATCCTGAAAGTAATTATGGAGGAATGCACATGAATCACGTCCGCATCATCCGCGAGGGGGCTGGCATAACCCAGGCATCGCTACGCCGGGCGCTCGGCTGGAATCAGTCCCGCTTGGCGAACTACGAATCCGGCCTAAGAAACCCAGGCCTAAGCGAGGCAAGACTAATAGTGACCGCTCTAAATGAGCTGGGCGCAATTTGCGTTCTCGATGAGGTTTTTCCTCCTGAAAAAGAAAATCTTTCAGCGGCTTGATTGGAATTATCCGCTCAGGCGGGAAGGGCAGGTAGTACAGCGGATGGGCTGTTGATTCATCCAGTACCAAATTTCAGGCAAAAAAAAGCCGGTGGCTAGACCGGCTTCTTCAACAACTTTGCGAGACAGATTATGCACATCAGACCTGAGCAAGGCAACACAGGCAGAACGATTGGAGTAGCACTGTGAGCGTTCAAGCAATGTCGTGGGCGCTACAGATCCCGCGCGTGACCCTTTCTGATTCCAGTGCCCGGCACGTGCTGCTGTGCCTGGCCAACTACGCCGGTACTGACGGGCGCGGGGCGTTCCCTTCGGCCACCACTCTGAGTGAAGACACTGGCCTTTCCGAGCGCACCGTACGATCCAAGCTTGAGCTACTGCGGGCGTCTGAACTGATCGTTCCAGGCAACCAAGCGCTGGCCGCCGTGTACATCGAACGTCATGACCGCCGCCCAGTCGTCTATGACTTGCCGCTAAAGCGGGGTGCAAATCCTGCACCCCGAACTGAACGGGGTGCAGATGACGGAACGGGGTGCAAATCACAGCAGAACGGGGTGCAGAATTCGACCGAACGGGGTGCGAAATCTGCACCCAATACGTCACTTAACCATCAATTAACCGAACAGCAGCAGCCGCGCGAGATTTCGGACGTGATCGACGAACAGGACAAGCAAGCCCTGGAGTCGACCGATGATCGCCAGCGCTTCGCCATGTTCGCCGACTGGACACCGGATAGCCGCTACCTGATCGCCCAGGCTCAGATCGCTGGAGTCAAACCAACCGATATCTCTGACGCGCTGATCCGCAGTTTCATCGGCTGGTTTGTGGCCAGGAATAAAATCGTAGATACGTCCGCCGGCTGGTGTAACCGCTTGGTGGGCTGGTACGTGAGGGAGCGGGCCAAGGGGAATTTGCCAGAGTCAGAGGAAGGTGCCGAGGGAACCAGCAGTTGGGCGTCCAAGGGGGTGATCCTGTGAACGGTCCTGTTCGAGCTGGTTATCTGGTCCACAACCGGACAACCGATCCAGCCTATCGCCCAGCACCAGCCGTGGCCGTCGAAATTGATCCTGCAACCGAGCAGGTTATCGACGAACTATTCCTTCGGCTGCAGGGAGCGTGCGGCGCGTGGCGCCAGTCCTGGCCAAACCAGAAAATCATGGATGCCTCAAAGCTCGAGTGGATTGCCGAGTTCATGCGCTCCGGCATCACTTCGATGGATCAGTTGCGCCACGGTATGCGCATGGTCAGCGCGAGCAAATCGGCTTTTGTTCCAGCGCCAGGTGTGTTTGTGGGCTGGTGTTTTGCCCCCGAAGGGCTGGGCTTGCCAAGCGTTGAGGTTGCTTACTCGCAGGCCTTGCGCAACTCACACCCAGGCATGGAGGGGCGCGGTAAGTGGTTTCACCCAGCGATCTATCACGCCACTGCTGCCGCTGGGTTCCTTAGCCTGCAAACGCTTCCTCGCGACTTGGGCATGATCCGGTTTGAGCAGAAATACCTCGAGCAGTGCCGCAAGATCTGGCGTGGTGAAGCACTGCCGCCCGTGCCAGTGGCGCAGCTCGCAGCGCCCGGCAAATCAATAACTCCCGAAGTGGGTAACAAGGCGTTGGCCGAACTCCGTGCCAGGCGCAGCGGAGACACGCAATGAGCAAACTCACCAAGGCGGCGCGCGACCGCGAATGCCAGATCCGTTACCCAGGCTGCTCGAGCGAATCCTCGACCACGGTGCTGGCCCATTACCGGCTCGCTGGTACTTGCGGCATGGGCATCAAGCCAAACGATCTGCAGGCCGCTTGGGCGTGCGCGTACTGCCACGACATCGCTGATGGCCGACTGCGAGCCCCGGCGGTGCTGAGTCGTAACGAAGTCCGCCTGTTCCACGCCGAGGGAGTCATGCGCACCCAGGACGCGCTGATTCGTGAAGGGATGGTGAAACCATGAAGCCCGCCGAAATGACATTGTTTAAACCGAAGCGTACCCGCGCCAAGTCGGTCGACCGTGAGGGCCTGGAGCAGGCCGCATTGCTGCGCGAGATCAAGCTGCGTATGCCCTTGGTGGCGGCTCTGATCTACCACGTTCCCAACGGTGGCCACCGGCACAAGCTGGTGGCGATCAAGCTGAAAGAGCAGGGTGTGCGCGCCGGTGTGCCCGATCTTGTGCTTCCGATGGCCCGCGGTGGGTACTTCGGCCTGTACATCGAATTTAAGGCCACGCCGCCGAATGATGCCGCTGTCTCGGGCATCCAGTACGAGTGGATACGTCAGCTCAACCTGCAAGGCTATCTGGCGATCATCTGCCGTGGTCACTTCGACGCGATGGAGCAAATCCGCGCATACCTCCGACTTCCTCAGACTGTGGTGGCCGCATGAGCCAGACCCTGCTTACTTCGTTCTCGGATGCGGAAATCCGCCGGCAGGCAGCGAATTCAGAAGTGCGCGACCTGCGCGATGCTCGCTATCCGGGCGTCTACTTCCGGTTTCATCAGAATCGTGAGCGCGGCACCTGGCACCTGGTGGTGGGCAAGAAGTGGGAGAAAATCGCCGGCTTCCCAGAGCTACCTGTGAAAGGCCTGATCAACGCTCTGCCGAAGATCCGGGAGCGCCTTGCGACTGACCCGAAAGCTTCTGCCGCTGCCGGCACGCTGCAGACCGTTGGCCAGTTGCTGGAGTGGTTCATGGTCCGCCAGTCCACCGAGCGCAGCCTGTCGGCAAAGCGCCGCGCCACGAATACCTCAATCATCACCTGCCACCTCAAGCCGCGCCTGTCCGAACTGCTCATTGCCGATGTGGACCGGTCCACCTTGGACAAGCTGGTGATGTGGCCCATGCAGGCCGAAATGTCACTCTCCTACGTCCGGCTGATGTGGGGCGTGCTGGTGGTCGCTTTCCGCCAGGCCGAAAAGCTTCGTCTGATCGCCCAGAACCCGGTTGCCGGTTTCAAGTTCACCGATTTCACCAAGGCCCGCATCCTGCCGAAACCATCGCGCCTGCGGGCCGTTCAGCTGGAAGAGGTGCTTGGTGACCTTGCTGCAGGATTCGACCAGCACCCGCAGGACTGCATGCTGGCCTTGATGATGCTGTGTCACGGCACGCGCGCTGGCGAGACAAGGCAGGCCCGATGGTCGCACCTGACGCTGGGTGAGCAGGGCGAATGGTTCATTCCTGCCGAGAACACCAAGACCCGCTGTGAGCATCGGCTACCGCTGACCCATCAAGCCTGCGCGCTGCTGGGGCGGTATCGGGACTGGCAGTCGTCGAAGGGCTACAAGGGTGCCTACATGTTCCCCGCTCGCAACCGTGGGCCGATCAGCGACAGCCAGGCATGTGCCGTATTCGCTCGCCTGGGCAAGGGTGAGTGGACGAGCCACGATCTGCGCAAAGTGGCCCGGACCGGATGGACTGATCTGGGCGTCGACTTTCTGATCGGCGAGATGCTGGTGAACCATACGCTGACCCGCAACGTGCAGACCTATATCCACACCTCGGCTGAGCTGCTCAAGCGTGATGCGCTGAACAAGTGGCACGAATGGTTAGACGGGAAAGGCTTTAGCTGCATTCACCGCTCGACCCTGACTAGAAACGAAAATTCGCAGAATGCCGTCGAGGCCAATACTGGCGCGGCTTCCAGCGCGATCACGAATCCATAAAAGGCGAGGTTTAAAAATGATGATTTTGGTCGATCCCCGCCGCAAGCTGGCAGTCCAGCCCGGCGACATCAGCTCGATGCAGATGGTGACGACACCTGGCGGCCGCTGGGCTTTGGAGCTGCAGATGATCTCTGGCAGAGAAATTGTGATCCCTGCCAGCAATGATCAAGGCAGCGTCGACCTAAACGTGGTGCACGCCCAATTGATGGAGGCGAGCGAGTGAAAAAGAGCCATGGCCCTGCCTTCCGCGCTCCCCGTCTGGACTTGTCCCAGTGCCCGGCCTGCCGAGGTCGAGCAGTGATCAAGGGTGTTTTTCATGAAATGGCATGCGTGCAGTGCAATGCCTCGGGCTGGGTCGCCGCCCACACAGGTGAGGCGCTGCCGCTGGAAGTGCTGGTGACGCAGCTGAGCATGCGCCTACAGGCCGCTGACCGACAGATCGAACAATTGAAGCGCCCGGCCCAGACGAGTGGACCTGCCGCCATTTACCAACAGAACAACCGCCGCGGTGCCGGTGGATCGAATTACACAGGGGATTGACCATGAAAAAGCGTACATACGTCGACAAGCCATTGGGCGACACCGAATACCTGCTGGAAAACTGGGGCTCCTGGCGGATGTCTGGCATGGGCGTGCCGCGCTATGTCTCCCCACTGGCAGCGTTGAGGAACCAGTGCTGCCCAGAGCCGAGCGCAATGACTTATGTCATCACTGACGACACGGCAATGCTTGTCGATTCAGCTATCGCAAGGCTGATCGCGCGCAACCAGCAGATGGGCGACTTCATCTGGTGGTACTTCGGTTCGAAGTGGACGATGGTTCGGATCGCCGAGACTCACAAGATGTCGGAGCGGTCAGCACGCGAAATCATCCGTCAAGGGGTGGCATGGCTTGACGGTGCTTTGGGGAATTTTTGCGAAGCAGCGTAAAAAGTTCTTTCAGGCCTGATAAACACCTGTTTTGATGGCACGGTGTTTAGCTGTTCCAGCGCGGCACCCCACCCAATTCCAAAGGCTCGCCATATCGGCGGGCCTTTTTCATTTCTGGAGTAATGATGGACCCGACCGACCTCGGCCCAGGCACCGCCACCTGGCTGGGCGGCACGGGCACCATTCTGCTGGGTGGCTTCCTCTGGTTGAGGAAGTTCCTCTCCAGGGATGCGACCGATCGCGCCATGGACAACGCCGACATAGGCACCGTCCGCCGGCTGAACGAACTACTCGACTCGGAACGCCTGGCCCGCAAAGAAGCTGAGGCCCGAGCCGATCAGTTCGCCAAAGAGCGTAACGAGCTGGCTGCTGCTGTTGGCCGTATGGAAGGAAAGATCGAAGCCCTGACCGGCCAGGTCTCACAGCTCACTGACAAAGTGACCAGCCAAAGCGCTGAGATAGCCCGTCTGCGTTCACAGCTCGGAGGTATCAACTGATGGAAAGATGCGTTAGAGACTTCATCGCCCGGCGGTGGTGGCGTCGCCTGGAAGTGTGGGTGATTGCCTCGCTGCTGGTAACTGGATCGTTCGCGCTGGGCTTCGGTGCTTCTCAATGGTCGCTAGCCAGTTGGTATAGCGCCCAGGTCGCCGAGGTGCGGCGAGGTTATGACGAGGCCACGGTGCAGCGTGACATGCGCCTGAACAAGCTGGCCAAGACCGCGACCGATGCAGCAGTAAAGGTTGAGGGTGCCGCAGGGAAGGCCACGGAAGCGGCAGAGGTGGCCAGCAAGGCGGCCGACAAGGTCAACGAGGCGGTAGAGCGGCAGACGCCTTAACGCGCCACATGCTGGAGTAACACATGGCACGACTCAAGACGCTCGGCAACCGCGTGGCTACTCAAGGCGACCGGGTAAGCACCGCGCCGCCAGCTACATGGCGAGCGGGCAAGACCACGGCGAACCAGCGAGGTTACAACTACGCATGGCAGAAAGCGCGCTTGGTCCATCTGGGCGCCAACCCGTTGTGCGTCTACTGCGATCGAGCTGGGCTAGTCGTCGCTGCGTCGGTAGTCGACCACATCATCGCCCACAACGGTGATCAGACTCTGTTCTGGTCAAGATCCAACTGGCAATCCCTCTGCAAGACCTGCCACGACAGCGTGAAACAGCGCGAAGAGGCGAAAACTCGGTCGTTTTGACCGGTTTTGGCGTGATTTGCACGGTTTTGGTGCGAAATCAGGCGTTTTGGAGGGGGGGGCAAAAATATGGGGTTTTTCGATCACTAGACCGCCCTCGACCGCACGTACAGATTTTTTTCCCTTCAGGATTTTTTGTTAATGGCTTTAACACCTAAACAGCGCGCATTTGTCGATGCTGTTAGGGGAGGTGCGTCCAAAAAAGATGCAGCGATAGCCGCAGGCTACGCGGCTGGCAGCGCATCGGCGGCCGGCTCACGGCTGGCGAAGCATCCGAACGTGATGGCCGCACTGGGCACAGTGCCCGTTAACAAAAAAGTTAAAGCGCCAGCCTCGGCTCCTACCTCTGACGGGGCGTCGGATGAGCCGCAGGAAGCTGGCTTCGATCTGGCGAAGGCCATGCGTCACGCGGACCCCAAAGACTTTCTGTTGGCGGTCATGAACGACTTTGAAACCGAACCGAAATTGCGTGTCGACGCCGCGAAGGCGCTGATGCCCTTTGTCCACCCGCGCAAGGGCGAGAGCGGCAAGAAGGAGACTGCCAAGGACAAGGCTGCAGGCGCAGCTCAAGGCAAGTTCGGCGTGCGTAAAGGCCCGCTGTCGGTGGTGAAATAATGGAGTGGTCAACCGCCTGTACAGATTGGGAGCAACGCATTGTTGCCCGCCAAAGCCTGATCCCGTTCGAACCGCTATTCCCTGATCAAGCGGCCGAAGCGTTAGAAGTCTTTGGCGGCTTGCGCATGGTAGATGCTACCGGCAGCCCGCTTATGAGCGAGACCGTGCGGTCCTGGGTAAATGAATTCGTCGCCGCCATTTTCGGCGCCTATGACCCATACAGCGGTCGCCGGATGATCAGCGAGTTCATGCTCCTGATCAGCAAGAAGAACGGGAAGTCGACCATTGCCGCCGGCATCATGCTTACGGCGCTTGTGCTGAACTGGCGCACCTCGGGCGAATTCATCATTCTGGCACCGACCAAGGAGATCGCTGACAACTCCTACATCCCGATTCGGGACATGGTCAAAGCCGACGATGAGCTGAAGGACCTGTTCAAGGTGCAGGATCACCTGCGCACGGTTACTCATTACGAGACAGGTGCCACGCTGAAGGTGGTGGCGGCCGATAGCGAAACTGTCTCGGGCAAGAAAGCCATCGGCGTGTTTATCGACGAGCTGTGGGTATTCGGCAAGCGAGCCAATGCCGAGGCAATGCTGCGCGAGGCCACCGGCGGTCTGGCATCGAGGCCAGAGGGTTTCATTATCTGGGCAACGACCCAGTCCGATGAGCCGCCTGCAGGCGTCTTCCGGCAGAAGCTGCTCTATGCCCGTCAGGTACGCGACGGCGGGATTGTCGACAAGTCTTTCTTGCCGGTGCTCTACGAATTTCCGAAACACATGATCGACGCGGGCAAACACCGCGATGTTAAGCACGCGTACATCACCAACCCGAATCTGGGGCTGTCGGTAGACGAGCCGTTCATTGAGCGCGGCTTCATGCAAGCGCAGATCGACGGCGAAGAGTCGTTCCGTGGTTTTCTGGCCAAGCATTTGAATGTCGAGATTGGCCTGGCGCTGCGCTCTGATCGGTGGGCCGGTGCCGAGTTTTGGGAAGTGCAGGCCAAGCTGCCCGGCCTGACGCTGGACGATCTGATCGAGCGCTGCGAAGTGATCGATATCGGCATCGACGGCGGCGGCCTGGACGACCTGCTTGGGTTTGCGGCAATTGGGCGTGACAAGCACACGCGTCAGTGGCTGTTGTGGACGCACGCCTGGGCTCACCCGTCGGTGCTTGAGCGCCGCAAGGGCGAGGCGCCACGGCTTCATGACTTTGCCAAAGAGTGCCATCTAACCATGGTTCAAGTCATCGGCGATGACCTTGAGGAAGTCGCGGACCTCGCAGCCCGCGTCGAGAAGGCCGGCTTGCTGGATCAAGTCGGCGTCGACCCGGCCGGTATTGGTGGTGTGCTCGATGCTCTGGTTGCGGCTGGCGTACCGCAGGACAAGATCATTGGTATCTCGCAGGGCTGGAAGCTGGGCGGCGCGATCAAGACCACCGAGCGCAAGCTGGCCGAGGGCGGCCTGATCCACGGCGGCCAACCCATGATGGCCTGGTGCTGCGGCAATGCCAGAGTCGAGCCGCGTGGTAACTCGATCCTCATCACCAAGCAGGCTTCAGGCTCGGCCAAGATCGACCCGCTGATGGCCACCTTCAACGCGGTATCCCTTATGTCACTCAACCCCGAAAGCAAAGGCGGGATGGATGACTACTTAAACAACGGTTTCTTCGGACTTGTAGGCTGACTATGGCGTCTCATTGGTACAACCCGCTGTCCTGGCGGATGTTCGGCTATGAGGATCCGAAAACCGGCGACTATGTCGAAATGGACATGACGGTCGGTGGAAAGGCAACGAAAGCCGGGGTCAGGATCACGCCTACCAAAGCCATGAACATCAGCATCGTTTGGGCTTGCGTGAAAATCCTGAGTGAAACCGTTTCAGGGCTGCCACTCAAGCTCTACGACGACAAGGATGGCAAGCGGCAACTGGTGGCGCACAAGGATCGAGCCAGTCGCATCATGCGTAAGCCGAACCCTTTCATGACTCGCCTCAACTTCTTGAAGGCGGTTGTGGTGAACATGGCGTTGCGCGGCAACGCTTTTGCCATCATCGAGCGATCCAGCGGTGGCGATCCTATCGGTTTCACGCTGGTATCTCCGGATGATGTCACGGTCGACACGCTCGACTCTCGCTTAATTTATTACGTGTCGCTCGATGGCAAGCGCGCCCCGGTTTCACCCGAGAACATGCTGCACTTCAAGTTGTTCAGCAGTGACGGGATCAACGGAATGTCGCCGGTCGAGCATCAGGCCGAAACCATTGGCCTGGCAAAGGCCGCGCACGACTGGTCCGCCCGCTTCATGCGCAAGGGTGGATTCACGGGTGGTTACGTCATCTACGACGGGTTCCTGACTGCAGAGCAGCAGGCTCAGGTGATGAATAAGTTTCCCGACGTTCGCAAGGCCGACACCGAGGATCTGGGCAAGATGGCCATCCTGCAGGGCGGCCCGAAAATCGTGCCTGCTGGCCTGACTCAGAAAGACAGCCAGTTCATCGAATCCCAGCAGTTCCAAGAAGAAGCCTTGGCGGGCATCTGGGGCGTTCCGCTTTACCTGGCCAACCGTGCCAGCAAGACCTCGATCATGGGCTCCAACCTGGAACAGCAAACCAGTGGGTTCGTGACGTTTGGTTTGAAGCCTTACTTGGATGCCATCGAAGACGAGTTCAACGACAAGCTTTACGGCGATACAGATCGATTCGTCGAGTTTGTCGTCGAGGGGCTGCTGCGCGCTGATAGCGCCGCCCGTGCGACGTACTTTGGAAGCGCCCTAGGCGGCTCCGGCGGTTCGGGTTGGATGACCATTAACGAAGTCCGTGAAAAGGAAAACCTGCCGCCACTGGCGGGGGATGAATATAACCGGGTCACTCGGTGGGAGACGCAGGGCAATGCTGACAAAAATTGAAGTGCCCTTCGAGGTTAAGGCCGTCGATGACGCTGGCAACTTCGAAGGCTATGCCGCGGTGTTCAATAACGTCGATCTGGGCGATGACGTAATCCTGCCGGGCGCATTTACGAAGGTGAAAACGACCCGTGCCGGGCGCCTGAAGCTCGCGCTTTTCCATGACCTGACGCGGTTGGTGGGTTCGGCCGACTTTACTCAGGATGCACACGGCCTGTACCTCAAAGGCAAGGTGAACCTTGGCGTGAGCTACGCGCGCGACGCTTACGAGCTGATGAAGGAGGGCACGCTGGACAGTATGTCCATCGGCTTCAACACGTTGCTTGCAGCCTACGAAGAGCGCGAGGGTCGCAGCATACGGATCATCAAGCAGGCCGAGCTGTGGGAGGCCTCGCTTGTACCTTTCGGTATGAATCCGGAAGCGCAAATCACCGACGTCAAATCGGACATCAGACTTTTTGAGAAGGCCCTGCGCGATCGCATGGGTCTTTCGCAAAAGGAAGCGGCAGCCGTCGCTTCGCTCGGCTACTCCGCCGTGCACCGTGAAGGTGACACAGCGGCCACGGTGATCGTGGATGAGCTGAAACAACTTTCAACACTGTTCACCCACCATTTTGGAGATTCGCAATGAGCGAAGTGAAAGAGCTGCGCGATTCCCTGGACAAGCAACTTAAAGACGGCTTCCAGGGCCTGCAGCAAAAATACGACCACGTCACTGAAGAGTTGCAGAAAGGCAACACCGTGACGCTGGAAATGAAGTCCAAGATCGAAAACCAGAAAGGCGAACTGGAGCGCGTCATCGAGCAAGTGCAGAAGCTCGAGGAAAAGGGCATTCAGCTGCGCACCCAGGGCGGCGAGAAGAAAAGCTTCATCGACCTGGTGAAGGGTAACGACGCCTACAAATCGCTGCAGCAGAAGAACCAGAATCAGGCGGAAATCGAGGTCACCAAGTCGGACATGGCTTCCATGTCCGAGACCAAGCTGACCAGCGCAGGCCTGGTGCCGACGCAGTGGGACCCGGTTATTCAAGATCGCCCGCGCCAGGAGCTGGTGATTCGCGACTTGATCCCGACCACGCCCGTGACAGGTCAGAGCTACAGCTATTTCCTTGAGAAGCTCCACACCCGTGGCGCTGGCATGGTGGCGGAAGGCGCGGCCAAGCCTTCCAGCGATGTCACTTTCGAACAGAAGACCGACAACGTCCGCAAGATCGCTGTGTGGATGCCGGTGACCGATGAAGCCCTGGATGATATTCCGCAGCTGTACAGCTACATTCAGGAGCTGCTGCGCTACGACTTGAAGCTCAAGGAAGAGGGGCAGATCCTCAAGGGTGACGGCGCTGGCAATAACCTGAACGGCATCATGACCCAGGCCAGCGCCTTCAATGCGCAGCTCAGCCAAACCGGTGACACTGCGATCGACACCGTGCGCCGTTCTATCTATCAGGTGCGCAAGCAGTCTCAGCGTGCGGCTGATGCCGTGGTCATGACTGACCTTGACTGGATGAACATCGAGCTTTTGAAGGATGCCGACAACCGCTACCTGTTCGCCAACCTGCAGGGCCTTGTCACTCCAATTTTGTGGGGCCGCCCAGTAGTGGTGTCTGACAGCATGGACGAGGGCACCCCGGCCGCCGACGGTACTGCCGCTTCCGGTGGTGAATTCCTCGTCGGCTCGTTCGCCCAAGGCGCCCGCCTGTACGACCGCATGGCGTACACCGTGAAGGTAGGTTGGATCAATGACGACTTCGTGAAGAACCAGCGTGTCGTGCTGGTAGAAGAGCGTCTTGGCCTGGCCGTTCGCCGCCCTTACGCGTTCGTGAAGGGCCGCTTCGCAGTCAAGTGATCGAACCCATCCGCTTGGGGCCTTAAGGCCCCTTTTTTTTCGAGGTACGTTATGAAAATTCGCACCCTGTGGGGGTTTGAAGGCAATGCGGCCAAGCTGGGCGCAGAGAGCGATCGTGTACGCGCAGGCGTAGTGTTCGCTGAGGCCGACGACGAATATGCCCACGTCCTGATCGGCAAAGGCTTAGCCGTCGAAGTGGGCGGAAGTGCTCCAAAGGAAAACAAGCAAGTAAGCGCGGCGGAGAAAAAGGCAGCTGCGGAAAAAGCTGCTGCCGAAAAGGCCGCGGCTGAAAAGGCTGCTGCCGAAAAGGCCCAGGCTGAGAAGGCACAGGCTGAAAAAGACGCGGCGGAGAAAGCAGCCGCTGAAAAGGAAGCCGCTGAAAAGGCTGCCAAAGAGGCGTCGTGATGATTGCCTTGGACTTGGTCAAAACGCATTTGCGCGTGGATGGCGCTGAAGAAGATGCTCTGATCGAAGGATACATTGCAGCAGCTTTGTCCCACGTCGAGCAGCACTGTGATCGGGTACTTGTCGAAGACAGCCCAGTGCTGCCTGAGCAAATGAAGCTGACCAAGGACGTTCAGCAGGCGGTGTTGCTGCTGGTGGGCCATTGGTACGCAAACCGTGAGGCTGTCGTGATCGGCACCATCACCGCTGAGGTTCCATTGGCCGTCGAACGCCTGCTTTGGTACAGGAAGCGATTCTAATGAGAGCAGGCCCAATGCGTCACCGTCCTACGCTCTACAAGCCTGATCGGGTTAAGAATCGAACCGGTGGTTTTGACGACACCTGGATCGAGTCCGGCAAGCTCTGGGCGGAGTTCACCTTGCCAACTGGCCGCATCGAAGCCATTGCTGAAAAGCTTTCTGCGGTGGTTACCGCAGAAGTCCGAGTCAGGCCACGGCCGGACCTGATTGCAGGCTGCCGCCTGGTGAACAGAGGCGTCACCTATCTGATCGTGGCTGCACTGCCAGACAACGAGCTTTCAATGCTCCGTCTGCTCTGCACCAATGTCCCCAACCCTTGAGGAAATCCCATGAATGTTAGAGCACTTGCCAACATCTCCGGCGCCGTAGGCGAGCGGACTACAGGCGATGAATTCACCGTGGACGCTGCTACGGCAAAGTCTCTGATTGAGCGAGGCCTGGTCGAAGAGGTCAAGAACACCCCGGCGCCGAAAGCTGACAAGGCAAAGGAGTAACCCATGGCGCGCCGGTCCCGTATGTCCGGTGACTTCAAGCTACGCCGGACGCTGCGCAACATTCATCAGAACGTGGATAACGAGCTGCGCCCGGCCATGCAGGAGGCCGCCAACAAGATCCTGGCCACCATGAAGTCGACCATCCCTCGGGACACTGGCGAAGCGGCTGGCGCCCTGAAGGCGTTTGTCTCCAAAAGTGGCTTGGATGCGCAGATCGGCATTCGAGGCAAAAAGGACAACCGCCGATTCTTTTACCTGCGGTTTCTGGAATATGGCACCAAGGGCTACGACGGGAAAAAGCGCGCGGGCAACCGTAGTCGCTCGGTCAAGAATAAGTCGGACGGCTCCACGTTTTTCGGCAAGTACCCGAGCATACCTGCGCTGCCGGCTCATCCGTGGTTGCGGCCTTCGCTGGACGTGAACCGGGAGGTGGTGATGGCAGACATCCGCGCCGCCGTGAATCGAACGCTGAAGAAGGCCAGCCAGGGAGGAAACGATGGCTGATCCGTCCGTTGCCCTGCAGGTCGCACTTTTCGAGCGGCTACAGGCCGAGGTGTCATGCCCCATCTACGATGGGGCACCGCTGGACACGCCCATGCCGTATGTCTCGATCGACCGCGAAATCTCGACCAACACCAGCCCTATCGCCGGGCGCAAGCGTCAGCAGCGCCTGCTTTACCTGACCGTCTGGTCGGATGCTCACGGCCAGGCCGAGGTCAAGCGTATCAATGCTGAGGTGACCGCCGCGCTGGATGAGCGCCCCTTGCCGCTGGAAGTTGGCAGGGCAGTGTCTGTCCGTGTCGAGCGTGCGGATTCACAGCGCGATGCAGACGGCGTCACGTACATGGGCGCTATCACGGTCCGCGTCATCACCACTCACTGATTCAACATCTGCCGCTTCGCGGCTTTATCCAATGTGCCTTTTGGAGGAATTTCCATGGCCGACGACAATTTGAACACCGCTGCAGGCTGCCGACTTAGCCTCGGCACCAAAACCGGCGCCGATACCGAAGCCGATTACAAACAGGACGTTTACGTCGAGGTCGGCGAAATCGAAGACCTGGGCGAATTTGGCGATACCTTCAGTTCGGTGACCTTCACGTCGCTGAAGGATGGCCGCGTGCGCAAGTACAAGGGCACTGCTGACGCTGGCGACATGACGCTGACTGTCGGCCTGGACAACGGCGACGCGGGTCAAAAGGCCGTGAAGGTTGCCCACAAGGACCGCTCCAAGGGCGATTACAACATCAAGGTCACGCTGAACGACGGTGACGTGACAGCAACGCCTGCCGTGCTGCCGACCACCTTCTACTTCCGCGTGAAGGTGATGAACAACACCGTTGCGCCTGGCGCAGCTGACAACGTTGTGCGCCGCAACATCACCATGGGCATCAACTCCGATGTCATCGAAATTGCTGCCGGCCCTGCCGCCTGATCGGGTGAACCATGAGCAAGACATTGCACGGCAACATCGATCTTGTCATTGGCGGGACCACCTATCAATTGCGGCCAACCCTGGCTGCCGTCCGTTCTATCGAGGCGCGTTTCGGCGGACTCCGAGGCGCAGCCAGCGCGCTGCATCAGGTCAGCGTGGACGGTGCCGCGCTGATCATCGCTGCCGGTGCCAACCTGACTGAAAAGCAGACGGAAGGCCTGGCAGAGGCGGTATGGCAGGCGGGCGTAGCAGACATGACCCCGCAGCTGAACGATTACCTGGGAGCCCTTTACAACCCGCGCGGTGGCGAGCCGGGAAAGGAGCAGCCGACGGAGTCAGCGCCGTAGAGGCGGGGAGCTACGTCGATCGGCTTTACGCGGTGGCCACCGGCTGGCTCGGTTGGTCACCGCAAGTGGCTTGGCATACCTCGCTGCCTGAACTGTTCCTCGCGATGGACGCGAAGATCGAGTGGGCACGCATGACCAGCCCTTTCCCCAGCAGCACCCAGCCCAGCCCCCAATCCAAACCCAAACCGACGACTGTCGCGCAGAAGCTGCGCATGGCGCTCACCGGCAAGGGCAGCACATAACGTTTTTCCGGAGTTCCTTACGTGGCCGATACCGACGTCCAAGGCATGCTTGTCCGCATTGAAGCCACCACGGCGCAGCTGCGGCAGGAACTGACGCGCTCAGAAGGTTCGGTGTCGAGCACAGCTCATAACATCGATCAAAGCCTGGGCCGGATCGACAACGCTTTCGACCGAGTGAACGCCAGCGCCCAGACCGTGGGCCGTGCGGTCACATCAGCATTCGATCAGATCGGCGCCGGTAACCTGGCCGCTGCTGGTTCGATCGCCGGGTTGGTGGCGCTGACGACCAGCACCATCGATTACGCGAAAGAGGTCAAGAACCTTTCGGCGCTATCGAACACCACGGTCGAAGACTTCCAGCGCATGGCCTTTGGTGCAAAAACTGTCGGCGTTGAGCAGGACAAACTGGGCGACATCCTAAAAGACACCAACGACCGCGTCGGCGAATTCCTGCAGCGCGGCGGCGGCGAGATGTCTGATTTCTTCAAAGAAATCGCGCCGAAGATCGGGGTAACTGCTGGCCAGTTCGCCAATCTGTCCGGGCCACAGGCCTTGCAGCTTTACTACACCTCGCTCGAAAAGGCCGGTCTGAATCAGCAGCAGATGACGACCTACATGGAGGCGATGGCCGACGAAACCACGGCATTGATTCCACTGCTGCGCAATAACGGCAAAGGGTTCAAGGAGTGGGGGGATCAGGCCGATCGCGCGGGCTCGGTTATCTCAGAGTTTAACGTCAACCGCCTCGTCGCTGCGGGGCAGGCTATTTCCGGTTTGAAAGCAACCTTCTCCGGGGCGGCCAACCAAATCACCATCGGCCTGCTGCCAGGTATCGAGAGCATCACCAAGTCTCTACAGGGCTTGAGCGACAACGGCGGCGCTCAGCGTCTGGGCGAGACGATCAGTTTTCTGGCTGAGAACGTGGATGTACTGGTCGCAGCGCTGGGCGGCAAGATGGCGGCGGCTTTCGCCAAGTTCGCCATTGATGCGGTGACATCGTCGGCGACGGCTACCAAGGCGATGCTCACCAACATCGCCACCACCAAGGCCTCTGCTATCGCCAAGGCCGAGGAAACGGCGGCCTCGGCAGCGTCCGCTGCGGCCAAGCTACGTGAATCCGTCGCGGCCTACTCCGCCGCTCAGGCAGTGGAAGCGGAGACGATCGCGCGGCTCGCCCAGGTGCAGGCCGCTCGCCAGGCGCTCGCTTATCAGGCGCGGCTGGCCGTTGGCACGGTGGAAGAGACGCGATACACCGCCGCTCTGGCTGCAATGGACACGGAGCTGGCGGCAGCCAAGACGGCGGCAGCAGCTGCCACCCAGCGCCTTGCAATCGCTACCGCTGCGTCTTCGTCTGCCATGGTGCGTGACACTGCAGCCACGACCGCCAACGCGGCAGCCCAGGCTCAGGCCGCAGCTGCCAAGAACGTACTGGCGCGGGCGAGCTCGTCGCTGTTGGCGCTGCTGGGCGGCCCGGCTGGCATTGCGGCGCTGGCGATTGGTGTCGGCGTGGCGTTCCTGGCTATGGGCTCCAACGCCCAGACCGCCCGCACAGACGTAAACGATCTGAAACGATCGGTCGAAGAGGTGCGTAAGGAATTCGCTCAGCTGACCCGCGATCAGCAGCAGGGCGCACTGGTGCGTGTCACCGAGCAGCAACGCGACTCGGCCAAGGAAGCCGCAGATGCATTCGAGGGCCTGCGCACGTCGATGCAGCGTGCGCTCATCGGGCCGCGCTCCAGCGAAGCCGGCGGCAAACAGTTTGCGACGTTGGCAAGCAGCATGGAGGAAGCGAGGAAGGCCGGACAGCCGCTGTCCGACACGATTCTCAAGGTCGGTCAACAGCTCGGCATCCCGCAGAAACAGCTGGACGGCTGGGTCAAACAGTCCGAAGCGGTCAGCACGCTTGACGTTAATACCAACCTGCTGGCGGCCCGCCAGGCGCTGTACACCAAGCAGCTCGACGGCAGCACCAAAAGTACGAAGGACAAGACCGACGTCGATATTGCCGCCGACAACGCCGGCAAGAATTATCAGCAGACCCTCGACAAGCAGATCCATGCGCTCAAGGACAAGACGAAGCTCGAGGAAGCCGACCGGTTCATTACCGAGAACAAGATCGATCCACAGGGCGCCCTGGCAAAACAGATTCGGGATACCGCCAAGGCCTACGACGCCCAAAAGGACGCGGACAAGTCTGCGACAGAGTCGGCGCAAAAACATAAAGAGGCCCAGAACAAGCTCGAGCAGCAGCTCAAGACCGCTGCTGATGCCTACGCCAAGCTCAAGGAAAGCTTCGATCCGGTCAGTGCGGCGGCGGATGAGCAGACGAAAAAAACCGAGGAACTGCGGCTGCTTTACAAGTCCGGCAAGATATCGACGGAAGAGTACGGCAAGGGCCTGCAGTGGCTGAAACAGCAGTATGACCAGACCGTGGCGTCCGCCGACGGCATGGCTGAAGCGATGAAGTACGAGGCCGACCTGCAACGTCAGCTTGCGCTCGCTACGGCCTCCTACGAGCAGGCAGCCACAGCAGTCGGCATGGGCAGCAAAGAGGCTGAGCGGGCGCAGGCTCGCGTGTCGCTTGAGCAGGACACCAACAATAAGGTACTGGCGCTGCGCACTGAGCTTGCAACCGCTACCACGGACAAGCAGCGTCAGGCGCTGGAATCGCAGATCGCCCTGACCCAGCAGTACGGTGCCCGGCAGTTGGCAGCAATGCAGCAAGGGTATGTGAATCTTGACGCGGCTCAAGGTGATTGGAAGCTGGGCGCAAAGTCCGCGTTTTCCGATTATCTCGAAGCCGCCAAGGATGTCGCCGGTCAGACAAAGACCGCTTTCACCAGCGCCTTCGGCACGATGGAGGATTCGCTGAACACGTTCGCGACCACGGGCAAGTTCAAGTTCTCTGACTTCGCGACGTCGATCATTACTGACATGGGACGCATCGCCTCGCGCAAAGCGTCATCTGCTTTGCTGGGGATGCTATTTGATGTGGGGGTTAGCTATCTCGGCTCCGGTGGAAGCGGAAGCGGGAACGGCTTGGCTGCTGGCTCGGCAGGCGCATCGTCATCGAACCTCGGGGCTTCGCAAGCAGGCTACTCATCCACCTACTTCCCCCAGGCCAAAGGCGGCGCATGGGCGGGCGGAGTACAAATGTTCGCCGACGGCGCCGCGTTCACCAACAGCATCGTCAACACGCCCACGGCGTTCGGGATGGCCGGAGGCGGGGCGGGTGTGATGGGTGAGGCCGGGCCGGAGGCGATCATGCCACTGGCGCGCGGTTCAGACGGATCGCTCGGTGTCCGCATGGTTGGAGGTGCTGCCACCAGCGGCGGCACTGTCGTAAAAGTAGAGGCCCCTGTTTACCTGACCCTTGAAGACCGGAGCGGAGAGGGCATGGAGATCGACAGCGCTGCGCTTCAGCAGAACATGCAACGCCAAATGCTCGGAGTGGCGCAGAAGGCGATCGCCGATTCGTGGCGACCCGGAGGAACAAGCCACCGAAACACCAGTGGGAGAGGCTGATGGCCGTAGAAACGTTTGTTTGGGAGCCAGACGATGAGGCTGGTGGCGACAGTACGTTCAGAACCCGTGAGTCGAAGTTCGGCGATGGCTATGTCCAAGTGTCCAGTGACGGCCCGAACGCTGAAGAGGACACCTGGTCGCTGTCGTTCGGCGGCACGGGCAGCGAGATCAAGCCGATAGTGGATTTCATCCGCGCGCATCAGGGCGCCCGGGCGTTCCTTTGGACGCCACCCGACGAAAGCCTCGGTCTTTATCGCTGCTCTACTTTCCGTCGACAAAGAAAGCCAGGAGGCCTCGCCGTTCTGACCGCTACTTTTGAAAGGGCATACCAACCATGAGTTTGATCACTCAGTTGCAGAAGCTCGAGCCGGGCGCTGATATTTTGCTGTTCGAGCTCGATGGTTCCGATTACGGCGCCGACGTTCTCCGGTTTCACGGGCACGCCATACCGCACACGTCGGATGAACTGACAGCGGCTGGCGCCGATGTTGGTCAGCTTCCAGCCAAACCCATCTATTGGCAGGGCCAAGAGTACAGCGCCTGGCCGGTCCAACTGGATGGTGTGGAAGCAAACAGCGATGGAACCGCAGTAAGGCCTACGTTCGCGGCAGGCAACGTCAGTGGGCGTATAACAGCGCTCTGCCTGGCTTTCGAGGATTTGCTCGAGTTCAAACTGACCATGCGGCATACGTTGGGCCAGTACCTGGATGCAGAGAACTTCCCTGGCGGCAACCCCGATGCGGATCCGACTCAGGAATCTATCGAGGTCTGGTATCTCGATCAGAAAACCAATGAGGATGGTGAATCGGTCAGTTGGGAGCTGGCCAGTCCGGGCGACGTCGGCGGCGAATCGATTGGCCGGCAGATGACTACGCTTTGTCACTGGTGTCTCACCGGTGGATATCGCGGGCCGAACTGCGGCTACACCGGGCCATACGTGGACAAGGACGGTCAGCCCACCGATAACCCTGAACTTGATGTCTGCGATGCCACGCTGACGCGCGGCTGCACGCCGCGCTTCGGGGCTGGCAACGAAGTACCCTTTGGCGGTTTCCCCGCCGTATCCCTGATCGCTCGGAGCTGACCATGCTGAAATACATTTTGGCGGCCGTGCAGACGCATGCGGCGGCTGAGTACCCGCGCGAGTGCTGCGGGTTGCTCCTGAGCGTGGGGCGAAAGCAGCAGTACTTTCCCTGCTCCAACACAGCGACCGATCCAAACGAAGAGTTCCGCATCAGCCCCGACGATTACGCAGCGGCGGAAGACCTGGGCACCGTCATCGGAGTTGTCCACTCGCACCCCGACGCGACCAGCAGGCCGTCACCGCGCGATCAGGCGATGTGCGAGGCGACTGAACTGCCCTGGCATATCCTGAGCTGGCCCGAGGGTGACCTGCGCACCATCGTTCCCACCGGCAATACACCGCTTTTGAAGCGGCCCTTCGTGCATGGAGCCTGGGACTGCTGGCAGGTCTGCGCCGATTGGTACAAGCGCGAGTTCGGCCTGGAGTTCGAAGCATTCAAGCGCACGGATGGCTGGTGGGAGAGCGCAGACGCGGAAAGCCTTTACGAAACCAATTACGAGGCGGCTGGATTTGTCAGAGTGGATCAGCCGCAGCGCGGCGACATGGTCGTGATGGAGGTCGGGCGGACCAAGCACCCGAATCACGCTGGCATCTATCTCGGCGCGGACGCTTCGCTGACCGGTGAGGGAGGCGTGGTATTCGGCCCCGGCCCTTTCCTGTTGCACCACCTGTATGGCAGGCCGTCCGAAATCATCGTCTTTGGCGGGCCGTGGCTGGATAGAACACGCCTCATACTCAGGCACAACAAGTCAACGCAGCCCATATAGCTAGTGTGGATGGGTGGACAGGTCAGTGTTACGATTCAGGCTCACTGAATGAGGGATCACCATGCGATTTTTAATAGGGACGCTGACTTTGGCTCTGTTGACTGGATGTTCCAGCGCACCAATATCCGTTGGCCAAGCGGAACCTGTACCGGCTGACGAGTTATATGCGTATCAAACTAAACCTGCCGGCGATAGCGGGAAAGTTACAGTAATTCGAGATCAGGGGTTTGTTGGCTCGGGCTGCGATATCGTCGTCTACGTAGATGGTCGCAAGGCTGCCAAGATTGGAACTGGTCAGCGCGCAAGCTTTTACCTGAAGCCTGGAAGTCCAAGTATTGGTGCGGGTCTTGCGGACTCTGGATTATGTGCAGGCGCAGCGGTTAGGACGATTTCTGCGAACGTGCAGAACGGGCATGAGACCATTTACAGAATCACTGGCGATATGGGCGGTTTTTATCTAGGTCCCTACGTCGAATACCAATGAGTTAATCTTTTTAAAAGGCCGCCTCCGGGCGGTTTTTTTGTGCCTGGGGAAATTATGGCAGCTATCCACTATTCGCCTATGACAACCATCAAGCTATCCGGCTCATTGGCTCAAAGATTCGGGCGGACACATCGTAGGCAGATTGACTCAGGTCAGTCGCAGGAAGTGTTTCGAGCGCTCAATGTGACGATCAAGGGTTTCGCCGAAGAGATCAGCCGCTTAGATAGGCTGGGTATGCGTTTTGCCATTTTCAGAAATGGAAAAAATGTTGGAGTGGACGCCCTTTCGCTCGGTGGAACTCGTGAGATTCGAATCGTTCCAGTGGTTAGCGGCAGCAAGCGAGGCGGAATACTGCAGACAGTAATTGGAGCAGTGATGATCGCTGTTGGTGCCTACACAGGGCAGGCATGGCTGGCGCAGACTGGTGCAGCCTTGGCGATCGGCGGCGTTATCCAAATGCTTAGCCCCCAAGCCTCCGGACTAAAGCAAAGCGCCTCGCCTGAAAACCTACCCAGTTACGCATTTGGCAGTGCCAAGAACACAACTGCCAGCGGCAACCCGGTTCCGATCTGCATCGGTGATAGGCGCTGGGGCGGGGCGATCATCAGTGCGGGCATCTACGCCGAAGACAAAACATAACCAAATTTGCAGGACCACACCGCCCGAGAGGCGGTTTTTTTATGCCTGGAGAACAGCATGGGCGCAGCACGAAAAATCGATATCCACGGTGAGAAAGGCGGCAGCACCAGTCCGAAGTCGCCGACCGAGGCGTCCGACAGCCTGCGCTCTACCAACCTGGCAAAGCTGCTCATCGCGGTAGGCGAGGGCGAGTTTGAAGGCACCCCGACGGCAGCTGATATCTACCTCGACAACACGCCGATCAACGATGCCAGCGGCAACGTCAATTTCCAAAACGTGAAATGGGAGTGGCGCACCGGTTCAGTTGATCAGTCGTACATCCCTGGCATTCCTTCCATCGACAACGAGACGACAGTCAACGTCGAGCTGCGCAATGACTCGCCATGGGTTCGCTCGATCACCAATACTCAGTTGTCAGCCGTGCGCGTGCGCCTTGCATGGCCGGCGCTCCAGCGGCAGGACGACGAAGGGAATGTCGGCGGCTACCGCATTGAGTACGCCATCGACGTGGCCACTGACGGCGGCAGCTACAAGGAGGCGCTGCTGGAGGCCGTGGACGGCAAAACCACCACGCGCTACGAGCGATCGCGCCGCATCGATTTGCCCGCCGCGACATCAGGCTGGCAGATCCGCGTCCGCCGCCTGACTGCCAACCAGAACACCAACAAGATCGCCGACACCATGCTGGTGGCTGGGCTCACAGAGGTCATCGACGCAAAGCTGCGCTACCCGAACACGGCGCTGCTCTACATCGAGTTTGATGCTGAGCAGTTCACCAACATTCCCGCAGTGACGGTCAAGTGCAAAGCACGGAAATGGCAGGTGCCGAGCAATTACGATCCGTTCAACCGCACCTATTCGGGCGTGTGGGACGGCTCCATGAAAGAAGCATGGACCAACAACCCTGCCTGGGTGACATATGGCGTATGCACTCAAGACCGGTTTGGCCTCGGTAAACGCATCAAGCCGTGGATGGTCGACAAATGGGAGTTGTACCGCATCGCGCAATACTGCGATCAGGATGTACCAAATGGTGTGGGCGGCGTAGAACCTCGCTTCCTGTGCGATATGAACCTGCAGGGCAAGGCCGAAGCATGGTCGCTGCTGCGTGATATCTCCGGTATTTATCGCGGCATGACTTACTGGGCCCAAGGCCAGTTGGTTGCGCAGGCCGATATGCCGCGCAGCCAGGACTTCGATTATGTCTTCACTCGCGCCAACGTCATCGATGGTAAGTTCACCTACGGCAGCGCCTCGGCGAAGACACGCTACACCCGTGCCATCGTCAGTTACGACAACCCGGACAACAACTACGATACCGACGTCATCCCGTTCGCCGACCCTGTGCTGCAGCGCCGCTTCGGTGACAAGCCGACCGAGCTGACTGCCATCGGATGCACCCGTGCTTCTGAGGGGCAGCGTCGCGGTAAGTGGGTCGTGATGAGCAACAATCAAGACCGCACAGTGAGCTTCAGCACCGGCATGGAAGGGGCTATCCCGCTGCCTGGCTACATCATCCCGGTTGCTGATTCGCTGCTTGCCGGCCGGGAGATCGGTGGACGCATTGCGGGCGCTGCTGGAAAGGTAGTAGCCCTTGATCGGGACACGCTCGCAAAGCCTGGCGACCGTCTGATCATCAATCTGCCCAGCGGCCAGGCCGAAGGCCGGACCGTGCAGTCGGTGGCAGGTCGTGAGATCACCGTAACCGTCGCGTACAGCGAGACGCCTACCACACAGTTGCAGTGGGCTCTGGATGCCGACGACTTGGCTATCCCTCTGTACCGGGTGCTGAGCGTGAAACGAAGTGCGGAAGGCGAGTACGCAATTACGGCTCTCCAGTACGAGCCAAGTAAGTTCGGCTACATCGACACCGGTGCCCGGCTGGAAGAGCGTCCGATCAGCGTCATTCCCATCACCGTCGTTCCATCGCCTGCCAGTGTTTCGCTGGCGTCAACGACGGCGATCGCGCAAGGCCTGGCTGTTACAACGATGACCATCAGTTGGCCCGCCGTGGCCGGCGCGGTGGCTTACGACGTCGAGTGGCGCAAGGACAGCGGCAACTGGGTCAAGGTGCAACGCACCGGTACAACCAGCGTCGAGGTCAACGGCGTTTATTCGGGTTCATACCTCGCCCGCGTCCGCGCAGTGAGCGCCTACGACATTTCGTCGAACTGGCGGAATTCGATTCTCACACTGCTGAACGGAAAAGAAGGCCTGCCGCCTGCGGTGACCAGCTTGACCGCTGAAAGTCTGCTGTTCGGCATTGGCCTTAAGTGGGGCTTCCCTTCGGGTGCTGAAGACAGCCAGCGGACTGAGCTCTGGTATGCACTGGCGAACGATCTGAAAGCAGCCACGAAGCTGGCCGACCTGGCTTACCCGCAGGCTGAGTACGTCATGCAGGGGCTGCGCGCCGGGCAGACGTTCTTTTTCTGGGCGCGCCTGGTTGATCGCACCGGCAACATCGGTCCGTGGTTCCCACTGGTCGATGGCGTCATGGGGTCCGCCAGCGCCGATGCGACTGCAATTCTTGAGCAGATCGCCGGTGAAATCACTGAAAGCGCGTTCGGCAAAGATCTGCTTTCCAAGCTGGAAAAAATCGAGGGTAACGGACCTGGCTCGGTTAACGAGCGCCTAGCGATCATCAGAACAGCGCTGAACGAGCAGATCGCTGATGTAGACGGCAATCTGGCGGATGTCCGGGCAGAGCTGCAACAGCAGATCGACAACATAGCCGACCTTGCCGACTCCATGCCATACAAGCCAGACGGGACTTACAAGGCCGGGCAGGGCGTACTGGGCTCGGACGGCATCATCTACCAGGCCACGCAGAACGTACCGGTCAACACTCCGCCGCCGAACACCACCTACTGGCTGAACGTTGGCCAGGCGGTGGCCACGGCTGTGGGGTTGGCGTCTCGGGTGCAGACCGTCGAAACAAAGGTCACGTCCATTGAGGGCGTCAACACTGCGCAGGCACAACAGCTCACCGGCCTGCAGACGTCTCTGGATGGTAAGGCCTCGGCCAGCAGCGTGCAGTCCATCGGCAACCGGGTAACCGACGCTGAGGGGAAACTCACCAGCCAGAGCTCGGCCATCACCGGACTGACCAATGCTTTACCAGGAAAGGCCAACGTTGCGACCGTCGATGCACTGACCAACACGGTGAACCAGCAGGGAGGCGCGATCACCGCGCAAGGCCAGTCGCTGACCAACATCGCAGCGTCAATTTCTACAGTGGGCGGGCAGAATCTGATCTACAACCCGTCGTTCGAGAAGCGCGGCACCATCGGTGCAGGTCTTATCGGTGACGGCTGGCAGATCGGTGGACCAGCCACCCTTACCAGCACCAGCTATGTTCAATCGGGCATCGATTCGAAAGGCATAGCGCAGCGGGCCGACGTGACGAATCTGAACCCGTCGCGCTACATCGATGTGGTTCCAGCGCCTGAAAAGCGACCATCTGCCGGGCCGGGTCAGCCGTTCACTTTCTCCTGCTACGTGCGGGCGACGCCGGGACTGGGCAT
This sequence comes from Pseudomonas syringae pv. coryli str. NCPPB 4273, assembly GCF_000972175.1. NCBI lineage: Bacteria > Pseudomonadati > Pseudomonadota > Gammaproteobacteria > Pseudomonadales > Pseudomonadaceae > Pseudomonas > Pseudomonas syringae pv. coryli. Next base: position 38,312 of record NZ_AWQP01000004.1, on the reverse strand, counting down.
TCAGATATTTCTGCAGCCGCTCAACTCCGCCAGTGCGGTAGTTGTGACGGTGAATTCCAGCACCCTGATTGCTACCGGGGAATGGCAGCGCCACACGCTGACCATCCCGTCACTGCCAGCCAATACCGCAACCGTCCACTGCATCACCAGGCTAGTCACGGTGAACTCGGCTACTGCCGGCTTCCTTGAGGTTGATCGGGTGCAGGCGCAGTTGGCCGCCGTGGTCAGTGGTTGGCAGGACAATGCCGATACGGTCAAGACTGATCTTGCCGGACAAGCCGAGGCCACCAGCGCGCTCACCGCCCGCGTTACGCAGAATGAGACGAGCATTACCAGCGCCAGCAGCCAGCTGTTTTCGCTGAGCAACAGCGTGGGCACATCGGGCGGGCAGAATCTGTTCTTCAACCCGACGTTCAGCAAGGAAAGCGCGTCCGCCGGCACTGCCGAGGGTTGGATCACTGATTCAGGTGCGTCAGGTGGCACCAGTGTGCCTTCGATCGTGCCGTCTTGGTTGGTCAGTTCCGAGAAAGCCCAGCGCCTTGATGTTACTGGCCTGAACCTATCAAACAGTTATCGAGGCATCCGGGTATCCCCTGCGAACTACCGGCCAAAAGTCATGGCAGGTAACTCAGTGGTTGCGTCGTGCTACGTGCGCGCCACTGCAGGGTTGGTGTTCAAGATATTCATTCAGGGCGTGAACGCCGCTGGCACCGACGCTGTGACCGTTTCGGGTCCTCTAATTGTGGCCACTGGTGGCACTCAGCGAATCGTCTACGACTACCCGAACCTGCCGGCCGGAACAGCCTCTGTGCAGGCCTATTTCCGTCTGTACGGGTCGGACACGGTTGGCTCCGGTTTTGCCGAGTACACACGGGCGCAGCTCGAGGTGGGCACCACAGTCACCGGCTGGAGGGACAACACGGCTGTGCTCGCGTCAGAGCAGTCGGCGACCTCTGTCGCGGTATCGGGGCTTAGCTCCACGGTGACACAACAGGCCAACTCGATCAGCAGCGTGAGCGGCCGAACGACCAGCCTCGAAAACACCGTCAACAGCACCACCAATGGTCTGGCGACCAAAGCCTCTGCGTCAGCGTTGAGTTCGACTCAGTCAGCTGTAAGCCAACAAGGCCAGACACTTACCGCACAGTCAACCCAAATTCAAGGACTGAACGCGAGCTTGGGTGACACGAACGCGAATGTCAGTAGCGTCAATCAAGCGCTAGCGAACGTGAACAACGTTCTAGCGTCCAGAATTGATGGGGTGACCTCAACGGTTGGCAATGTAAGCGCCGCCATTCAAAGCGAAGCTACGACCAGGGCAAGTGCCGACGTAGCAATTGGTAGAAGCATTGATAGTCTGAGCTCATCCGTTGGCACGGCTTACGCAGCGATACAGAGCGAATCAGTCACCAGGGCCGATGCCGATGGTGCTTTGTCGCGTAGGGTCGATGATGTGCAGTCAACCGCTGGCAATGCGAATGCATACGCACAGCAGGCGATCAACACTGCTGCATCCGTCGATGGGAAAGTGTCCGGTTCCTACACCGTAAAATTGGGAGTGACGGCAAACGGCATTCAGTACGCATCAGGTTTTGGACTGGGGCTCGACAATTCTGCCGGACCTACTCAATCCAGGTTTGTAGTGAGTGCTGACTCATTTGCCATCTTGAACGCCAACCCGAATGACGGAGCAGTGTTTTCACCATTTGCTGTTACTGGTGGGCAGGTTTTCATAAACGAAGTGTTTATCAAGAACGGATCAATTGATAACGCCAAGATCGGAGACATGTTGTATTCCAGCAACTATCAGCCTCAACGGGCGGGCTGGCTTCTTAAAAAGGATGGAGTTTTCGAGATTAACAGCACGATACCGGGAGCGGGCAGGGTCCTCATTAACGGTAATGGGGTTTACATCTACGACGAAAATAACGTGCTACGCGTTCAGCTTGGGAATCTAGGATAATGGCATTTGGACTTAGAACATTCGGTGCCGATGGTGCCCTGCAGATAAATGAAAACTCCTTTACGATGCGCGTTGTGTTTACCACTGTAGTGGATAGGTCAGGCTGGACATTAGATGGCACCTTTACTGGTTCAGGTTACAGGCAGTGGGCGGTGGATGGAAAACCCGGAAACTGTACCGCTTGCCTCATACCAATTGGCTCATTCAGTGACAACACAACTCAGTATGAGACGGAGATGCTTGATGGCGTGGTGCGAGTCTATAACTACAACCGTGGTTTTCCTGCCGGCAAGGTACTGGCAAACGTTTCAAGCATGCGCCTTCTTGTCGTGAGGTTTGCATGAGCTTCGGTCTTCGATTTGTGAATGACAGCAACGTCGTGACACTGGACAGCGAATTCGCAAGGCTTGCTGTTGCTGCGTCCGGCACCTACTCACCAAACGCTGAAAACGGCCTTACGTCCATCGTCACGTTCCCGGCAGCAATCACGACAGAAGAGCCGCCATTGATTTTTGCCCGTCCAAATACTTCGGCATCTGGCCAGGCCGTAATCGCATCAGTGATCATCTACGGCTCTCCGGGTAACTGGACAGGCTTTCAGATTCGAACTCGAAGCACGCAGTTTTTACAGCCCAACGGACGTTGGTTTGCTGGCGTGTTTAAGTCGACGCCTGTTGCCAAATTTGGGATGCGACTTTTCAATGCGCAGGGAGGACTGATATTTGATACAGGGGTGCCATGCGCCCAGTTCACAAGGTCGTTTCAAAACTGGACCTATGAGTTCAATCAGCAGCTTACGATTGGCTCTACGAACTTCTATTCAGTTCCGTTCGACTTTCCAGAAAATGAATACATCATGATCAACAGCTTCTCTATGAACATGGTCGCTGCAAACACGCCAGGGCGGGTGCTCAGCTGTATGTGGGATTTCTCTGCACGCAAGCTTTATGCATTGACAACTGGCTCCAGCAACCCTTTTGCCTTTTATCTTCCGGCGCTGTTCGCCAAGATGCAGGCCTAACTTTTTACAAACCTAATCCAATGCGGAGATTCACCATGCCTTTCATCGCAGTCAATAGCAGCAACGGTTTCGACATGGCCAACAATACCCGATACGCGACCGAGGCCGAGGCTGACAGCCGTGCGCGCGAGATTCTGAACCAGTTCCCCACCGCCCAGGTGTTCACCGCTCAGTTGCTCAAGGACTACAGCGCCAAAGTCACCGTGACCGCCAAGGCATCTGCTGACCCGGTCAGCGAAGCAAGCGCGGATACAGCGTCGGCGTAACCGCACCGCAAGATCCCGGCCCGCCCAGTGCGGGCTTTTTGTTGCCCGGAGAAAAACGAATGTCCATCACAGCGCAGCAGTTGCTGCAGATACTCCCGAACGCCGGCCAGAGAGCCGGCGTTTTTGCACCTGTCCTGAACACCGCTATGAGCAAGTACCAGATCGTGACACCGCTGCGCATCGCGGCATTCATTGCCCAGGTCGGCCATGAGTCCGGTCAGCTGCGTTACGTCCGCGAGATATGGGGGCCGACTACGCAGCAGCTGGGGTACGAGGGGCGCAAAGACCTGGGCAATACCGTGCCGGGGGATGGCTCCAAATACCGTGGGCGCGGCCTGATCCAGATCACCGGACGGGCAAACTATGTCGAGTGCGCCGAAGCGCTGGGCCTGGATCTGATCAACCATCCCGAATTGCTCGAGCTGGCGCAGCACGCCGCAATGTCGGCGGCGTGGTTCTGGCACCGGGCCGCGCTCAACACGCTGGCCGACAAGGGCGATTTCCTGACTATCACCAAGCGCATCAACGGCGGCACGAACGGCCTGGCTGATCGGCAGGCGCTTTATGAGCGGGCGCTTGAGGTGCTGGCGTGAAGGCCCTGCCGTGGAAGGCAGTCGGCCTGCTGCTGATCCTGCTGGCGCTGGCCGGTGCGTTGTACGGGGCATACCGGCACGGCGTGACCGTTACCGACCTGGCCTGGAAAGCGAAGTGGGCCGAGGAAGTCAGCACCCGATCCGAAGCGGTGGCCACCACGACCACCGAGTACCGAACCGAAGAGCAACGCCGCCAGAAAGCGGCCAACCAGGTGGCGAACGATGCAAGACAAGAACAGACCGCTGCGCTTACTGATGCTGCTGTCGCTGATGCTGCTGGCAACCGGCTGCGCGTCGAAGCCGGAAAGCTTGCTGCCACCACCAGTTGCGCCCCCGGCGATACCGGCGCTGCCAAACGAGGCAAGGCAGCCACCCGCGCCGCCATGGTGCTCTCCGACCTGCTCGGCCGGGCTGACGCGCGAGCGGGAGAGCTGGCAAAGGCTTATGACGAATCCCGAATAGCCGGCCTGGCGTGTAACCGCTTTGTCGATGAGCTATCCAACACCACCAACCAAGCCAGGCCGTAGGCCGCCGGGGAAGTACTGTGCAGACAGCAACGAAGCAAGAAACCTACGACCGCACGATGAAAGTGACGTTGGCAGTGAAGGCGAACGGCGGGTCCGTGACGGTCCAGATCCAGGCCGGTGACAACTGGATCACCACCGATACGATCTGGAAAGACGGTGGCTATCAGCTGAGCATTCCGCCCGCGACGATCCGCTACGTGCCCGCTGCTGGCGCTGAATTCGAGGTATACGCATGAGCCTTCTAGTCAACCCGATCCCACGCCGCCAACCGATCCGGCGTGGCCTGGGCCTGCTCGGCGATAGCTTCTCGGGTAACTGCCATACCATCGCCGCGACAGCGTTTGGCACCGAGGCCTACGGCTATGCGGGCTGGATCGCGGCGCGCACCGGCCTGTTTCCCAGTTATGTCGACAACCAGGGCAAGCTCGGCGACCACACCGGGCAGTTTCTGGCCAGGCTGCCGGCCTGCATTGCGTCATCCACTGCCGACCTGTGGCTGCTGCTGTCGCGCACCAACGACAGCACCACGGCAGGTATGAGCCTGGCCGACACGAAAGCCAACGTGATGAAGATCGTCACCGCGTTCATGAACACGCCCGGCAAGTACCTGATCGTCGGCACCGGCACGCCGCGCTTCGGTAGCAGGGCTCTGACCGGGCAGGCGCTGGCCGATGCGATCGCTTACAAAGACTGGGTATTGAACTATGTCAGCCAGTTCGTGCCGGTGGTGAACATCTGGGACGGCTTCACCGAAGCCATGACCGTGGAAGGCCTGCACCCGAACATCCTGGGTGCCGAGTTCATCAGTTCGCGGGTGGTGCCGATCATCACCGCCAACTTCGAGTTTCCCGGAATCCCGCTGCCCACGGACTCTGGCGACGTTTACTCGGCCATCCGCCCGTTCGGCTGCCTCAATGCCAACCCGCTGCTGGCGGGCACCGGCGGTTCTCTACCTGCTGGCGTGAATGCTGTGGCCGGGTCTGTGCTGGCGGACGGCTACAAGGCCGTTGGCTCTGGCCTGACCGGTATCACCACGCGCTGGTTCAAGGAGCCTGCCGCCTATGGCGAGGCGCAGTGCATCGAGCTGCGTGGCAACATGGCTGCGGCGGGCGGCTACATCTACATGCAACCGACGGCCAACGTGGTACAGACCAACCTGGCGGCCGGCGACGTTATCGAAATGGTGTCGGCGGTGGAAATCATGGGGTCGTCGCGCGGCATTTTGGCTTGGGAGGCTGAGTTGACCATCACCAAGACGGTCAACGGGGCGTCGTCCACGTTCTACTATCGGTCGATGGACAAGTACCAAGAGGCGTTCACCATGCCGGCCAGCTTTTCCGGGGCGCTGGAAACGCAGCGCGGCACGATTGACCTGAGTGAAACCGTGATCACCTCGCGCATGGGCCTGTACCTGGCTGCAGGCGTGCCGCAGGACTCGACGGTCAAGGCCGCGCAGTTCGGGATACGCAAGATGTAGGCCCGCTTCGAGCGCTACTCCTTTTCACCCCATCTTTCCGGGCTGATTCCTTCGAGCCTCATGACCTCACGATGCTGTTCGATCACGTACTTCTGTGAGTTTATTGTCGCCCAGGAATCGCAGGCATCGCGTAGCAGGTCAGATATCCGGCTGTCCGCATCCCTCAGCTTTATCCTGAGCTTGTCACGCTCGAGCGCCGCATCGTTGTGCATATCGATGAGCTTGGTGACGTGCTTGCGATATCGGTCGACCTCGTCGCGCAGCAGTCTGTTTTCTTCCGCCACCAGGTGCGCGTGCTGCTTAAGCATCTGCTCTTCAGTGGGGCAAAACGGCCAGTCTTCGGCGTAGTCGATGTTCATGATGAGTGATTCTCAATTGCTGTATGTGCATACAGTAGTTGAGTCTTTCAGATTTGGGGAGTGGTGTTCGTCGGCAGGACGCCGGAGGTGGGCGCTAACAATAATTGCGGCAAGAATATAAAATTGCGGCAATTTAAACAAAAAGGGCCTACGCACATAACGCGCGTAAGCCCTTGATTTATATGTGGTGCCCCGAGCCGGGGTCGAACCGGCACGTCCAAAGGACGAGGGATTTTAAGTCCCTTGCGTCTACCAATTTCGCCATCGGGGCGGTAGCGCCAAGAGCAGGGAATATATACACCCGGCCCCCATGAAGCAAGCTTGAAAGCGTCTCGAAAGGTGCAAGACGCTGCTTTTTTGTCTATCAGAAATGCTTGGCAAATCATGAAGCTACGAAATTTTTTTGGCGCAAAGGCTGACGTCCGTGGTCAGGCCGCTCAGGCCTTGCTGTCTTTCACCACCGCATCCTTAACCACAGCCTCGACCTTGTCAGCCAGTATTCGCAGGTAGCTCGCCAGGGCGACTTCTTCCAGGCGCAAGCCTTTGCGTTGTCGGGAGCGGGGGAGTTTGGCCAGGTTGCCGAGCAGGAAGCCTTCCAGAACCGCCGGGTGGATGTAGCATTTTCGGCAGATGGCGGGGGTGTTGCCCAGTTGTTTCGAGACTGCCTTGACCATGTCGACGATGTGCCGTTTGGCGTCGGCTTCTGGCTCCCAGTGCAGTTTTTGCAGTGTTGCCAGCGCCAGCGCGCTGGCCGCCCAGGTTCGGTAGTCCTTGGCGGTGAAGTCCGAGCCGGTGAGGCTTTGCAGGTAGGCATTGATATCCGATGAGGTCACCGCGTGGCGCACGCCGTCTTCGTCCAGGTACTGGAAGAGATTTTGTCCGGGCAACTCCATGCAGCGTTTGATCACGTTGGCCAGACGTCGATCCTTGACGCTGACTTTATGCTCGACGCCGCTCTTGCCGCGGAATTCGAAGAGGATCTGGCCGCCTTTGACTTCGACGTGCTTGTTGCGCAGGGTGGTCAGGCCGTACGAGCGGTTTTCCTTGGCGTACTGGCTGTTACCGATGCGGATCAAGGTCGCGTCCAGCAATGAGATGACCGTCGCCATGACTTTTTCCCGGCCCATGCCCGGCTGGGCGAGCTGTGCTTCGATCTGCTTGCGCACTTTGGGCAGCGCATGGCCGAACTCGATCAGCCGCGAGTATTTGTCCTGATCACGTATTTCGCGCCAGCGCGGGTGGTAGCGATACTGCTTGCGCCCGCGGGCGTCGCGGCCGGTGGCCTGCAGGTGACCCAGCGGGTCGGCACAGATCCACACCTCGGTGTAGGCGGGCGGCACTGCCAGAGCGTTGATGCGCTTGATCTCCGACTCGTCCTTGATGCGCTGACCCTGAGTGTCGAAGTACGCGAATTTGCCGCGCAGTACCTTGCGTGTAAGGCCCGGTTGAGTGTCGTCTACGTAATGCAGTTCACTGGCGGGCTGGCTGATGGCAGTCGAGTCAGGCATGGCTAAGTTCCAAAGGCAGTTAAAAACACTGACCTCGGCCTTTTACGGTGGTGCCGTTTATTTGCTGCGTGGCTGTTTTTTCGAAAGGTCAGGCCAGCACCGCGACCGCCTTGATCTGCGCCCACAGCGACTGGCCTCTGTGCAGGTTAAGTTGGTCGCTGGAATAGCGAGTGATGCGCGCGAGCAGCGGCGTGCCGCCAGCGTCCAGCTTGACCAGCACGTGTGCCGAATTGTCGGCCAGCGCTTCCTCGATCACCGTGACCGGCAAGCGGTTGAGGATGCTGCTCTGGTAATCGGGTTGCAGGTTGAGGCTGACGTCACGGGCCTGGACCTTGATGCGCAGCAGGGTGCCGACCTGCATCTGCGCGTGGGCGACGCGCATGCTCAGTTTGCTGTCGGGCAGCGTCACGGTGAGCAACTGGTAATGCTGATCATAGGCGCTGACCGTGCCTTCGATGACCACCCCCGCATCACTGCCCATCGCCAGCGGAAGGTCCAGCCGCGCCAAGGTTTCGTGGATCGGACCGCTGGCCAGCACGTTGCCTGCGTCGAGCAGCACCAAGTGGTCCGCCAGGCGTGCAACTTCATCCTGAGCATGGCTGACGTACAGCATGGGGATGTCCAGTTCCCGGTGCAGGCGCTCCAGGTACGGCAGGATTTCACTTTTGCGTCGGGTGTCCAGCGCCGCCAGCGGCTCGTCGAGCAGCATCAGCCGCGGGCTGGTCAGCAGGGCGCGTGCGATGCCTACGCGCTGGCGCTCGCCACCGGACAGCTTGTCAGGGCTGCGCTGCAGCAGGTGATCGATGCCGAGCAGTTCGCTGGCCTGCGGCAGTTGAATATGGCGCTGCTGGCGCGGGATACGTTTCATCCCGAACTCCAGATTGTCCCGCACCGACAGATGCGCGAACAGGCTGGCTTCCTGAAACACATAGCCGATCGCCCGCTTGTGCGGAGCCAGGAAAATACCTTTTTCGGTGTCCTGCCAGACTTCATCGTGAACGCGGATGAAGCCCTGATCGGCTTTTTCCAGGCCGGCGATACAGCGCAGGCAGGTCGTCTTGCCCGAGCCGGAAGGCCCGAACAGCGCGGTAATGCCCGACCCCGGCAGGCTCAGGTCGGTATGGACGGTGAAATCCGGGTAGGCCATCTGCAAGCGGACTTCTATCGGCGACGCCATGGCTCAGCTCCATCCCGTTCTGGATTTGCCGCTGGAATACAACGCCAACAGCACCAGAAAGGAAAAGACCAGCATCGCGCCGGCCAGCCAGTGCGCTTGCAGGTACTCCATGGATTCGACGTGATCGAAGATCTGCACCGACACCACACGGGTTTTCTCGGGAATATTGCCGCCGATCATCAGGACCACACCGAACTCGCCGACCGTGTGCGCGAACCCGAGGATGGCCGCAGTGATAAACCCCGGCTTGGCCAAGGGCAGAATCACGTGAAAAAAGGTGTCCCAAGGGCCAGCCCGCAAGGTAGCTGCGACCTCCAGAGGGCGGGTACCGATCGCTGCGAACGCGTTCTGCAGCGGCTGCACGACAAAAGGCATCGAATACAGAACCGAGCCGATCACCAGCCCGGCAAAGCTGAAAGTCAGCGTGCCCAGCCCCAGGCTTTGCGTGAGCTGACCCACCGCACCGTTGGGGCCGAGCAGCAGCAACAGGTAAAAACCGATAACGGTTGGCGGCAGCACCAGGGGCAGGGCGACCACTGCGCCAATCGGCCCCTTTAGCCATGAATCAGTGCGCGCCAACCACAGCGCAACGGGCGTGCCGATGATCAGCAGGATGACAGTGGTCAGCGACGCCAGTTTCAGCGTCAGCCAGATCGCCGCGATGTCGGCACTCCCCAGCGGCATTTACAGCTGGTATCCGAAGGACTTGATGATCGCGGCGGCTTTCGGGCCCTTGAGGTACTCGACCAGGGCCTTGGCAGCGGCGCTGTCCTTGCCTTTGTTGAGGATGACCGCGTCCTGCTTGATCGGGTCATGCAGGTCATCCGGTACGATCCAGGCCGAGCCGCTGGTCAGTTTGCCATCCTTGTAGATCTGCGACAGGGCCACGAAACCCAGCTCGGCGTTGCCGGTGGAGACGAACTGGTAGGCCTGGGTAATGCTCTGACCTTCGACGATCTTGGCTTTGGTGGCTTCGGTCAGGCCCATTTTGCTCAGTACCTGAGTCGCTGCCAGACCGTAGGGGGCGGTTTTGGGGTTGGCGATGGACAAGTGTTGATACTGATTGGCCTTGAGCACTTGGCCCTTGCTGTCGACATAACCATTCTTGGCTGACCACAACGCCAGTGTTCCGACCGCGTAGGTGAAGCGCGAACCCTTGACGGTCTCGCCTTCCTGCTCAAGTTTTGCCGGCGTGGCGTCGTCAGCCGAGAGGAAGACCTCGAACGGCGCGCCATTCTTGATCTGCGTATAGATCTGACCGGTAGCGCCAAACGCGGCGACGAGCTTGTGGCCGGTGTCCTTCTCGAAGTCAGTGGCTATCGCCTGGATCGGCGCGGTGAAATTGGCCGCCACGGCGACTTGCACTTCGTCGGCAGACGCATAGGCTGCGGCAGAGGCGGCAAAGGCCAGCACGGAGAACTTGAGAATGGCGCGTAGCGTGGTCGTTCGCATGAAGCAGCTCCTTGATGATGAAAATGCACGCCATCGAGATAAGGGCGTTTCGCTATATAGATAAATATATAGCGTCAGCCTGTTGTTCTGAAAGCACTGTTTTATCGCGGAGACAGAATTTTCAGCGCATTTTCGGCCAGTTGCCGCGTCAGTTCGGTGGCTCCCAGCCGATGTTTGATACCGACTGCCTGGCCTGCCCAGAGGTTCACGAAGTCACTGCTGCCCAGTTTTTCCGCCTGCGCACGCAGCGGCATCAAGGCACCGCCCGCCAGCGGAAACGCCGGGGCGAGCGCGCTGATGGGGCCGGCTTCGCGCATGATCCGGTTGACGATGCCTCGCGCCGGACGCCCGGTGAAGAGGTTGGTCAGCGCGGTCTGGCTGCCCGTGGCATCGTGCAGCGCTTGACGGTGCAGGGCGCTGACGCTGGATTCCGGGCAGAACAGATACGCGGTTCCGACCTGTACCGCCGAAGCGCCCAGGACAAATGCCGCAGCTACACCGCGACCGTCCGCGATACCACCTGCGGCGATGACCGGGATGCTTGTGGCGTCAGCCATTTGCGGGACCAATGCAAAGGTGCCGACCTGTGTGTGCAGTTGATCGCTGAGGAACAGCCCCCGATGGCCGCCAGCTTCATAGCCCATGGCAATCACCGCATCACAGCCGTGTTGCTCCAGCCAGATAGCTTCCTCGACCGTGGTGGCTGACGAGATGATTTTTGCACCGGTGGCCCGGACCCGGTCCAGTAAGAATGGCTGCGGAAGGCCGAAATGGAAACTCACCACTTCCGGCCTCAAGCGCTCGATCAATGCGCAGCTGTCGCTGTCGAAGGGCGCGCGGTTAGAGACCGGTGTCGGCGCATCGAAATCGGCACCCAATTCCTCGTAATAGGGCTTGAGCGACTGCTTCCAGCGTTCGGCGCGCCCGGCATCGTCGGCAGGAGGCTGATGGCAGAAAAAATTCAGGTTCAGCGGGGCGTTGCCGGTCTGTTGCCTGAAAGTCGCGATTTCCTGGTCGATTTTCTCGGGAGTGAGCATGGCGCAGGGCAATGCCCCCAAGCCGCCAGCCTGAGCCACAGCAATGGCCATCTGCGATCCGCTGGCGCCCGCCATGGGGGCTTGCAACAGCGGCAGTTCGATGGCGAACAGTTCGGTGATGCGGCTATCTGGCCATTGGCTCATGTAGTTCTCCGGCAGGCATTCGGCAGACGCTCATTGAGCGCGAGAATGGCGTGAATGGCAAACGCCACGTCGAGCGTCGACAAGCCGGGACGGTCGCTCGGTTGACATAAAAAACGATCGGTCTACTATTCGTGCATGACTCAGCCAACTATCCCGCTACCCACTCCCTCACTCGCCAGGCCCCGGCGTCCCGGCCGGCCACCGAAGGTTGATCGCGATAACCTCGAGACCCGCGAGGCGCTGCTGCGTCGAGGTCTGGAAGTGCTCACCGAGCAGAGCTTTTCTGCCACGGGGCTGGATTACATCCTCAAGGAAGTCGGCATTCCCAAAGGGTCGTTCTATCACTACTTCCCCAGCAAGGAAGCATTCGGCCGGGCGGTGCTGGATGAGTACGCGCGCTATTTCGCGCAACGGCTCGACCACTGGCTGCTGGATGAAGCGCTTTCGCCACTGGAACGACTGGTCGGCTTTGTACAGAGCGCCAAGGGCGGTATGGCGCGACACGACTATCGACGCGGTTGCATGGTCGGCAATCTGGGCCAGGAAATCAGTCTGTTACCGGACGGATTTCGCGAGGTACTGGAACAGACGCTGCTGGACTGGCAGTCAAAGCTGGCGGGCTGTCTGAGGGCTGCGCAGTCAATGGGCGAGCTGGCTGCAGACGCTGATTGCGATGAGCTGGCCGCGTTTTTCTGGATCGGCTGGGAGGGCGCAGTGCTACGCGCCCGGCTGGTTAAAAGCGCTACACCGTTGAACACGTTCATTGCCGGCTACCTTCGCGGTTTGCCGCAATGATTTCTCTTCAGAGCTATTTAAAGACGATCAGTCTAAATTGGAGGCGCATATGTTCAAGGGCATCTTTATCGACAAGGATGAGGCGGGCTACCACGTCAATCTGACCGACATCGACGAAGCGCGGCTGCCCTCGGGCGACGTGACGATCAACGTGTCGCACAGCACGCTCAATTATAAGGACGCGCTGGCGATCACCGGTCACAGCCCGATCGTGCGCAGCTTCCCGATGGTGCCGGGTATTGACCTGGCCGGTACGGTCGAAGCCAGCGATACCCCTGAGTTCAAGGTCGGGGACAAGGTTCTGCTCAATGGCTGGGGCGTCGGCGAAGGGCATTGGGGCGGGCTGGCGCAAAAGGCCCGGCTCAAGAGCGAGTGGCTCATTCCTCTGCCACGGGCCTTCACGCCGGCGCAGGCGATGGCCATCGGCACGGCGGGCTACACCGCGATGCTCAGTGTCCTGGCATTGGAAAAGCACGGCTTGACGCCTGACCACGGCGATGTGCTGGTCACCGGCGCCAATGGTGGGGTCGGCAGCTTTGCCATCGCCATCCTGGCCAGGCTCGGCTATCGGGTCATTGCCTCCACCGGGCGGGCCTCGGAAAGCGACTACCTGCAGCAACTCGGCGCGGCACAGATCATTGATCGGCAAACCCTCTCGCAGCCTGGGCGACCGCTGGCCAAGGAGCAATGGGCGGCGGCAGTCGACTCTGTCGGCAGCCATACATTGGCCAACGTGTGCGCCGGTATTCGTTATCGCGGTGTGGTGGCGGCCTGTGGCCTGGCGCAGGGCATGGAGTTTCCGGGGTCGGTTGCGCCGTTCATTCTGCGCGGCGTCACGCTGGCGGGTATCGACAGCGTGACCCGCCCGCGCGCGGATCGGCTGGAAGCCTGGTCGAGGCTGGCGAGCGACCTGGACATGTCGTTGCTGCCACTGATCAGCCGTGAAGTCGGCTTGAGCGAGGTGATCGACCTCGCGCCGCAATTGATTGCAGGGCAGGTTCGTGGGCGGATCGTGGTGGATACTGCACGCTGAGTGAATCACGGCGCGTCGGCACTGGCACACTCGAGTGCGACCAGTGCGCGATGTACTTGCGTCGTGCCGAGCCCGGTTTCGCATAATTGCAACGGCGTGCGACCGCCGAGTGAGGTGTTGCGGGCAACCAGCCATTGGCCGGCACGCTCGGGTGTTGCAAATACCTGCAGGGCGTGGCTGGCGATCATCGCCACACGGTCCAGGCGTTCGGAGGCTACCAGATCCAGTGACTGCTGCTGGCGCTGACGCCGTTCGAGGGTTGAAATCGATGCGTTGAACAGCGCTTCCATTTGCCGGGGGCCAAGGGCCAGCGCTTCCCGTACTGCACGGATCCAGCGCGGCGCAAAGCCCGCCTGAATGTTCGTCAGGCGTTGGGCTTCGCTGCGCTGACTGAGCTGGTGGGTCAGCAACCAGAAACTGGCCGCCGCTTCACGACGGCCAGTTGTTTTGCTGGCAGAGGAAGGAATCAAGGTGCGTGCCGGCCTTCGATGGCGGAAAGGACGGCCAAGGCTATCTCAGGCGACGCGTCGTTCAAGCGGCAGGATGTTACCGGGCGTTGCCTGACCGGGAAGGCGGCGCGCTGCAGCGCAGGTGTCGCACCAGAGCCCTCGTGCTAAAGTCGGTCGCCTGAATACGAATGAAAAGCGCCGTGGCTGTTGGCACGCGCTTGCACCAGAAAAGGCGTCGCTTTCTATGCCGCACGACCCTCACACCGATCAGGACGCACGCGTCGTCAGCCAGCCTTCGCTGCCCGACGTCAACAAGCCGCTGCGCCTCTACCTCGACCGCCTGGCACCTTCAAGCCGCCTGACCATGACCTACGTTCTGCAGGATGCGGCAGACCGGCTGGGCATGGCTGACGTCGATATTCATGATATTCCCTGGCATACCCTGCAACCTGGCCACGTTACCGCGCTGGTCGCAACGCTGCGTCAAGATGACTACGCGCCCAATACCACCTCGCTGTATGTGAACGCCATTCGCGGCGTGATGAACGAAGCCTGGCGACACGACCTGATCAGCCACGATCAACTGCTGAAAATCCGCTCGATCAAACCGGTCAGCGGCACGCGGCTGGTCAAGGGCCGCAACATCCGTCGCACGCTGATTCGTGAGCTGATGGAAGCCTGTGCTGCCGACCCCAGGCCGCAAGGGCGTCGCGATGCCGCGATCATTGCCATTCTGTATGGCTCGGGGATGCGCAAGTCCGAGTCGGTCAACCTCGACCTTTCCCAGGTCGACTTCGCCGAGCGCAGCCTGCGGGTGCTGGGCAAAGGCAACAAGCAACTGATCAAGTACGCTCCCGAATGGGCCTTCAAGGCGCTGACCGACTGGCTGGCGTTGCGCCGGTCGTGCCTCCCGCCGGGGCAGGGCGATGATCCGTTCCTGTTCAACCGGATCCGCCGTGGCAGCCATATCACCCGCGACAGAATCACCAAGCACGCCATTTACTTCATCGCCAAGCAGCGCGGGCGGCAGGTGGGCGTGAACATCATGCCCCACGATTTTCGACGTTCGTTCATCACCCGGGTGATCGAAGAGTTCGATCTGTCGATTGCCCAGAAACTCGCGCACCACACGCACATCTCGACCACCGCCAGTTACGACATGCGCAGTGACAACGAGCGGCGCAACGTTGTGGACCGGTTTGATCTTTGAGCAAAAAAAAGCCACCTCGCGTAAACGGGGTGGCTTAAAAGATCTAACCAAAGGAGTGATGAAGCAGAGCAGAGATTCACCGGCATCGCGACGCGGATTCGCGGGGCCGGGAGAAATGTTCGTTCATCGCCGGCAACGTTAACACCGCCGTCCCCGATTCAGTTATCAGCGTTATCGATAGCCGTCATTGTCAAAAAAAATAGGACGGCGGGCCTGCCTGTGGATCGCCATCCAAAAACTGGATAGTTCGACCCTGAGCTATCCGGCAATCGGATAGCCAACAATTGGCAACAATTTCATGCTTTGCCGCACTTGAAACGTACGGGACTGAGCATGGAAAAGTTCGATATACACCGTAAAACCCGATTCGACTCGTTGGTACACGAGTACGGTCTGGATGGCAGCCGCCTGCTGCCGTGGGAAGGCTACCCGATGCCGTTCGCTGGCGGCTGGTGCGTGGTCCGTCCGGGCACCTGCAGCGAAGCACACACCCAGATCGATCAGGAAATCTTCATTGCCATCAAGGGCAGTGCGCGTCTGGTTGTCGGTGACCGGCAGATGGATTTCACCGTTGGCGATATTGCTGCCATTCCGAAACACACCAACCATTACGTCATCAACGATTCCGCCGAGGACTTCCACTTCTATGTAGTCTGGTGGGATATGAACTACGTCAACGCGTTCGTGGCGCACCACAGCGAGACCACGGGGTGTCTGGATGAGTAAGTTCATTGTCACCATCACGCCACCGACCCCCAACGGCGATTTGCACATAGGCCATATCGCCGGGCCGTTTTTGGCCGCTGATGTGTTCACCCGCGTGCAGCGCCAGCGTGGCCACGAGTGTGTGCTGGTGTCCTACTCCGACGACTACCAGTCCTACATGCTGCGCAAAGGGCTGGAGCAGGGCATCGACCCGGTGGAGCTGGCCGGGCGAAATTCCGACCGCATCGAGGCCTCGCTGGCGGCCATCAACATACAGCCCGACAACTGGATGCGCCCGCACGACAACCCGTGGTTCGCCGAAGCGGTTGGCGAGGTGTTCGGTGCGTTGCGTGATGCTGGCGCGATCGAATGTCGGGATTCCAGCGAGCCGTATTGCCCTGATTGCGACGTCTGGGGCTACGAGGCCTTTGCCCGGGGCAACTGCAATTACTGCGGTGCCGAGTCCGACGCCAGTCAGTGCGAGAACTGCGCCCAGGCGCCTGACGCCGAGCTGATGACGGACTTGTGCTGCAAGCTCTGCAGTCAGCCCTCGCAATGGAAAAACGTCCATCGCGCGTTTCTGAAACTGGCCGGGTTCAAGCCCCAGTTGCGTGACCGCCTGCTGGGCCAGTCATGGCGCAAGCCGCTCGACAGCTGGTTGCGCGACAGCCTGGAGCACCTGCATGACTGGGGCGTCACACGCCCGGGCGACGGTGGGCTCGACCTGCAGGCCGACGGCTCGTGCCGGGTGCACACCTGGTTCATGGGGCTGGCGGGCTACATGGCGGCATTTCGGGAGTATGCCGACCGCGTCGGGCGTCCTGAGCTGTTTCGTCAGTACTGGCAGTCGGGGCAGGGCACGCTGGTGCATTTTCTCGGCTTTGACTGTGTGTTCAGCCACGCCATCGTCTATCCGGCGCAACTGACGGTGCTGCGCGACATCAAGGTCCGCCAGCGCTTCATGCCCAACCAGTTTCTCAAGCTGGATGGCCTGAACCTGTCGACCAGCCGCAACCATGCGATCTGGGTCGGCGACCTGGCCCGTGAGGCCTGCGCCGACAGTGCGCGCCTGTATCTGGCGAGTATCGCGCCTGAGGAAAGCGAGGGTGATTTCCGCCTGGCGCAGTTCCTGGCATGGCGGGCAGAGGTGTTCGGCGAGTTTTTTCCGGCCTTGCTGGAGGCCGGCAGCAACCGCGACGACCACTGGTGGAGCGGACTCTGCGGGGCAGACGCCGGACTCCTGGAAGCGTTGCGCGTGCAATGGAGCAAAGCCTCGGAGCCTGCGCAGTTTTCGATGAAACGCATGGCCCAGGTGCTGCTCGACGTGATCGCCATTACTCGCGCGCGTCTGGCCGAAGGTCGCCCGATCAGCCATCTGGCAGCTTTCATCGCGGTGCTTGGCAAGGCGCTGATTCCGGACATGTCAGCGCAGATCATCAGCGCGTACGGACTGCCTGAAGCCCGCGTCCACGCCACGCTCATGAACGGCCCGGCCGCTGAATACTCCATCTGAACGGATTCACGACAATGCTCATCGATTATGAGATAGCGGTCATTGGCGCCGGGATCACCGGCGCCAGTATCGCGGCGAAGCTGTGCAGCGCCGGTGTGTCGGTCGCGCTGATCGACAAGGGCGCAGCCGGCAGCTTGGGCGCAAGCGGCTATTCCGGCGGCCTGGTTCGCCTGTATGACAGCGATCCGCTGCTGATGGAGCTGGCGGCCTATTCCATCAGCCTGATGGACGACGGCATTTTTGCGAGCACTTACGCCAGTGCGTTGCGGCGTACCGGGGTGATTTACCGGGCTGCCACGGACCAGCTCGATAACCTGCACCGCGCCATCGACCAGTACGGCAGCGAACGCTACCCGATGCGCCTGCTGTCAGGTCACGAGCTCGATGGCCGGCTCTACCCGCATTGCCCGGCGCTGGAACGGGTCAACCTGTTTGAGCCACGCGCCTTCGTCGGCAATGTGCGCCAGGCCGTTGCTGCGCTGTGTCAGTCGGTACGCCAGCAGGGTTTGCTGCTGGAACATCGCGAGATCAAGTCCATCGACTGCCGAGCCCCCGACCTTGTGCACATCGACCTGGGCAGCGCCACGCTGCGTTGCCGGGCCGTGGTGGTCGCGGCCGGTGCGTGGAGCCAGCACCTGGTGCCGCACTCGGGGCTGGAAGCACGCTCGATTCCTCTGGCCCGGGTGCTGACCGAAGGCGACTGGTCAATGCCGGTGATCGATGCGGTGACCCAGAGCTACGGCATACCGCTGACTCGGCATATCGTGCAGACCGGCTGTGGCGCGCGTGACAGCGGCCTGTGGCCCGAGCACCTTGCGCAGCCTGACGCACGGCATAGCGAAGACGCCTGCAAGCGCGTCGCCCAGTTGTGCGCCTCGGTCGGCAAGCCGCACGTGCTCGATGTGTTGCCCGGTTTCGACAGTTACAGCGCCGACGGTCGGCCGATGCTGGGGTTCTGTGCCGAGCGCAGCCCGGTGTATCTGGCCGCAGGCATGTCCGGGCTGGGCTTCAAGTTCGCGCCCGGCGTGGCGCACATTGCTTTCGAGCAACTGCTCAGGCATCTGGCCGGAACGGATCGCGCTTGCCCCGGCTGGTCTGCATTGTCGCCAGGCAGGTCGATGCCGGGCTTTTCAGCACAAGACCTCGCGCTGGCGAGTGTGCAGTCATGACGTCCTCGGTCGACTCGCGCCTGCCGGGCTTGCGGGTCGGGGTCAGCGCTCTGTTCGACCCCGACGACACGCCGCATGCACGGACCTTTTTGAGGGCGCTGGCGGTGGCGCGCAATTGCATGCCGGGGCTTGAGCGGGTGCAGTGGCACTTTCTCGACGACGCTGCCGATGCCGTTCGCGGGGCCGATGTGGCCCGGCAAATGATCGACTGGAAGGCCGATCTGGTCATCGGTCATTTCTCTTCGGATGCCGCCGTCGCTGCCGCGCCGCTGTATCGGCACGCCGGCATTGTCCTGCTGACCCCTGCGGCGACGATTGATTGCCTGACCCTGGAGCATCACAACGTCTTTCGTTTCTGCCCCGCGGACCGGCAACTGGCGGCGGATCTGGTCAGCTGGCTGGCGGCTCGTCAGTGGCCGCGCGTGCATGTTCAGGCCGACGACAGTGCTCACGGGCGGGCCTTGTGCGTTGCCATCGGCGCGGCGCTGGCTAGTGCCGGGTTACAACGTGTCGACGAGCTCGAGCAGGCCGATGTCGAGGTGTTTGCCGGACGCCTCAAACCCAGTCGCGAGCATTGGCAAGCGCGGCGGCAGACCGGCAGTACCCGACCGCTGGTGCTGACCGACGACGCTGCCTCGCCGTATCTGGGGCGCGCCGCAACGCACGACAGCAATACCTTCGTGATCGGCTTCGGCGCCCCGGACAGCGCCGGACATCGCTGTCAGGCCCAGGCACTGCACCGGTCACTGTTCGCTGCCGAACCGCAGACCTACTTTCGCGAAAGCCTGCTGATGCTTTACGTGTTGGCCGAGGTGGCCCGCGGCGGTCTTCGCGCCTCGCAACTGCCGGATGCGTTTCGGCACAGCACCTTCAACACACCGCTGGGCACGGTCAGCTTCGATCAGGGCGAGCTGCGCAGCGCGACGACCTGCCTCTGGACGCCAGGCTCCACCGGGCTGAGCCGCATCACCCCATAGCCCCAAAACACCGCTTTATACCAACTCTAAGGACAGGAACTTCATGGGTAACTCGACACCACACACCTTGCATTCGGACGCCGTCTGTATCGGCTTCGGTCCGGCCGGTATCGCGCTGGCCTGCGCGTTTGCCGATGCGCGGGAGGCCAATGACCCGCTGGGCACGCTGTCCGTTCGCTATCTGGAAGCTGCGCAGGACAGCCAATGGCATCGCGAACTGCTGCTGGCCGGAACGGACATCAATCATCACGTATTTCGCGATCTGGTGACCCCGCGCAACCCGCGCAGCCGCTTCTCATTCGCCATGTACCTCAAGGAACACGGGCGAATGTTCGATTTCGGCCTGCTGGGCCGCCCGGCCAGTCGTCATGAATGGTCGGATTATCTGGCTTGGGTCGCCGCGCAGGTGGACAGCCAGACCTGCTTCAACACGCTGGTCACCGGAATTGACCCGGTGTTGCGTAACGGACGCCTGCATGAGCTACGCGTATGTACGCCGGATACCTGTTTCACGACGCGCAATGTCGTGCTGTCCAGCGGCAGCGCGCCGCGTATTCCGCCCGTGTTCGAGGCGCTGATCGGCCCGACGCTGTTTCACACGTCGCAGTTTCTGAGCCGCCTGCAAGCCTTCGGCGATCAGTTGCCCAAGCGCTGGCTGGTGCTCGGTTCGGGGCAGAGCGCCAGTGAGTCGGTGCTGGAGCTGGTCAGCCGCGACGCTGGCATCGAGGTGCATTCAGTGCATCGCTCGGCCGGTTTCAAACTCACCCAGCTTGGCCAGTTCCCCAACCGGGTATTCGCCCCGGATCACGTCGATTATTTCCATAGCCTGGACCCGGCCGCGCGGCAGCGTTTTCTCGACTGGAGCCGCTCGACCAATTACGCAGGGATCGACCCGGACGAAAGCCAGAAGCTGTTTTCGTTGATCTACGAAGACTCCATCGCTGGTCGCAAACGTCTGCAGACCTACGCCTACAGCGTGATCAGCGCCATCGAACCTGTCGCCGAGGGCTACCGGGTCGAGCTGACCGACACCTTCAGTCAGCGCACTCAGGTGCTGGAGGTCGATGCCGTGGTACTCGGCACCGGGTATCAGCAGTACCTGATACCGCCGTTGTTGAGTGGTTTGCAGCCATGGCTGCAGGCCGATGTCGACGGGGGGCTGCTCATTGATCGGGATTATCAGGTCGCCACCCAAGGCGAGTGCGACGTGAATATCTGGGTCAACGGCCTTTCCGAACGCAGCCACGGAATCAGTGACAGTCAGTCGTTTTCACTGATGGCACTGCGCGCCGAGCGTATCGCCACGGCCCTTCAGCAGGCCGTAGCACCGGCAGCCGAACCTTTGCTGGCACAGTGGAAGTGAAGCCCATGTACAACTCTCTATGCGAAATCGTTCACGATCAGACCTTCCTCAAGGTGACGGGCCTGGGCGCCGATTTCTTCCTGAAAATGGAATCACTCAACCCGGCAGGCTCGATCAAGCTCAAGACTGCCGTGGGGTTGATCAATGACCTTCAGGCGCGGGGCCAGCTGGGCCCGGACACGATTCTGATCGAGTCCTCGTCGGGCAATCTCGGGGTGGCGCTGGCGATGATCTGCGCTGAACGGGGCATCCCGTTTACCTGCGTGGTCGACCCCAACAGCTCCAGCCACAACATCCGCATGATGCGCAGCTACGGCGCCGAGGTCATCCAGGTCGAAATCCCGGACGCCAACGGCGGGTTTCTGGGGACGCGCATCGAGCTGATTCGCCAAAAAGTGGCCAGCGACCCGCGCTACGTCTGGCTCAATCAATACGAGAATGCAGCGAACCCGCGTGCCCATGCGCGAACCACGGCGCGTTCGATCAGCCAGCATTTCGGCCATGTGGATTATGTGTTCGTCGGTGCCGGGACCACTGGCACGCTGATGGGCTGTGTCCAGCATTTTCAGCGGCATCACCC
Organism: Pseudomonas syringae pv. coryli str. NCPPB 4273; assembly: GCF_000972175.1. NCBI lineage: Bacteria > Pseudomonadati > Pseudomonadota > Gammaproteobacteria > Pseudomonadales > Pseudomonadaceae > Pseudomonas > Pseudomonas syringae pv. coryli. The sequence goes on along the minus strand of NZ_AWQP01000004.1, from coordinate 16,994 downwards.
GACCACCAGAATTATTGCCGTCGACAGTGTCGGTTCGGTGACCTTTGGCACTCCGGCCAGCCGGCGCTTCATTCCCGGACTGGGCACCAGCCAGCGCCCGCCGATCTTCAACGCCGACGGCATTCATGCGCTGGAAATGGTCCCGGAATCACAAACCGTCGCCATGTGCCGCATCCTCGCGCGCAGCAAGGGCCTGCTGGTCGGCGGGTCCACCGCAACGGTGATCGCGGCGGTGCATGCCTGGCGCGAGCGCATCGAGCCCGGTTCAGTGGTCGTGGCGTTGTCGCCGGACTGGGGCGAGCGCTACCTGGATACTCTTTACGATGATCAGTGGGTCGAGCAGCGTTTTGGCCATGAAGTGCTGAGCATGACCTTGGCGGATCTTTCCTCATCAAAGGCTGCAACATCTTCGGGAAGCGTGAAAACGCCTTCGCGAGCAAGCTCGCTCCCACAGAATAGGTGTGTAAATGTCGTGCGCGCGCACGCAACGCCTTGTGGGACCGAGTTTGCTCGCGAAAACGGCGGTTCAGTCGCAGCGCCTTCGGGTGCAAGCGCGCTTGCGCAGGAGCAGAGTTCAACCTTCTGGCTGGCCGCCGAGCGGCTGAAGCGGGCGGCGTTCCATGTGGTCGACGGTGAGGTGGTTGCGCGCCTGCTGGCGGCGGACCCGCTGGCCTGTATCGATCACGTGCAGGCGGCGTATCTGGCTCATGAGGCTGGCCAAACGATCAATCCCGACAGTTACTTTCTGCGCTTTGCGCAGGCGCCGGCCAATCGCATCATTGCCTTGCCCGCCAGCCTGTCGGGCGAGCAGTCGGTCAGTGGCATCAAATGGATTTCCAGCTTTCCGGGCAATATCGACACGGGCCTGCAGCGCGCCTCGGCAGTGCTGATCCTCAACGATCCACTCACCGGTTATGCCTTTGCCTGCCTGGAAGCCTCGCGCATCAGTGCCATGCGCACGGCAGCCTCGGCGGTGCTCGCTGCGCGCTGGATGAACCGCCAGCAGCGTCATGTCGGGCGAATGTCGTTCATCGGTGCCGGTTTCATTGCCCGCACCATCCTCGACATGTTCGTCAGCGATGGCTGGACGATGGACGCGGTCAGCGTCTTCGATCAGCACCAGGACTCGGCGCTGGCGCTGGGCCGGCATGCCAGTCGCCACGGACTGCACAGCGAGCCGAGCGACCTGGCGACGTGCCTGCAAGCCGATGTGGTGGTGTTTGCCACTACTGCGCCAAGCCCTTATGTGCTGGAGCCGGTGTTTCAGCCGGGGCAACTGGTGCTGAACATCTCGTTGCGCGATTTGGGGCCGGAGGTCATTGCCCAGGCCAACAACATCCTCGATGACGTCGAACACTGCCTCAAGGCTCAGACCTCGCCTGACCTCGCCGTGCAGCAGTACCAGCACCGTTCGTTCATTACCGGGACGCTGGCGCAGCTGATGACCGGGCAAGTGGAGCTGAGTCCGGACAAGGCTTCGATCTTTTCGCCGTTCGGGCTCGGCGTGCTGGACCTCGCCGTGGGGCAGCGGGTGTATCGCCAGGCGGTGGCCGAGGGCAGCGCTTTGCCGGTGCCGCAGTTCTTCTTTGAATCGGCGCGCTGGTGATGGCCATGCATACGCATACCGTCGCCATTATCGGCATGGGGTCACGCGGGTTGAGCATTCTGGAGCAGTTGATCGGCATGGGTCGCCAAGACGTGCGGCAACCGCTGCATATCGAGGTGTTCGATCCGCAGTCGCCGGGCAGCGGGCTGCACCATGCGCAGCAGCCGGATTACCTGATGCTCAACACCATGGCCGGTCAGTTGTCGGCGTTTTCCTCGGCCTTCCCGGCGTGTGAACCGCCAGGCCCGACCTTTTTGCAATGGTGCAGCCGTGAGGATGTACGCCTGGACGCGCGCGGCCATGTCAGCCTGGATGGGCAGGGCAGAGCGGTGGCATTTGGCGACTTCGTGCCGCGTGCATTGCTCGGGCGCTATTTGCAGGACAGTTATCGTTTTCTGCTGCAACGCTGCCCGGCGCATGTGCAGGTTCGCCACCACGCCGAGCAGGTGCTGAGCTGCCAGCCAAGGTCGCAAACGCCGGGTTTCCGGCTGCGCACCGGCAGTCTGGCAATGGACGTCGATGGCGTATTCCTCACCAGCGGGCATGCGCCTGATACCCCCGCGCAGCAGGACGTCGGCGATTGCGTGGTCATCGAAGGCGTGGGACTGACGGCCATGGACACGCTGGCGCATCTGACTGAGGGGCGCGGCGGGCGCTACGTGCGCGATGGCGGCTTCGCCGGCTGGCGTTACCTGCCGTCCGGACGCGAGCCCAGGGTGTTGATGTACTCGCGTAGCGGATTGCCGTTTCATGCCAGGCCGCAATGGCATGCCTGCCGTCACGCACCCTTGCCAAGGTTGTTTTTCACGGCCGACGCCATAGCGCGTCTGCGCGAGCAGAAGGAAGGCGGGCGGCTCGACTTTCGCGCCGATGTGCTGCCCCTGATCAAGGATGAGATGCGTGCCGTGTTTTATCAGGCCAGGGTCCGCATGGAGGCGCCTGGGCGGTTGGACTCTGTCCAGCGCCTGCTGCGCGAGTCAAGCACCAGACCGGCAGTGCTTGCCCGTCTGGCAGAACAATGGGGTGCATTCGAGCCTGAGCACTGGCTGAGCACCCAGCCCTGGTCTGGCGCCGAAGGCTCGTATGGGCCGTGGTTCGTCGACTGGATCAAACGTGACCTGGCCCTGAGTCGGCTGGGCACCGTGCACAGCCCGATCTGTCAGGCGCTGGAGGTCTGGCGCGATTATCGCGACCTGTTGCGTCTGGTCGCCGATCGCAACGGCCTGACCGAATCCTCGACGCTGGAGTTCTATGGCACCTGGGCGGGACTGAGCAATCGTCTGGTCGGCGGGCCGCAGAAGGAACGCCATGAAGACCTGCTGGCGCTGATCGAGGCCGGGGTCGTGACGGTTCTGCCGCCGATGAGTGACGTGCAGGAGCCGCACAACCGCCTGTCTGCCCGGGTCGCCCACAGCGGTGTGTCGGGCAGTCGTCAGGGGTTGATCAACGATCTGCGCGAGCGCGGGCTGATTCGAGCCGCCCATGCCTGGCCTGCCGATGGCATCGACACCGACGCCGTGGGTCGCGCAATCGGTGGCGACGGTGAGGTGCAACAGCGGCTCTGGGTTCTCGGGCCCGCCGTGGAAGGCTGCACGTTCTACAACCACTACGTACCGACACCTGATCCGACCTGTCGCGCGCTGATAGAAGCGCGCCGGGCGGTCGAGTCCTGCCTGGATACGCTGACAAACACAACTTCAAGTGGCATCACATTTCAGTTGAAAAAAGCCATTCAAGCCATTAATTAAAAAGGAATTATTACTATGTACGAAATCACTTTGCTGACCGCTCTCGCTGGCGCGTTCATCGTGCTGATCATCAGCCCCGGTCCGAATTTTCTGGTCATCACCCAACTCTCGTTCAGCCAGTCGCGGCAGCAGGGTATCTGTGCCGGGCTGGGCGTGGCCTCGGGCAGCATTCTCTGGGCCTTGCTGGCAGCCACCGGGTTGGGGCTGGTGTTTCAGCAGTTGCCATGGCTGCAACCGACCCTGCAATTGCTCGGCGGTGCCTACCTGACCTGGCTCGGCAGCAAAAGCCTGCGCAGTGCCGGCAGCCAGCCCAAACCCAGGGACATCGCTGCGCTGGGCATTGGCAGTCTGAGCCGTGCCTATCGGTTCGGCTTGCTGACCAACCTGACCAATCCCAAGGCGCTGGCGTTCTACACCAGCGTGTTCACCACCGTGACCACGCCGGGCATGCCGATGTGGGTGCGTACTGCGGGTGTATCGATCATCGCGGTACTGGCGATTTCCTGGTTCGTGCTGCTCGCCACGTTGTTTTCGATACCTGCGGTACAGACGCGCTATCAGCGCATGAAAAAGGCCATCGACATCGTCACCGGCCTGTTCATGATCGCTTTCGGCCTGCGCCTGCTGATCGGTTTGCTGCCGGCTGGCTTCATCCACTGAAATCATTTGTAAAGGAATACCTGAATGCATCGCAACGACTGGCACTACCCGACTTCCATCCGCGCAGGCGCAGGACGCGTCAATGAACTGGCCGACGCCTGCAGGGTGACCGGCATACAACGTCCGCTGCTGATCACCGACAGCTTTCTGGGCAGTACCGACATGATCGCCCGCGCTTTAGAGGACTGCCGCAGTCAGTTGGGCCACTGTGGCCTGTTTGACCGGGTCAAGGGCAACCCGACCGGCACCAATGTCGCCGAGGGGCTGCACGCTTACAGAACCGGTGGCTACGACGGTGTGATTGCGTTTGGCGGCGGCTCGGCGCTGGACGCTGCCAAGGCAGTCGCACTGATGTCGGGCCAGACCCGCCCGTTATGGGATTTCGAAGACATCAACGACAACCATCTGCGCGCCGATCCGGATGGCATTGCGCCGGTGATTGCGCTGCCGACGACGGCCGGGACCGGCTCTGAAGTCGGGCGTGCGTCGGTGATTACCGATGAACAGGCGCAGGTCAAACGCACCATCCTGCACATTCGCATGATGCCGCGCATCGCGATTCTGGATGCCACGCTGACACTCGACCTGCCCAGGCACCTGACCGCCGCCACCGGGGCCGATGCCTTGACCCACTGCATGGAGTCCTGGTGTTCGCCGGTCTGGCACCCGATGGCCGAAGCGGTTTCGGTCAAGGGCATGCAGATGATCAAGACGTTTTTACCGCGCGTTGTTGCCGATGGGCAGGACCTGGAGGCGCGGCAGCAGATGCTGGTGGCCTCCAGCCTTGGCGCGGCCGCGTTTCAGCGCGGGCTGGGCGGCGTACACGCAATCGCGCAGAGCCTTGGGGCGCTCTACGACCAGCATCATGGCTTGCTGAACGCGATCCTGCTGCCCTACGTACTGGAGGCCAATCGCTCGGTGCTGCAGACGCAAATGGACGATCTGGCGGTTTACCTGCGGTTGCCTTCGCCCGGTTTCTCCGGGGTGATGGACTGGCTGCTGACGCTGCGCGAGCAGATTGGCATTCCACATACGCTGAGCGAGATCGGCATCGATGATCGCGAAGCCGAGCGGGTCGGGCAGATGGCCTTCGCCGATGGCTGCTCGCACACCAACCCGATTCGCCATTCGGCGCAGGTCTACGCGCAGATTTTCAGCCGTGCAGTGAGGGGCGAGTGAACCATGGCTGCGCTGAACGAGGCGGGCATACAGCGTCTTGACCAGGTCTGGCGCGGTTTCGTCGAGCAGGGCCGGATCGTCGGCGGCGTGCTGTTGCTGGCTCGGCAGGGCCGCGTGGCATATGCCAGTGCGCGCGGCTGGGCCGATCGCGAGCAGCAGATTCCGGTCACTCGCAGCACGCGTTTTCGCCTGGCCTCATTGACCAAGCTGTTGACCTCGGTCGCAGTATTGCGGCTGTGCGAGCGGGGTGTGTTGGATCTGCAGGCTTCGGTGACTCGCTGGCTGCCAGCCTTTCGGCCGCGTCTGGCGAATGGCCGTGAGCCGCTCATCACGCTGCAGCACCTGCTGTCGCATACGTCGGGTTTGAGCTACGGCTTTGAGCAAGCGCCCGATAATGCCTATCAGCGGGCCGGGGTGTCGGACGGCCTGGACCGTGTACCGTTCGACCTGCAGGAAAACCTGATGCGTCTGGCGAGTGTGCCGCTGCTGTTCGAGCCCGGCAGTGCGTGGGGATACTCGCTGGCCACCGATGTGCTGGGTGCAGTGGTCGAACAGGCCACGCGGCTGGCGTTGTCAGAAGCCATCGATAAATGGGTCACCGTGCCTTTGCGTATGCACGCGACCTCATTCAAGTGCCTACCGGAGTGTCCGCCGGCCAGTGCCTACAAGGATAGTCTCAGCGGCCCGCAGCGTATCGGCGACGACGATGGGGTGTTGCTCGACAGCGGCCAGGCGCGGCTGTCCGCAGCTCGCGCCTTTGAAACCGATGCGTATGAGTCGGGCGGGGCGGGAATGCTCGGCACGGCTGATGACTATCTTCGGCTGCTCGAATGCCTGCGCCTCGGCGGCGCGCCGCTATTGGGTGAGGCCAGTACCGCGCGCTTGCTGGGCAATGCGATTGGCCAGACGAGCATCGCCAGCCGCGGGCCCGGCTGGCGGTTCGGGCTGGGGCCGATGATCCTCACCGACCCAGTGCTTGCCGGGCAGCGGCAGGGCGCGGGAACCTGGTCATGGTGCGGGCTGTATGGCAACCATTACTGGGTCGATCCGTGTGCTGCGCTGAGCATGGTGGTTCTGACCAACACGGCGGTTGCCGGCGCGTGGGGCGAATTTGCCGACGCAATCGTCGATGCGCTTTACCCGGAGCCCGTGGTCAGGCCCGGGCAAATTGCTTGCGGTAACTGCTCGGGCTGATGCCCACCAGATTGCGGAAGTGCCGGCGAAACGACTCTTCGGAGCCGAAGCCGGCGCGGTCCACCACTTCATTCAGGCGCAATTTCGACGATTCCAGCAGTTCCTTGGCGTAGGCAATACGCTCACCGAGCAGCCAGTCGTAAGGCGTCAGCCCGGTACTTTCCATGAAGCTGCGGTGCAAGGTGCGGGTACTGAGCGCCGCGCGTGAGGCCATCTCCTTGATGGTATGCGGGCGCTGCAAGTCGCTGCGAATCCAGTCCATCAGGTTGGAAATCGGCCCGTCGCTGGCCGATACCAGTTGCCGGGATGCGTATTGCGATTGACCGCCTTCGCGATGAGGTGGAATGACCATGCGCTGCGCGACCATGTTGGCGACGCGCGAGCCGTGATCGTTGCGCACCAGGTGCAGCATCATGTCCAGCCCGGCGGCCGAGCCTGCTGCGGTCACGATGCTGCCCTGATCCACATACAGTTCGTTGGGCTGAATGGTCAGGCCCGGATACATGGTGGCCAGCAGGTCGGTGTAGCGCCAGTGGGTAGTCACTTTGTGCCCGTCGAGCAGACCGGCCGCCGCCAGTACGAAAGCCCCGGTACAGATCGAGCAGATTCGCGCGCCGCGTGCATGAGCCGCCTGGAGCTGTTCGATGAGCCGTTGCGGGACCTCGGATTCCACCCCGCGCCAGCCCGGCACGATGATCGTGTCGGCGTTTTCCAGCAGCACCTCGCCGGGTGTTGGCACGATGGTGATGCCCCCGGCAGCGGTGATCGGGCCGTCGTCGACCGGGAAGGTCGCGAACTCGTACCAGCTGACGCCCAGCTCGGGTCTTTTCAGCGCAAAGACTTCAACCGTGCAGCCAAATTCGAAGGTGCACAGCTGGTTGTAGATGAGTGCGACAACGAGATGATTTTTCATGGCGCGATGTTACCGGATATTGGCATTTCAGCCAGTAGTTTGGCGTGATGCTACTGAGTAATCTGCTCTGTGTCACCGCTGAAACCCGCTTAACCCTCACTATGATGCAAGTGGTCTGCCCTGCAGGCCCTGGAGCCAACTCGTGCCACTCAATATCGGTATCTACGTTTATGACGACGTCGAGGTTCTCGACTTCGCTGGCCCCTATGAAGTGTTCACCACCGCAACCCGCATGCACGCCCGCAACAGCCGTGATGACCGGCAGTTGTTCAACGTGTTCACCATCGGCCGCAGCACGGCGCCGGTGCGTGCCCGCGCCGGGCTCAAGGTCGATCCGGATTTCTCGATCAACGACCATCCGCCCGTCGACTGCCTGATCGTCCCGGGTGGCGTGGTGACCGCCGAGCTGGAAAAACCCGACGTGATCCACTGGATCAGCGATCAATCAGAGCCCGGTCGCGTGGTCGCTGCCGTGTGCACCGGCGCCTTCCTGCTGGCCAGGACCGGCAAGCTGGCCGGCAAGCAAGTGACCACCCACTGGGAAGACATCGACGACCTCAAGGAGATGTTCCCGTCGGTGGACGTGCTCAGCACGCTGCGCTGGGTCGATGAGGGCTCGTTCGTGACATCGGCAGGCATTTCTGCCGGCATCGACATGAGCCTGCACCTGGTCGAGCGCCTGCACAGCCGTGAACTGGCCGAACGCACCGCGCTGCAGATGGATTTCGACTGGACCGAGAACGACTGAGTCATCCAGTCGCGCTGCGGATACCCCTGAAGAGGCTGTGTGCGCGAAATGTGCATAGCCAGCGCTTCAACGCGATAGCCAGCGTCCGCCTTACCCCCGCTTGAGACATTCATTCGAACAGCCGATAAACCGGCCAGCTCGGTGTTTCGGCGGGGGTTTCCTGTATTCCCGAGCCTTTGGCTCAGCGGCAGGACCGCACCCACCTTTGCAAAACCAGAGTGCAGGACACATGAAAACCCACTTCTTCAAAGTCGTTCAAACCGTTGCACAGCACGGTTCGTTCTCCGAGGCCGCCGCCATTCTGGGCTGCAGCCAGTCGAACATCAGCTATGCCATCAAGGAGGTCGAAGATTTTTTCGAAAAACGCCTGTTCATTCGCAGCCGCACAGGCTGCACGCTCACCCCTGAAGGCAAGGTCATCAGCCAGACCCTGGGAAATATCATGGCCACGCTCGAACAACTAAAAAAAATGGGGTCAGTGGCAGCGTCACCATTCATTACCACTCGCACATCCGCGAGACCGGCCTGAGCGCCTCGCTGGACTTTCTCGCCCATCATTACCCCGATATCCACCTGAACGTGCTGCACCGCAGCGAACAGCATCCGTCGCTGGACGCATTGATAAAGGGCGTGGCCGATATTCTCATCCTGCCGGGCCCTGTGCTGGACGAGCATTACCTCGAACACCATTGCTGGTCGGACCATTACGTACTGGTGGCGGCGCGCAGCAAGCAGGGCGCGGCGCAGTGTTTCGCCGAGCTTGCGCAGGTGTCGCGCTATGTGGCCTGGCGGCATCCTGGGGTCGAGCGCCTGCACCAGCAACTGGCATCGGCACAGCTACGGCTCAATCAACGTGGCGAACTCAGTTGCCTGGACACGCTGCTGGACCTGGTCGGCAAGCGCCATTGCATCTCGATTGTGCCCGGCGCGCTGTTGAACGGACGGCTTCGCGAGCTGGAGTCGATCCCGCTGCCGCTGACCGTGATGCGCCAGATCAGCGTCGTGGCGCGGCCTGCTTCATTGCTGTCCAACGCCGCCAATGCCGTGGTTCAGGCACTGAAAAAACCACCGGCCTCGAACACTCGGCCTGATTGACCGAGGTGTCACAAAACACTGTCACAGTGCCCTCAACGAACGTTTGAACGCGATACGAATGCAACGAATCGGGCCGGCAAGGCTCATATCCGTAAGCAATACATTCAGGACGCTCCGCACGCGGAGCGTCTCAGGTCGCCGATTCGAGAGGAAGACTGAACGCTATGACGATACCGGACAAGCAGTACGTGGAATGGCTGGTCGAGCAATCGATGCTGAACGCCGCAAGACAGCGCGCCAAGACCTATTCGGGGCAGGGCAGGCTCTGGCAGCGTCCTTTCGCCCTTGCACGTCCCAGAGACGCCTCCGCTATCGCCTCGGTCTGGTTTACCGCCTACCCGGCCTCCATCGTCACCCGCGAAGGCGGCTCGGTGCTCGAAGCGCTGGGTGATGAAACCCTCTGGCATGCACTGTCGGAAATCGGCATTCAGGGCATTCACAACGGGCCGCTGAAGCTTTCCGGCGGCTTGCAGGGCCGCGAGCGCACGCCAAGTATCGATGGCAACTTCGACCGCATCAGTTTCGGCATCGACCCGGACCTGGGTACCGAGGCGCAGTTGTTGAGCCTGACGCGCATTGCCGCAGCGCACAACGCGGTGATCATCGACGACATCATCCCGTCGCACACCGGCAAGGGCGCAGATTTCCGCCTGGCCGAGATGGCGTACGAGGATTACCCCGGTCTGTTCCACATGGTCGAGATCCGTGAGGAAGACTGGCAGTTGTTGCCTGAAGTGCCTGCGGGCCGCGATGCGGTCAACCTGATGCCCGATGTGGTGGATCAGCTGCGCGACAAGCACTACATCGTCGGCCAGTTGCAGCGGGTGATTTTCTTCGAGCCCGGGGTCAAGGAAACCGACTGGAGCGCCACTGACGTGGTACAGGGCGTTGATGGCAAGGCCCGCCGTTGGGTTTACCTGCATTATTTCAAGGACGGCCAGCCCTCCCTGAACTGGCTGGACCCCAGCTTTGCCGCGCAGCAGATGATCATCGGTGACGCGCTGCACGCCATCGATGTCATGGGCGCCCGGGTGCTGCGCCTGGACGCCAACGGCTTCCTTGGTGTCGAGCGTCGCGCCGAGGGTACCGCCTGGTCGGAAAGCCATCCGCTGTCGATCACCGGCAACCAGCTTCTGGCCGGTGCGATCCGCAAGGCGGGCGGCTTCAGCTTCCAGGAGCTGAACCTGACCATCGATGACATTGCCTCCATGGGTCAGGGTGGTGCGGATCTGTCCTACGACTTCATTACCCGGCCGGCCTATCAGCACGCGCTGCTGACCGGCACCACCGAGTTCCTGCGCCTGATGCTGCGTCAGGTGCATGCCTATGGCATCGACCCGGCGTCGTTGATCCATGCCTTGCAGAACCACGATGAACTGACCCTGGAACTGGTGCACTTCTGGACGCTGCACGCCCACGATACGTTTCATTACCAGGGCCAGACGTTCCCGGGCAACATCCTGCGCGAGCACATCCGTGAGGAGATGTACGAGAAGCTGTCCGGCGAACATGCGCCGTACAACCTCAAGTTCGTCACCAACGGCGTTTCCTGCACCACGGCGAGCATCATCACTGCAGCGCTGGGCATTCGCGACCTGAGCACGATCACCGATGCCGACATTCAGCAGATCCAGCATATCCACCTGCTGCTGGTGATGTACAACGCCATGCAGCCGGGCGTGTTTGCTCTGTCGGGTTGGGACCTTGTCGGTGCCCTGACGCTACCGGCCGACCAGGTCGACCATCTGATGCAGGATGGCGACACGCGCTGGGTTCACCGCGGTGCTTACGATCTGGTCGATCTGGACCCGGAAGCCGAGTTTTCTGCGGGTGACATGCCGCGTCCCAAGACGCTGTACGGCAGCCTGGTCACTCAGCTCCAGCGTCCCGATTCGTTTGCCTCGCAGCTCAAGAAGATTCTCGCTGTGCGCCGCGCCTATGACATCGCGGCAAGCCGCCAGATTCTGATTCCGGATGTCGAGCATCCAGGGCTGCTGGTCATGGTCCATGAATTGCCCGCCGGCAAGGGCACGCAGATCACTGCGCTCAATTTCAGCGCCGAGACCATCGTCGAAACGCTGCACCTGCCGGGTATTGCGCCGGGTCCGGTGGTCGACATCATCAACGAGCGTGTCGAAGGCGATCTGACCGATCAGGGCGAGTTCACCATCACCCTGGATGCCTACGAAGGGTTGGCCCTGCGTGTGGTCAGCGCCTTGCCACTGTAAGGTGTAACGCGCAGCTGGATCGGCTGCGCGTTACCGCTGAGTCAGGCTGTTCAGGGCTGACGCTTTTTCAGGCGGTAGGCAAACTGGGCGCGGCTCAGGCCCAGCAAGCGCGAGGCGGCCGCCAGGTTGCCTTCGCTCTTGTCCAGCGCCTCCTGGATCAGGCGCTGTTCGAGATCGTCGATGGAGAACGCCTGATCCGATTGATTTAGGGAGTCTAGCAGCGAGGTCGCAGGTGCCTGTTGTGCACCCGCAGCCGATGCCTGACGCAGTGCGCCGTGGTGATTCAGCGAGTAGGGATCCCGCGGTAACGATTCGTTGCGGAAAATATGCACCAGATCGATGGCCTGGCCTTCATCACTGGCAATCAGGCCACGCTCGATCAGGTTCTGCAATTCACGCACATTCCCGGCAAAGTCATAACCCAGCAGGGTTTTCAGCGCACGCATGGTCAATCCGGCCGGCGTCCTGCCGTACTCCTGACAGAAGCGCTTGAGAAAGAAGTTGATCAGCAACGGGATGTCATCGCGGCGCTCGCGCAATGGCGGCAGGGTGATCGGGTAGACGTTAAGGCGATAGAACAGGTCTTCACGGAAATCGCCATCGGCCACCGCCTTGCGCAGGTCGACGTTGGTCGCCGCCACCACTCGAACGTTGACCTTGATGCCGTGCACGCCCCCAACACGCTCGATCTCCCGCTCCTGCAAGGCGCGCAGCAGCTTGCTTTGCCCGGCAAGGCTCAGCGAAGTGATCTCATCGAGAAACAGCGTGCCACCGTTGGCGCGCTCGAAACGCCCGGGTCGGGAGTGCGTTGCCCCGGTATAAGCCCCTCGCTCCACACCGAACAGCTCGGCCTCAATGAGGTTGTCGGGGATGGCTGCGCAGTTGAGCGCCACGAACGGGCCTTCGCGGTTGCGGCTGAGCTGGTGCAACTGGCGGGCGAACATTTCCTTGCCGACACCGGACTCACCGCTGATCAAGACGGTTGCCGGGGTCATCGCCACCCGTTGCAAGGCCTGGGTGGCCGCATTGAAGGCAGCGCTTGCGCCGACCAGCGGCTGGTCGGTGGCCGTCGGTGGGCTTGCCTCATAGTTCACCGCTGGCGTCGGGGCGCTGTGCACTGGAGCAGGTGAGTTGACCGCTCTCAGGTAGCTCAGATCGCGTTCGACATCGCCCCATTGTTCCGAGGTTTTGCCGACTACACGGCAGCTCGCATGCCCCATGCCCCGGCATTCGACTTCGCGGAAAACCACCATCTGCCCGAACAGGCCGCTGACAAAACCGGTGGCGTAGCCGATTTCGGTCCAGCACACCGGGTCCTGGCCGATACCATAGGCCGCGACATGCTCGTCGGCTTCGCACGAGTGATGCCAGAGAAACTCCCCTTCGTAGAACCCTGACTCGGCGTCGAATTTAAAGTGCAACGGCTCGACCTTGGTCATACCTTCCAGGGTATGCAAGTGCGTACCGGCCCGAAACGCCGAGGAGGCGTCAGCCTGTGGCCAGCGCTCGCGAATCAATCGGGCGTCCCGCGCGCCAGACAGGTACCCGGCACGGGTGAACATCCCGCGTGCCTGCTCCTGGCCCAGCCGCTCGATGATCTCGCGGCGCAGGGTGCCGAATGATGAGGTGTGCAGCAGCAACATGCGCTGGTCGTTGAGCCAGATGCGCCCGTCGTCAGGCGAAAAGAACAGACAACTGGTCAATTCCTCGGCGGTTGGCGAGTCGCCTGCGTGCGTCTGACTGCTGTCGCCACGAGGCGAGAAGTGCTCGGTGGGGACGCTGTGATCGGGCAGCTCGCAGTGAGGGTTGTTCATGGGTGTACCTCGGCCGGGCGATGGTCGAAATGATCAAATCGAGGCTTGATTAATAAACATAACTTCATCAAATGAACAAGCGTGTCCGCGTAGAGTTTCCACTGAGGGCGCTCGACGCTTCTGCGTGGTCGTCGAAAACCCTTGTTCTAAAGCGGTTGAGTGATGACATGATGGTCGGATTACAATCCCGGCACAGGCTTTGCTCTGACGTAAGTACGGCGCATGCTTCCCGTGGCAAATGGGGCAGGCGATTACAACCATAAAAGCCGGAGTCTTTATATGTCAGCGTCTGATGGCACCCCCCTGTTGCAACGCGCGATTGAAGCCGAATGCGTTTTCAATGGCGACTGGATTCCTTCCTCGTCTCCTTCATTGCCCGTCATCGAGCCTGCGACCGGCGAGCTATTGATGAACACCGCCATGGCCGATGCCGCGGACATCGCCGTTGCCTGCCGTGAGGCTGCGCTGGCTCAACCTGCCTGGGCGGCGCTGGGGCCACGTGAAAAGGCCGACATATTTCTTCTGGCCGCCGATCATGCGGTCTGTGCGTTCGATGAACTGGCCCTGTATGTCGCCCGCGAGACCGGTGGCAGCCTGCAAAAGGGCCAGCACGAAGTGAACGAGACCATCGTGTTGTTGCGTCAGGCTGCGGGGATGCTGTCGCAGGCCCATGGTCATGGCCTGATACTGCCCAGTCAGGCCGGTCGTCTGTCCTATGCGCGGCGTGTCGCGCACGGTGTGGTGGGGGTGATATCGCCGTTCAATTTTCCTCTGGTACTTTCCCTGCGCTCGGTCGCTCCGGCCCTTGCTGCCGGCAATGCCGTCGTGCTCAAGCCCGATCCACAGACGCCGATCAGCGGCGGTTTCCTGATCGCCCGGCTGTTCGAAGAAGCCGGCCTGCCCAAGGGACTGTTGCACGTGCTGCCGGGTTCGGCCGATGCCGGCGAAGCGCTGTGCCGCGACACCAACGTGCAGATGATCACCTTTACCGGTTCGACTGGTGCCGGACGCAAGGTTGCCGAGGCTGCGGGTCGCAACCTGAAGAAAGTATCCCTGGAGCTGGGCGGCAAGAATCCGCTGGTGATTCTCGAAGACGCCGACCTTGATCTGGCCGCCAGCAATGCGGCGTTTGGTGCCTGGCTGCACCAGGGGCAGATCTGCATGGCCACCGGGCTGATCCTGGTCCACGAATCCATCGTCACCGAGCTGACCCGCAAGCTGGCGGACAAGGCGCGTGCGCTGACGGTGGGTAACGCGGCGCGCGGTGAGGCTGCTCTTGGGCCGCTGATCAACAAACGGCAGTTACAGCACGTGCATCAGGTGGTCAGTGACAGCCTGCAGGCCGGCGCGCAACTGGAAACCGGTGGCGAGTACGAAGGCCTGTTCTATCGACCGACCGTGCTCAGCGGCGTGAAACCCGGCATGCGCGCATTCGACGAAGAGATTTTTGGCCCGGTGGCCGTGGTGGTCAGTTTTTCCACGGACGAGGAAGCCATCGAACTGGCCAACCGTTCCGAGTATGGCCTGGCAGCTGCGGTGATCTCCCCGGACATCGGCCGCGCGACGGCGCTTGGCGACCGGCTCAGGTGCGGCATGTTGCACATCAATGATCAGACGGTGGCCGATGAGTGTGTCAACTCGTTCGGTGGGCGCGGTGCGTCGGGCAACGGCAGCAGCGCTGGCAGCCCCTCGGACTGGGATGAATACAGCCAATGGCAGTGGGTGACGGTGAAGAACCAGGCGCCGGCGTATCCATTCTGAATCTGACTGATATTCCATGCTTCATTGCAGCGGGTGATTTGATTTACCGGCAAGACGTGATCCAACAACAATAAGAGCGCGTGACTATGAACCTGAATAACAAAACATTGATCGTCACTGGTGTGTCATCCGGTATCGGCGCTGAGCTGGCACGTGTGGCACGCTTCCAGGGTGCCCGAGTGATCGGCATCGATCGTCATGAACCGCAGCTGACCGTGGACAGTTTCTTCCAGGCGGACCTTGCCGACCCAGGCAGTATCGACGCGTTGATCGAGCGCTTGCCCAAGCAGATCGACGGCCTGTGCAACATCGCCGGTGTCCCCGGCACAGCTCCCGTTCAGGCGGTCGCTCAGGTCAATTACCTCGGGCTGCGTCACCTGACCCAACGTTTGCTGCCGCGCATCGCGCCGGGCGGCAGTATCGTCAACGTGGCGTCGATACTCGGTTCGCAGTGGCCGGAAAGGCTGGAGCTGCACAAGGCGCTGGCCGCCACCGAAAGCTACAGCGAAGGGCAGGAGTGGCTGGCGGCCAATCCGGTCGCCCATGAAACCTGCTACCAGTATTTCAAGGAAGCGCTGATCGTCTGGAGCTTCAAGCAGTCGCAGGAATGGTTTCGCGATCATTCGGTGCGCGTCAACTGCGTCGCGCCGGGGCCGGTGTTCACACCGATTCTGGGCGATTTTGTCAGCATGGTTGGCCAGGAGCGGGTCACCCGCGATGGCCTGCACATGAAGCGTCCTGCGCTGGCCGATGAGGTGGCCGAGGTGATTGCGTTTCTGTGTTCCGACGCCTCGCGCTGGATCAACGGTGTCAACTTGCCGATAGATGGAGGGTTGGCCGCTTCCTACGTGTAATGGCTGCACGTGTTGCAACCCCGGCGACGCGTTCGTGGCGTCGGGGCTCTTGAAAACAACAACAATAAGTACAGGAATCCCAAGATGCCCAAGTCTGTCTTGCGTACCGTTGCGACCGTATCATTCATCGCCTTGTCATCGACTGCATACGCCTATGACTTGCCCGGCCTCAATCTGGGCAACACCAGCTTCTACGACGGCTCCCCGGCGCCTGCAGGCCCGGGCTGGTATCTGGAGGAGTATCTGAACTATGCCAAGGCCAATCGCTTCAATGACGTGAATGGCGACAAACTGCAACTTCCCAAACAGGATGTGGATGTATTGGCGGTGACCACGCAGATCATCTACGTCGGTCAGCCAATGGCCAATGGTGCCATGCCGGGTATTACCGCAATCAACACGTCACTGGCGCATGTCGACGTGGATGACGGTCTGGGCAACACCGCCCTGAGTTCGCGCGCCGGTTTCGGCGATCTGGTCATCGGCCCGTTTCTGCAGCTGCCGACGATCACCCGTGCCGATGGCAGCCCGCTGCTGACCCAGCGTGTCGAGGCGGACATTGCGATTCCGGTCGGCGCCTACGATCGCAATCGCTCGATCAACCCCGGCAGTAATTTCTGGTCTTTCAACCCGTACTATGCCGCGACTTACTGGTTCTCGCCGAAATGGTCGGCCAGTGGGCGTTTCATGTATTTGTGGAACGGCAAGAATGATGACCCGCAAGCCGGGTTCGGCAATGTTTCCGATACGCAGGCGGGGCAGGCTCTGCACGCTAACCTGACTCTGCAATACGCGGTTAACGAGCAACTCTCGTTGGGGCTCAACGGTTACTGGCTCAAGCAGTTCACGGATACCCAGGTGGACGGCCATGATGTCAGTGGTCGCAAGGAAAAGGTCTGGGCCATTGGCCCTGGCTTCCTGTATGCCTTCAACAAGGAGAACGTGCTGACGGTCAATAGCTACTTCGAACAGGGGGCGGAAAACCGCACCGAAGGCAACAAGGTGGTGCTGAATTTTCTGCACAAGCTGTAAGGCATGAGATTGTTTTGACTATCGTTCCTCACGCGTGGGAATGCCGTTCGTGACGCTCTGCGTCACACCTCTCAGGTGCGGCGCAACAGCATGACTTGCCGTTAGCCGTTGCCACAGGAGTACTTTTCGATCGCGATGGCGCTGACGACGCAGAGTGCGACG